>NZ_CP155729.1:601666-902500 GCF_039724765.1 Sagittula stellata E-37 | reverse complement strand
CATGGCGGACCGCATCGCGGTCATGCAGCACGGCCGAGTGGTCGAAACGGCCCCGACAGCGCAGCTCCTGCACCGTCCACAACACGCCTACACGCGCGAGCTGATCGCCGCCTCGTCGCATCGCGCCCACCTGCCGGCCCGCCAGCCCGGGGCGCCCTTGCTGCGGGTTACAGATGTCAGCGTCATCTATCCCCTACCCAGGTCAAGGCCCTCCACGAAGCCGCGCAGCTTCACCGCCGTCGACAACGTCAGCTTCACGATCCGCAAGGGGGAAAGGCTGGGGCTCGTGGGCGAATCCGGCTGCGGCAAGTCCACGCTCACGCGCGCGCTTCTCGGGTTGCAGCCCTTGGCCAGCGGCCGGATCGAGATCGACGGCAAGCCGGTTCTGGCCGACGGTCGCCCCAGTCGCGAAACCCAACGCCGGATCCAGGTTGTCTTCCAGGACCCTTACGGCAGCTTCAACCCGCGCCACCGCGTCGCGCGCCTGATCTCCGAGCCGTTCCACCTGCTGGATACACCGCCGCCCAGGGATGCCGTCGCCGAGGCCTTGATCGCCGTCGGATTGTCCCCCGAAGATGCGTCGAAACACATCCACGCCTTCTCGGGCGGGCAACGCCAGCGTCTCGCCATCGCGCGGGCGCTTATCATCAGACCCGAGCTGATCGTCTTCGACGAAGCGGTCTCTGCCCTCGATGTCCGGGTGCGGGCGCAGGTGCTGGATCTCTTGGCCCGTCTGTCGGATTCGCATGGGCTGACATGGCTGTTCATCAGCCACGACCTGCAGGTGGTCCGCTCCGTTACCGACCGCGTGATGGTGATGCGCAACGGACAGATCGTCGAAGACGCACCGACCGAAACGCTCTTCACGGCACCGAAAACCGACTATGCGCGCCGCTTGCTGGCTGCCGCGCCCCGCCTGCCGGACGGGCTGCCGGACGGGCAATCCGGCTGACCTCTTGCCCTCGGGTCCGCTTCGCCGCACTCTCCCACCCGAAAGGGAGGAACATCCATGCGTTTCAACAACCGCGCCGCTATCGTCACTGGCGGCGCTTCGGGCATCGGGCTGGCCATCGCCAGCCGTCTGGCCGACGAAGGCGCCACAGTCACGGTCTGGGATATCAGCGCCGACAACCTTGCCAAGCTGGACGGCACGCCGCTGAAGACCCGGCAGATCGACGTCACCGATCCGGATGCGGTCGACGCCGCGATGGCGGAGGACACGCAGGCCATGGGGCACCTCGATACTCTGGTCTGCTCTGCCGGGATAACGGGCCCGAACGTGTCGGTGATCGATTATACCACCGAGGACTGGCACAAGGTCTACGCGTTGAACATCCACGCGCTGTTCTACTGCAACAGGGCTGCCGCGCGCATCATGCGGCCAAACGGGTTCGGCCGGATCGTCAACATGGCCTCCATCGCGGGCAAGGAAGGCAATCCGAACGCGTCGGCCTATTCGTCGTCCAAGGCTGCGGTCATCGGCCTGACCAAGTCGCTGGGCAAGGAACTGGCCGACACGCGGATCACCGTCAATGCCATCGCGCCCGCGGCCGTGCAGACCGCCATCTTCGAGCAGATGACGCAGACCTTCATCGACTTCATGAAATCGAAGATCCCCATGGGCCGTTTCGGCACGGTCGACGAGATCGCCTCCATGGCCTGCTGGCTGGCCTCGGACGAGGCGTCTTTCACCACCGCGTCGGTCTTCGACCAGTCCGGCGGCCGCGCAACCTTCTGAGGAATCGGGCGATGAGACTGCAGGGAAAGCGCGCCATCGTAACCGGGGCCGGGTCGGGCTTCGGTGAGGGAATCGCCACCCGTTTCGCCGCAGAAGGCGCAACGGTGCTCGTGGCCGACATCAACACGGAGGCGGCGGTGCGAGTCGCGGCCCGGATCGGCGCGCCGCACAGCCATGTCGACGTGTCCGACCCGGCATCCGTCTCGGAGATGATCGACAGCTTCACAAATGCCCACGGCACGCCCGACATCGTCGTGAACAACGCGGGCATCACCCATCTTCCGACGCCGCTGGAAGACGTGAGCGAGGACGACTTCGACCGGGTTTTCGCGGTGAACTGCAAGTCGGTCTACCTGACCGCCCGCGCGGTCGTGCCGGCGTTCAAGGCGCGCGGGTCGGGTGTGATCCTGAACATCGCCTCCACGGCGGGGGTCTCTCCGCGCCCAAAGCTCAACTGGTACAACGCCTCGAAGGGCTGGATGAACACCGCGACCAAGGCGATGGCCGTCGAGCTCGCCCCCTTCGGCATCCGCGTGAACGCGCTGAACCCGGTCGCCGGGGACACCCCGCTGCTGCCCAGTTTTCTCGGGGAAGACACACCGGAAATGCGGGCGAAGTTCCTGTCGACCATCCCGTTGGGCCGGTTCTCGACGCCGGAGGATCTTGCCAATGCCGCTCTCTACCTGTGCTCGGACGAGGCCAGCATGATCACCGGCGTCTGCATGGAGGTCGACGGCGGGCGGTGCATCTGATGCGTTGAAGCGCGGACCTGCCGGTCCTAGCTAAACCGCATGACCGACCTTTCCGCCCTGATCGCCGACGTCCGCGGCTGCCGCCTGTGCGAGCAACGCTTTGCGGCGACCGAAACGGCGCACGCGCCGCAACCAGTGCTGCGCGCACAGCCGTCCGCGCGCCTGCTGATCGCCGGACAGGCACCCGGCATGAAGGTGCATCATTCGGGCAAGCCCTTCACCGATCCGTCGGGCGACCGGCTGCGGGACTGGCTCGGCCTCGACGCAGAGACGTTCTACGACGAGACGCGCGTGGCGATCCTGCCGATGGGGTTCTGCTTTCCCGGCTACCGCAAGGGATCGGACCTGCCGCCACCCGCCATCTGCGCCCGGACATGGCGCGCATCGCTGATGGACCGCCTGTCCGACGTCCGCCTGACCCTGCCCATCGGCGGCATCGCGCAGCGCTGGCACCTTGGCGTGACATCGAACGTCACCCAGACGGTGGCCAACTGGCGCGACTTTCTGCCCGACGCCCTGCCCTTGCCGCATCCCTCGTGGCGCAATACGGGTTGGCTGAAGCGCAATCCCTGGTTCGCGGACGATCTGCTGCCCGTTTTGCGCGCCCGCGTCAGAGAGGTTCTGGATGCCTGACATGCCCGAGACCGCGCTGGACCGCGCCTTCGCCGACATGGAGGCAGCGCCGGACGACGACAACGCCCGTATGCGGTTCTACGACCGGCTGGCGTCGAGCGAGTTGTTCCTGATGCTGGAACGGGAGCCTGCGGGCGACACCATCGAACCCGAGATCTTCGACGTCGCCGACGCCCGCTTCGTCCTCGTTTTCGACCGGGAGGCCCGCATGTCGGGTTTCGCCGGACGCGCCGTTCCATATGTCGCCATGTCGGGGCGTGCCCTTGCTGGGATGCTGGCCGGTCAGGGTATCGGCCTGGCGCTCAACCCCGAAAGCGGCCCGACCCAGATCCTGCTGCCGCCGGAGGCTCTGGCCTGGCTGGCAGACACCCTGTCCCAGGCGCCCGCCATGGCCGAGGCCCGCGCGGAAAGCCTGTCGGCTCCGCGCGCCCTGCCCGAGGTCCTTCTGACCACCCTTGACGCCAAGCTTGCGACGGCGGTGGGGCTGGCGGACTGCGCTTGGCTGGCCGAGGTCGGCTACGAAGGCGGCGGGCGCGGTCACCTGCTGGGAATCGTCGGCGCCCCGGAACGGGCCGAACCGGCGCTGGCCGGTGCGGTACAGGAGGCGCTGGTCTTTTCCGGCCTCGAAGCAGGCGCGCTGGACGTGGTCTTTCTGCAGGCCGACGATCCGATGTGCGCGCGGCTGGCGCGGGTCGGACTTCGGTTCGACCTGCCCGAGCCGGAACAGCCCCGCGTGGAATTCGAACGCCCTGCGCCGGGCTCCGACCCCGACAAACCGCCGATCCTGCGCTGAACCTCGCGCCTCAGACGAGACCCAGTTCCCGCCGGATCGCCGGGAGGGTATCGTAGGGATCCGGCTCTGCTTCCCACACCGCGCGCGCTATGGCGCGGCTGAGGCAAAGGCTGGCGGCATGGCCGATCATGGCAAGCTGCGGCCCGGGTTCAACCAGCGGACGGTCGCCCGTCGCGGCGGCGAACACCAGATCCCCGTCCATCGGCGAATGCGCCGGAAGGATGGCCCGGGCGATGCCGTCGTGCGCCGCCACGGCCAGGCGATTGCACTGCGCCTTGTCGAGCGCGGCGTCGGTGGCGACGATTGCGATTGTCGTGTTGCCCTGTTGGGCCATGGCGCTGACCTTCCGGCTGGGCAGCAGGGCCAGCGTGGGGTGCGGGTCCGGGCCAAGGCCGCCGAATTCCGCGTTCACCTCGAAAGGGGCCGCGTGGAAATGACGGCCCGAAGGCGTCGTGACGCTGCCCATCGGGTTCACCGCGACAAGGGCGCCCACCGTGGTGCCGTCTGCCAGAACCAGCGAGGCCGACCCCAGACCGCCCTTGTGCTGCGCCGTCTGCGCGCCCGCGCCCGCCCCCCGGGTGCCGATGGCAAAGGTCGTGTCGGCGGCGGCAAGCGCACGGGCGCCAAGCTCCGGATAGGGGTTCACGGGCCAGAGCTTTTCACCGCCGTTCAACAAGTCGAAGATGATTGCCGCGGGGACGATGGGCACACGTGCCGAGAAGACCTCGAATCCCCTGCCCTGCGCGTGCAGCGCATCCATGACCCCCTGCGCGGCGGCAAGACCGAAGGCGCTTCCGCCCGAAAGGACAAGCGCGTCCACGCCGGGCGCCGATTTGTCAGGTGCCAGCAGGTCGGTCTCTCGCGTACCGGGGGCACCGCCGTGCACCGCGACGGAGGCCGTAAAGGGTCGGTCGGCGGTCAGGACGGTCGTTCCGGACCTCAACGTGGCGTCCGAAGCGTTGCCGACCCGCAGACCGGCGACATCGGTGATGAGGTTCAGTGGGCCGGGCTGCATCTGGAAACTCCACGTTTGGTCTGCGCCGACTGTCGCCCGCGCCGCACTTGCTGGCAAGGCGCGTCGGCGTGTGAATCGCCCGCCTCCGCGCCAGACATTATTTCGAACGTCATCGAAATGACGCTTGCGCAACCAAATCATTTCGACAATATTAGAAATATGAAAATAACGACTCACAACGCTCTTACACCCGAAACCGCCGCGTCGAAGTTCGCGGCCCTCGGGTCGGAACAACGCCTTGCAGTGCTGGACGTTCTGGTGCGCGCCGGATCCGAGGGACTGCCCATCGGCGTGTTGGGCGAACGGTGCGGGATCAGCGGATCGACCCTGACCCACCACCTGAAAATTCTTGCTGCGGCGGGCCTCGTGACCCAGTCGCGTCAGGGCCGGAGCATCATCTGCGCCGGAGCGGACTACGCGGAAGTCCGGGCGCTGTCGGATTACCTTTTGCGGCACTGCTGCGCCGATGCGCGCTGTGCGACGGAGAACCCAAATGGCTGATACGTCTTCGAACACACCGTTCTGGCCGCAGCTCAGGGCAAGGATCTCCTGGGCCTGGATGGCGTCAGCGGCGATCCTTCTTGCGGTGGCGGTGCTGGACACGCCCCAGTTCTGGCCGACTGTCACCTTCAGCGCCGGGGCACTGCTGAACACGGCGCCGTTCATCCTGTTCGCGGTCCTCGCCGTCGCCTACCTGAAGGCGACGGGGGCGGAAACCCTGCTGGCCAAGGCGTTCGAGGGGCGCGAAACGCGGATGATCGTCTTCGCGGCGCTGCTGGGCGGGTTGTCGCCCTTCTGCTCCTGCGAGGTCATTCCCTTCATCGCCGCGCTGCTTGCCGTCGGCGCGCCGCTGTCCGCGGTCATGGCTTTTTGGCTGGCCTCGCCGCTGATGGACCCGGCGATGTTCTCGATCACGGCGGGGGTTCTGGGCATGGAGTTCGCGACCGCCAAAATGCTGGCTGCTGTGGGGATCGGCCTTCTGGGCGGTCTTGGCACCATGGCGCTGAAGTCCTCTCCGGTCTTCGCCGACCCGCTGCGCGAAAGGCCCAGGGTCGGCGGCTGCTGCGGCGTGAAGAAACCCTTCCAGGGCAAACCGGTCTGGCGGTTCTGGCACGAGCCGGACCGCAGGGAGGTCTTCCGTACCGCCGGGCTCGACAACGCCCTGTTCCTGCTGAAATGGCTCACGCTCGCCTACATCATCGAGGCGGTGATGATCCACTATGTGCCGGCCGATGCCGTCGCCTCGGTCCTGGGGGGCAGCGGGCCGATGCCGATCCTGCTGGGTGCTCTGGTCGGGATGCCCGCCTACCTGAACGGCTATGCCGCCGTGCCGCTGGTCAGCGAATTGCTGAACATGGGCATGGCGAATGGCGCGGCGATGAGCTTCATGCTCGCCGGCGGCGTAAGCTGCATCCCCGCCGCCATCGCGGTCTGGGCGCTGGTCAAACCGCGCGTCTTCGCCGCCTACCTGGCCTTTGCGCTGGCGGGTTCCATCGTCGCCGGGCTGGTATGGAACGCCATCGCCTGAGTGCGCGGCGGCCGGAACTCACGCTCCCCCAAAAGGGACCATGCCGTCGCTAGGGGCCCAGAGGCGCGTGTTAGCGCCCGACCCGGGCCGCGCAACACGGCCAACCGCGCAGGGAAGTGTCAAAGTCACCTCAACCCGTGACGCACGGGCAATTTTGGCCGCCGCCTGCGTTGCCCCGCCGCGCGCAATCGGATAACCCCAAATACCAACGCAGGAACGGGAGAGGGGCCTCATGTATCGCGTCTGGAATTTTCTGGCGAGCTATTCGCTGCTGCTGATCTTCGGCGCCATCATCGCGCTGATCTGGGCCAACCTCGACGTGATCGCACCGGTCGCCGGGCAGCCGCACTACTGGGCGGACACCTATCACCACTTCGTGGAGTTCGTGATCTGGGACCACGCACCCATCGGACATCCCCACGACGGCCACCGGACGCTGACCCTCCACTACCTCGTCAACGACGTGCTCATGGCGCTGTTCTTCGCCATCGCGGCAAAGGAAGTCTGGGAGGCGGTGATCCTCGAACAGGGCTCTCTCAGGGGCAAGAAGGCCGCGACGCCGCTGTTTGCCACCGCTGGGGGCATGTTCGGCCCGATTGCCGTCTACCTCGGGCTTGCGATGATAATGGGGTCCGAAACCTACAGCGCCGTGGCGAACGGCTGGGCCATCCCGACCGCAACCGACATCGCCTTCAGCTACCTCGTCGGGCGACTGGTCTTTGGTGCGGGCCACCCGGCTGTGCGCTTCCTGCTGCTTCTGGCCATCGCCGACGATGCCGCAGGCCTTATCATCCTGGCGATCTTCTACCCCTCGGGCGATCTTGCGCCGGCGTGGTTGTTGTTGTCCGTGGGTGCGTCGCTCGTGGCGTTCTTCGCTTTCAACTCGCTCCCCCGCAAGATGGACGTGGGCAAGCAGGACCGCCCGACTTCGACCTGGGTCCGCAAGACGCTGTCGTTCTGGCCCTACGCTCTCGCGGGCTGCGTTTCCTGGTACGGCTTCATGAAGTCCGGCCTGCACCCGGCGCTCGGCTTGCTGCCCATCGTGCCGGCCATTCCGCATGCCGACCGCGCCTTCGGCCTGTTCGCCGCAGCCGAGGAACACCTGCACGACCTGCTCAACGCCATGGAACACGCGCTGAAATACCCGGTCGAGATCATCCTGTTCTTCTTCGGACTGCTGAACGCAGGTGTGGAGTTCTCTTCCATGGGGCCTGCGACCTGGCTGGTTCTCGCGGGGCTACTGGTCGGCAAGCCCGTCGGCATCTTCATCTTCGGCTGGATCGCCGCGCGCCCGCTTGGGCTGGGCATCCCTGAAGGCATGAGGATCATCGACCTTGTGGTGATCGGCTGCGTTGCGGCCATCGGCTTTACCGTGTCGCTCTTCGTGGCCTCCGTCGCCTTCGACGCGGGTCCGGTGCAGGATGCAGCCAAGATGGGCGCACTCTTCAGCTTCTTCGCTGCCGTGGTTTCGATCATCGTCGGCAAGGTCACGAGGGTGACCAAACAGGAGCTCTGAAAAGTCAGATCGCGCGCGACATCGCAACGGCCGCCGGCAAATCCCGGCGGCCGTTTTTCTTTGTGAGCCGTGGATGCGACGCCCGCGCGTGCGCGCCGAAAGATCCGTCGCACACCTGTGCCTGCCACCAGCGTGGGAGCATCTTTTCATCCCGGGTGCCGCCGGACGCTCCGGATACACGGAAAGAGGCGCAGGCCCCGCCGAAACGCCCCCGGACTGTTTCAAACCTTCGCGCGTGACAGGTTGAGTACGTTGTCTTTGTTTCAGGCCGGGGTCATAATGTGGCCAAATTCATTTTTTAATAAAATCCAAACTCGCCACGAGGATAACGGGCGAAAACGGGGAGCAGCCCTGAATGCTAGAATTCGACATGGTATCGAAGTCCTTCTGGACCGGCACCCAGCGCAAGGTGATCCTTGACCGGGCGTCGTTCCGTGTCGAACTGGGTGAATCCCTTGGCATTCTCGCGCCAAACGGTACGGGCAAGACGACAATCATCCGAATGATGGCCGGTCTGGAAAAGCCTGATGAAGGAGAGATACGGCGCGGCTGCCGGATCTCCTTTCCGCTGGGCTTCATGGGCGGCGTCGTCTCGAAGATCTCGGCGAAGGAAAATGCCCGGTTCATCGCCAAGATGTACGGGCTCGATCCGGACTACGTCGAAAGCTTCTGCCGGTGGCTCTGCGGTCTGAAGGAGTACTTCGACCAACCCATTGGCACCTATTCGTCCGGTATGCGGGCGCGGTTCACCTTTGCCCTGATGCTGGCGCTGGACTTCGACATGTACCTGATCGACGAAGGCATGCCGAACTCTACCGACGCGGAGTTCAACCAGAAGGCCGGCGACTTGCTTGCGGAACGGCTGCGCACGACGACGATCATCATCGTATCGCACCAACCGAAGGTCCTGGAAAAGTTTGCGAAAAAGGCGGCGGTCCTGATGGACGGTCAGCTTCATATGTTCGATTCCTTGGAAGAAGCGAAGCAATTGTATGACTACGAAACCCAAGGCTAAGAAGTTCAGGATCCGCAGGTCGCCGACGACCTCGGCGGATCCCGCATCCGGCACGGACCGCATCGCGGCCGAAGCACCGGCGCGCCCCGTCTCCGGCGCGCAACAGCCGCCCACCCAGCCGACGGCCAGCCTGTCGCGCCGTCCCGCGGAGGATGGGAGCGCGCCGCGTCCCGCCCCCCGCCCGGCGCCCGGGCCCGCCCGGGCCGCCTCGCCCGCAGATGCCGGCGAACGGCTCGCGGCGCGGCCGCCCGCGCAACAGACCCAATCGCAGGCACCCACACAGGCCGTGTCGCAGACCCGCGCACAGGTCGAGGCTTCGGTGCGTCCCACCACCACGGCGCAGTCGCGGCCGATGTTCTCGCAAACCGGCTCTACCGCATCCACCGCTCAGGCGGCGCAGGCGCAGTCACAGCCCCACCCCTCTGAAGGCCCCCGCAGCGGTGACGTGGCCTCTGCCGCGCAGGTCGCGGGCGAAACCGACATGGACGCGATCCGGCACGAGGGTCTGACCGGACGCCAGTTGCGTATGGCCCGTCGTGTCGCGCAGAAACACGGCCTTGCACCGACCTCCGATTTCGACGCGGTGCGTTTGTTGCGCGCACGCGGCATCGACCCGTTCCAGCGCACCAACATGCTGGAACTGGTCAAGCCCGCAGACGCCAAGATGGAACCGGAACAGGTCAAGGTACAGCTTCCCCAGACCGTCGAGGTGGAGAAGAACAAGCTTCCGTCGACGGAAACGATCAGCCCCGCCGAGCGGCGAGCGGTCGAAATCAAACGTATCCAGAAGGACCTTGCGCAGCGGCGGCGCAAGAAGACGCTCTTGCTCATGGTCCGGCTCGCCGTGTTCGTGCTGCTGCCGACGATCGTGATGGGGTATTATTACTACAACGTCGCCACCCCGATGTACGCGACCAAGTCGGAGTTCCTGATCCTCAAGAACGACGGCGCAGGGTCCGCCATGCCCAGCCTGCTTCGCGGCTCTGCCTTCGACACGGCCCAGGACGCAATCGCCACGCAAAGCTACCTTCAGTCGAAGGAAGTCATGATGCGTCTCGAACAGGACGAGGGCTTCAAGGAACATTTCTCGCAGCCGTCCATCGACCCGATCCAGCGCCTCGATCCCGACGCCTCTAACGAAGACGCTTACAAGCTTTACAAGAAGAGCGTGCAGATCAGCTTCGATCCGACTGAGGGCGTCATCAAGATGGAAGTGACGGCGGCCGATCCCGAACTGGCGGCAAAGTTCAGTCGTGCACTGATTGGCTATGCCGAAGAACGCATCGACAACCTGACCGCCCGAAAACGCAACGACTCCGTCGATTCGGCCCTCGTGAACCTCAACAAGGCCGAGACCGACCGCCGCGAGGCGCAGGAAAAGCTCGTGCGTCTCCAGCAGGAAGGCAACATCGTCGACCCCGAGGGCCGGATCGGCGCGCTCCGCGCCCAGATCAACACACGAGAACTGGAACTTCAGGAGAAGAAGCTGCAACTGCAGGCCCTGCTCGACAACTCGCGCCCGAACCAGGCCAAGGTTGACGGGACCCGTGGCGATATCCGCCGGCTCGAGGCTTTGCTGGCGACGCTGAATGCCGAGATGACGACCGCCACGACCGGCGAGCAGTCGCTGGCGGAAATGGCCGTCCAGATCAAGCTGGCCGAAGCAGACCTGGCCACGCGCGACCTGATGCTGCAGACCGCGCTGGAGCGTCTGGAAACTGCCCGGCGCGAAGCCGACAGCCAGGCGCGCTACATGACCACCTCGGTGACACCGGTGGCCTCGGAGGACCCCAGCTATCCGCGCAAGTTCGAGAACACGATCCTGGCCTTCCTGATCTTCGCGGGCGCCTACCTGATGGTCTCGCTGACCGCCTCCATCCTGCGCGAACAGGTCTCAAGCTGAACCTGCCCGGTGCGTCTGGCGCGCACCGGCTGCGCACACAATGGGTGAGGTGTCCGGCGATCTTCCCCACATAGCCGGTGGCGTTGACCAGCCCGCTCGCGCTCGATCCAAAAAAACCGCAGAACCCGATTGAAAATTGTTGAGAAACGGCTTGCAGCCGCCTGTCGCCCTTTGATAGACGCGTCGGCGGAGAGGTGGCCGAGTGGTCGAAGGCGCACGCCTGGAAAGTGTGTAGGCGGGAGACCGTCTCGAGGGTTCGAATCCCTTCCTCTCCGCCACTTGCCCCCGCGAAAGCGTTCTCCCGATCCGGCTGCGGCCGGATTTTTCCGTTGTTTTCGAGGGTTATTCGGGAGGGGCTGAGCACTGGTCGTGGCGTCAGAAGGCGCGAAGGCGGTCTCTCAGGGCCGATACTCTCCGGACCTGTTAACCGCCGCGTTTCCGGTGAACAGCCTCTAGTCTTTGCTTTCAAGTGATCTTTTGAAATCCGTGATGCAAGCGAATTGGTAAATCCATCTGGATGGCGGATGGAACAGAGATCGAACGCTGTCCGCTGCGCCGCAGTTCAGCTGCAGCTGGCGATCACTCGCCACAGCGATCGTTCGTGCTTAGTGCTGAGTCAACCGCGTGTTACCGTTGCGAAAAAGTGTGAGGCTAGCAGTTGGCCCAGAAGTCAGACATAGAATGGACGGACGCGACGTGGAACCCGGTGACGGGCTGCACCAAGGTCGGACCCGGTTGTGATAACTGCTACGCCGAGCGGTTCGCAGAGCGCCGGCGTGGAATCTGTGGACCCCCCTATCCGGTTTCGGCCGACGAGGAAGGCGACCCGGTCACGCTGGCGGAAGCCCGGTCGCTGACCTTCGCCCACCGGCGCAAGGTGCTGCTGGTCTCGACGCCAACGATCCGGGGGTTGAGCCGGATCGAGCGCGAGTACGAGGCCAGCGACCAGCGCCGGTTCTTCGTGCCGTGCCCGCATTGTGGCGCGATGCAGTGGCTGAAGTTCGACCGACTGCGCTGGTAGAAGGGCCGCCCGGCGACGGCGGATGTTGGTTGACACACATTCTTGCAGTGAAGCCGGAAGAGATCGGAAGTGACCCGATAGGCCTTAGAAATAAGGCGCTCCGGCGCAGATCGCGGCTCGGTTCGGGCTTGCGAGGGGTGTCTTGCAGTAAACCCGAAAAACGCGCCTGGATGAGATTTTCGAGCGCTATCAGGCTTCAAGAGCATTCACCGAACTGTTGTCCGGAAGATCAACAAAACAAGGAGCCTAGCGCCAAGAAGCGCCTGATTAACGCGTCCGCAGGCCCATCGGAACATGCAAATCGCGTTGCATGTTCCGAATTTCATTTGCATGTTCTGGAAAAACGTTTGGAAGCATGGCTTTAAGACGCACGACAAGGTCATATTCATATTTCGGAACATGCAAAGGATTTTTCGGTCAGCTATCCTGTCCGCCGGAGATCTCGATGAAGACCGGTCAGGTTGGTAGAACCGCCCAGACCCTCGCTACAACCTTGGCTCGGCCCGCGCGCGTCATTGCCAGGGAGGACGGAAGCTCGCTGCACTGCGTTTCCGGCCCACACCGGACATTCGCCGGGCACGCTATCGCTGCCGGGCAGTTTCACCAAACCAGCCCTTCATGCATCGCGCAGCAATCCAGGAACATGAAGGTCGGCTGCGCGGAGCTTCCTGCCTTTCGCCGCTACGGCTCAATCTCTGTTACAGCCGCAAAGTGTCACGAAGGGGAGAGCGGTTGCCGGAGCTTCGCCGAACGCGCTGCCTTTGCCCTGTCCGTGCAGCACAGACCTGCAAAGCAACGAGAACCGTTGATAGGATAGCAACGTCGCAGAGAAGCGAGGATACCGAAGGATCGACCATGCAGCGGTCGTCCTCGCCCGAGCTGCCGAATGCGCAGCATCCTGTCTCGGAAGGGAGGCCTTGTTAATCGTCAAGGCGGTTCGTTCGGGTGAGAGGCCGCAATCCCGAGCCCGCCGTCGAGAAGATCCTCGACGAACCACGCCGCGAATTGGGCGCGGCCCGAGACGCCGGCCTTGGCGTAGATCCGTGTAAGCTGCGCTCGGACCGTGCCCTTCGCGGCGCCCCGAATCTCCGCAATTTCGGCGGCGTCGAGGCCCTTTAGCGCCAGAAGTCCCACGTCGCGTTCAGCAGGAGTCAGGCGCCAAGTGTCGAACTGTGTCTCTATGATCCGCGCAAGGTCGCCTCGCGCAGTGTCCAGGGCCCTGTCCTGCACCTGCATCCGTTCCATCATGCGTCGCAGCTGACATGCGTTGAGAACGATCCCGACGATGAGAGCCAGCGTCACGAGCATCTCCAGAAGGGAATGCTCAGCCAGCGGCGTGTAAACGAGATCCACCACCACGTCACCGACGAAGAACACGGCCGCGATGCATTGCAGGACGATCACCCCGGCGAGGCCGAGCTGGCGCCGCTTCAGCTTCGCCTGGGTCAGGCTCTCCCCGGTCACATCACCTCCGCCGTCCGGTTACCATCCCGCGGACCAGATTGCGGCCAAGCGCGCGGCTTTCTACCACGACGCCCGCAACGTGTATCAGGGCGAGTAGCAGCATCAGGTTCGCCGTCACTTCATGCACCTCTTCCGCGACATCGCCAAGTCCGTCTTCGTCGCCGTGTCCGTCGCCGGCGTTCTCAGTGACCAGAACCGACCAGTCACCCGCGGCGACGGCTGCCTTCTCCTCGGCAATGGTGATGGGGCTCTTGCCGCCGGTCATGACAAGGCCGGTGCCGATCACCACCGAAAGACAGGCCCAGAGCGCGTAGACCATTATCGCTCCAGCCGGATTGTGCGAGGCATGTTCGCGCGGGCGTCCGCGCATCAGGTCGGCAAGATGGCTCAGCGCCGCGCGGGGATCGGGAAGAAACGAGGCGAACCGTGCCTCGGCCGGGCCGATCAGGCCCCAGACGACGCGGAGCGCCAGCACGGCCATCGCGGCCCAGCCGATCCAGATGTGGATCGTGCCGCCGGGCTTGGTCAGAAGACCGTTGGCAATGACGGCGGCGGCGATGCTCCAATGGGTCAGGCGCACTACCGGGTCCCAGGGTTGGGCGATCTCGGGCGCCGCGTGGGCGCCCGTTTCCACATGATCCGACATGGGATCAGTCCTCGGACTTGATCTTGGTGACGGCCCCGGACGCGGGATCGATGTAGACCTCGTAGCGATTGGAAGCCTCGTCATGGCACTTCGCCTCGATCTGTCCGTCCTCAGCCTCGAACGCGTCGACGGTGCATCCGGCGCTCGCGAGCGCCGCCGTGGCGTCTTCCGGATTTGTGCCTACCACGTCGCCGACCGAGGGCATGGCAAAGGCAATGGCGGGCGTGAGGGCGAGGCTCAGGGCGAGAACAAGATGTTTGGTCATGTCGTATCCTTTCCGGGATGTGTGACGCGACCGGGCTGGCCGCGGGGTCGACATGGCAGGCATGAGCATGCTTTTTCGATTGGAGAGATGCTGATCCGGCTCCGCATAAGCAGCTGCTTACAACAGTTCCACCCTTTGCTGCGCCTGCAACGTCACTTCGTTTTACAACCGTGAATTTGGGCTCGAAGCCGTCATGCGTCGGTGCGTTAAGCGAACTTCTGGCCGGTGACGATAGACAACGGCGGTGCTTCGGCGCGGTGTTTTGCGAGATCGCCAAAAGACCGAAGCGCGAGCCGGCCAATTCGTCGCCGTACAAACCCCGATCGCGGCTTCCTTGGTAGCACCCGAAGCGGTTTCAACCAAACCCGCCCCTGGCCGTTGTCGGGGCGCCGGCATGCGTGCGCCCTTTGCGTCCGAAGATTCAGGGGTGATGCCGATTGTGATGACTTTTATGGTTTAGGTTGTCTCAAACTCCAGGGGCCTGGAAAAATATCTTGTATTATATGGCGAAATCTGGGCACACGGATCATGAGAAGAGAAATAGTTATCACATTAAGGGTATGACGACCACCATGAGCCCCCAGGAAATCGCCCGTCCTCTTGCAACGGATCTTACGCTGTCGACGCTCTGCTCAAGAGCACGCGCTATGGCCGAGGGCGAGGCCGGCCTCTACGCATCGCGGCGGCCGCAAAGCAAAGCCATGTTCGACAACCCGGAGCCGGGCTTCTACGATCAGGTGCCGCAGTACTGGATGCGCGATTGGCCGATGCCGTTCCCGTTTGCCGTTGCTGGCGCCTCGGGCAGCATCCTGACCGACATCGACGGCAACGAACTTGTCGATTTCTGTCTTGGCGATACCGGCGCGATGTTCGGCCACGCGCCGCGGCCCATTGTCGACGCCTTGAGCCGGTCGGCCCAACGCGGCCTGACGACGATGCTTCCCTCAGGCGAAGCGGCAGAGGTCGGCAAGCTTCTGTCCGACCGTTTCGGTCCCTTTGTCTTCCAGATCGCGACCACCGCGAGCGATGCCAACCGGTTTGCGATCCGGGTCGCCCGCGCCGTGACGGGACGCAAGAAGGTCCTTGTGTTCGACGGGTGTTATCACGGCGCAGTCGACGAAACCCTCGTCGATTTCGAGGACGGCAGGACGGTGGCTCGCAAGAACCTGCTCGGCCAGGCCGTCGATGTCACCACGACGACGGTCAGCATCCCGTTCAACGACGTCGCGGCGCTGGAGGCGGCGCTGGAAACCCATGAGATCGCCGTCGTTCTGGCCGAACCCGTGATGACCAACTGCGGCATGATCCTGCCGGACGATGGCTACCTGCAAACGTTGCGCGCGTTGACCCGCGCCTCGGGCACCTTGCTTCACATCGACGAAACACACACGATTTCGACGGGCCTGGGGGGCTATACAGCCGTCCACGGGCTGGATCCGGACATCTTCGTCGTCGGCAAGCCCGTCGGCGGCGGCGTGCCGGTGGCCATCTGGGGCATGTCGCGCAAGGTGGCGCAGGCGTTGTCCGAGATCCGCGCAGGGATGAGCGGCATCGGCCATTCCGGCATCGGCACAACCCTGTCGGGCAGCACGTTGCAGATCGCCTGCCTGCGCGCCTGCCTGTCGGAGGTCATGACGGCAGAGGCCTACGCCACAATGAGCCGGCATGCCGACCGTTTGGAACACGGGTTCACCGACGCGATCAGGGCCGCGGGGCTGCCCTGGCATATCAGCCGCGTTGGCGCGCGGCTTGAAATCGTCTTTTCCGCCAAGCCCGTTCGCAATGCAGAAGAATCGCGCGCAGCCGCAATTGACGACATCCAGCACGCCTTGCACATCGGGCTGCTCAACCAAGGGTACCTCGTAACGCCGTTCCACAACATGGTTCTGGTCGCGCCGACCACAACCGACGCCCAGATCGAAGGGTTGCTGGACGGTTTCCAAACGGTGCTGACCCGCCTTGTCGCGCAGGAGGAGGTGTGATGACCGACACCAGACCGACCGAGGCCGCGCCGATCGAAGAGGCAGAGGCGTTTCTGGCCAAACACCCCGATATTGCGGCCTTTGACCTTGTGCTGATCGACCCCAACGGGATCGCGCGCGGCAAGATCATCCGGCGACATGAACTGCTGGGCCTTTACCGGTCCGGACGGCACCTGCCGGGCTCGATCCTCGGGCTCGACGTCACGGGCGAAGACGTGGACGAAACCGGGCTGGTCTGGGATGACGGCGACGCGGACCGCAGAGCATGGCCCATTTCCGGCTCGCTGGTCGAATTGCCCTGGACCTCTCCGAAACGGGGCGAGGTGCGGGTCAGCCTGTACGAGCTTGACGGTACGCGCATGGACGCCGATCCACGCCACGCGTTGTCGCGGCAGATCGAGGCGCTCGACCGGATCGGCATGACGCCCGTCATGGCCTTCGAACTGGAATTCTACCTGCTGGATGCCGCCCGCGACGCATATGGCCGCCCGCAGGCCGCGCGGATGCCGATCACGGGCGACCTGAACCACACCAATCAGGTCTACAGTCTCGATCCGCTCGACAATCTGCAGACCTTCATCGCCGAGCTCTATGCCCATGCCGAGGTGCAGGGCCTGCCGGTCGAGACCATGATCTCCGAATATGCGCCCGGGCAGTACGAGCTGACCCTACGCCACCGAAGCAGCGGCCTGCGCGCGGCGGACGATCTGATCATGCTGAAACGGCTGGTGCGGGGCCTTGCGATCCGCCACGGGATGCGCGCCAATTTCATGGCCAAGCCCTTTGCCGGGTGCTCCGGATCAGGCATGCATCTGCACACCAGCCTGACGGACAAGGCGGGCACGAACCTGATGGCGGACACGGGCGACGAGCTTGCACCGCTGCTCTTGAGCGCGGTCGCCGGACTGCAAAAGAGGCTGGCGGAGTCGATGCTGATTTTTGCGCCCAACATCAATTCCTGGCGCCGGTTCGGTCGCAACAGCTATGCGCCCACCGCCGCCACCTGGGGCCGCAACAACCGCAGCGTGGCGATACGTGTGCCCGCCGGGCCCGCGGCCAGCCGCCATATCGAACACCGCACGGCCGGGGTCGATGCCAACCCCTACCTTGTCGCTGCAAGCGTGCTTGCCGGGATGTACGAAGGCATCCGGGACAATCTGACGCCCGACGCCGAAGCGACCTCCTACGAGGCGGAAAGCGACCATGTCCTGCCAAAGGACTGGGCGGCGGCCATCGCGCGCGCGGCGGGTTCCACCTTCGTCAGGGATGCCCTGGGCGAGAAAATGGCGCATGTGTTCCTGGCCCTGCGGCAATCGGAATACGACCGCTTCATGGCGCAGGTCACGGCGGAAGAGTTCGACTATTTCGGCAACACGATCTGAAGCGGCGACCTGATCTGCGGGATGATGGATGCTCAGGCCGCCCGCAGCAAACCGCTGGTCGCCGCACCCGGCGGCTGACCGACGTGGCAAAGCTCGTCATGCTTGGCTAGGCTCGCTGACCTCTCGGACTTTCCCTGTCCGGCAAAGCTCAGACTGGCACCGCAATCTTCACCCCCCCCCGTCGCAATGGCAGGACCGAATGCGAGACATCTCGACCCAGCACCAACAGATTTACCAGACCTTGCGAGAGCAGCTTATCTCCGGCCAGTTCTCGCCCGGCACGAATGTAAGCGCACGGGCGATCAGCCAGACGATGGGGGTGGGGCTGATGCCTGTCCGCGGGGCGATCACGCGTCTTGTGGGGGAACGGGCGCTTGAGGTGCAGCGCAATGGCCGCATCTGCGTTCCGGCGCTGACCGCACATCGTTTCGAAGAGCTGATGCAGGCGCGCCGGCAGCTTGAACCACTTTGCGCCATGCGCGCCCTCCCCTTTATGACGCCTGAGAAGATCGCGGATCTGCAAGCCTGCGACGAGCGCATGAACCAAAGCTATATGACGGGCGATGCCGGTGCGTACATGAGAGAGAACTACCAGTTTCACTTTACGCTCTACAGGGCCGGTGAGTCAGAAGTGCTGGTACCGCTGCTGGAAAGTGTCTGGATGCAATTTGGACCATTCATGCGCAGCGTCTTCAGCATGGAAGAGAAATCCGATATCGTCGACAAGCATCTGATGGCGATCGAAGCGATCAGGCGGAGCGATGCCGACGCCCTGGGGCTTGCGATCCACGCGGACATTGCAGACGCGGTTCACCTCCTCAAGCAAACGCTTTCCGACGGATCAAACGCACGGCCACTCGCGTCGAACGCTGCCGAAGGTGGTGAAGCGCCTTGAGGCGACGGCGTCCCTGCAGCTCACCTGGGTAATTGACGTCTTAGTTTCATCGACCACAAAGGTCCCGCGCTATCGCAAAGCCCACGCAGCCAACTGAAGCGAAAAACCATGACGCTTTCGCGCCAGGGTCCTCTGAATGTCGAATGTCCTGCAAAAGCGACTCTCGCCGAGCGACACAGCTGTTGATTCCCACGAAGACCTGACCCGGGGTTTCCATCGAGAACTGACCCACCTTTTGAGTTATGCGGATCAGTTAACGGCTGGGTCAAGACAAGCGTGGCCTCCTTCGGTTTCCGGGTTGCGGCCTCGGTGCGAGCCTTGAAGTGGCAGCGGTGGGTGAGGCGGTCGAGCAGCGCGGTGGTCATCTTGCCATCCACTGCCCGGCAGTGCATTGTGAAACAATGTAACGAGAGGGACCGAAGATGGTGGTCCATTCGCAGAAGCTGAGGTTGGTGGTGATGGCCACACTGGTGCGCTCGTACAGTTTGCTCAGGAGATGGAAGAGCAGCGCACGCCCTGATGTGCTGCACTGCAGGTAGCCCAGTTCATCCAGGATCGCGAGGTCGAAGCGCGTCAGCGTCTCGGCCAGGTGGCCGGCCTTGTCTTTGGCCTTTTCCTGCTCGAGCGTATTGACCAGTTCGATGGTCGAGAAGAAGCCTACCTTTCGACGACGATGTTCGACCGCCTGAACGCCGAGGACCGTCGCGACATGGGTTTTCCCGTGCCGGGGCCCCAATGAGTACAATGTTCTCAGTGGCTTTGATGAACTCGCCACGGTGCAGCTGGCGCACCGTAGTTTCGTTGATCTCGCTGGCGGAGACGTCGAAGCCAGCGATGTCCTTGTGAGCTGCCCCCCGAAATTCGGACACTGACATAAGCTACGATTTGCAGTCTGCTGATCTTCGACGAGAAGGAGATCAGAGATGTCGAAACGCAAGCAGCACGCGCCTGAGTTCAAGGCAAAGGTCGCGCTGGAAGCCCTGAAGGGTGAAGAGACAGCGGCCGAGCTGGCGAGCCGGTTCGGGGTGCATCCAACGATGATTCATCAATGGAAGCGTGCCCTGCTCGAAGGCGCGTCGGGCGTTTTCGAGCGCGGGAGCCGCAAGAAGGCCGAGATTGACGAGGAGCAGGTGAAGGAGCTCCACGCCAAGATCGGGGAGCTGGCGGTGGCCAACTCTTTTTTGGAACGAAAGCTGAAGCCTTGGGGCGGGAAGTGAGGCGCGGCATGATCGAGCCTGACCACCCGGACCTATCGATCGGCCAGCAGTGCAAGCTGCTGTCGATCGCGCGCTCGTCTTTCTACTACACCCCCAAGGGCGAGACCGAACAGAACCTCTGCCTGATGCGGGGGATCGACGAGCAGTTCTTGGAGACCCCGTTCTTCGGCGTCCGGCAAATGACTTGGCACCTGCGTAACGACGGACACCCGGTGAACGAGAAGCGGATACGGCGGCTGATGCGCCTGATGGGGCTCATGCCGATTTACCAGAAACCCAACACCAGCAGGCCAGCAAAGGGCCACAAGACCTATCCATATCTGCTGAGAGGGCTGCGGGTGGAGCGTCCGAACCAGGTCTGGTGCTCGGATATCACCTACCTACCCATGCGGCGCGGGTTCCTCTACCTCGTGGCGATCATGGACTGGCACACCCGCAAGGTTCTGTCTTGGCGGATCTCGAACACGCTGGAGGCCGACTTCTGTGTCGAGGCGCTGAACGAGGCCATCCACAAGTTCGGCCCGCCCGAGATAATGAATACGGATCAGGGTTCTCAGTTCACGCCCTTCGCTTGGACGGATCGGCTCCGCCGGTCGGGCGTGAAGATCTCGATGGATGGGAAAGGCCGGTTTCTCGACAACATCTTCATCGAGAGGCTGTGGCGCACCCTGAAATACGAGTGCGTCTACCTGCATGCCTGGGAGACAGGATCGGAAACGAAGGCGGTGATCCGGAAATGGATGACCTTCTACAACCACCAGCGCCCTCACTCAGCCCTCGGCGGCAAGCCACCGGCGCTGGTCTATTGGCAGAGAAATGATATCAACCAACCCGGTCAGCAGGTGCAACGAGTAGCTTAATTTACGCCAGATACTGTCCAAGAGATGGGGAGTAGCTCAATGAATGTCCGCAGTGGGCCGGGATCGGCCTTGGAGAATCGTCCGGTTCGAATGTCAGCTCGGGGCCGCGAGCGGCGGGCGCTGCGTCCCGCCAGGTGTTCGGCTCGGTGCGTCGCCGCAAGTCTGCTCCGAGCCCGTTCCCCTCATTGGCGACGACGCGCGTTGGGCCTATCCTCTTCGAAGAAGAGTAAGGAAACACGATGGGCGTGCCTGCATCGAAAACAGAACTTCTGGATGCAATTTCAAAGACATTCGGCAACCTGATATCTGACCTGGAGCGTGTTCCACCGGAGCTTGCACGCACGGCCTCAATGGAAGGACATGCCGCTGGAACGATGATGAGCCCCGCCGATCTGGTGGCCTATCTGCTTGGCTGGAATGAACTCGTTTTGCGATGGTTGGAGCGGGATGACCGTGGTGAGGTCGTGGAGTTTCCCGAAACCGGCTTCAAATGGAATCAACTCGGCTTGCTGGCCCAGAAGTTCTATGCAGATTATCAGCATCTTGACTGGCAGAACCTCCTGATCCGCCTTGCTGCAGTCAACCACAGGCTGGTTGAAACCATTTCATCCCGGACGCATGACGAGCTTTATGGCAGCCCTTGGTATGGCAAGTGGACGAAGGGCCGGATGATCCAGTTCAATACTTCGTCACCCTACGCGAATGCGCGCACGCGTATCCGGAAATGGTTGATGGCTGTCAGCTAGGTTCAGGACCCATTGATTTGGTTGAGCGAGCGTGATTCACCGTTCGAAAACGAGCGGTGAACATGTCTGATCTCTACTGGTTGAGCGATGCGCAGATGGCGCGTCTGGAGCCTTACTTCCCCAAGTCGCACGGCAAGCCCCGGGTTGATGACCGGCGCGTTCTGAGCGGTATTATCTTTATCAATCGCAATGGATTGCGGTGGCGAGATGCGCCAAGGGAATACGGCCCGCACAAGACACTCTACAACCGCTGGAAGCGGTGGAGCGATAGAGGCGTCTTCGCCCGGATCATGGCCGGGCTGGCGGGCGAGCATGGTGAGGAGACGACCGTGATGATCGACGCAACTCATCTGAAGGCCCATCGCACGGCGTCCAGCCTGGGCGTGAAAAAGGGGGGCGTGGACGGCTGATTGGCCGGACGAAGGGAGGCATGAACACGAAGTTGCACGCCGTCTGCGACAGCCATGGCCGGCCCATCGACCTGTTCCTGACTGCCGGCCCCGTCAGCGACTACATCGGGGCGCGTGCGCTGGTCGGCGGGCTGCCAGACGTGAAATGGCTGCTCGGAGATCGCGGCTACGATGCCGACTGGTTCAGAGAAGCCTTGCAAGACAAGAAGATACGCCCTTGCATCCCGGGCCGGACGAAACGGAAGACGCCCGTCCCGTACGACAAGCGCAGGTACAAGCGTCGCAACCGGATCGAGATCATGTTCGGCAGGCTCAAGGATTGGAGACGGGTGGCGACCCGTTATGACCGATGCCCAAAGACCTTCTTCTCAGCGATCGCACTCGCTGCGACCGTGATCTTCTGGCTTTGAGAGAGAACGAGTCCTGACCCTAGGCGACGGACGGCATCCCTTCTTCCTGCTCCTAAATCATTCCGATGATTTGCGCCTCGGTGAAACGGCTCTTGCTCATGTGTCTGATCCTTCAGAGTTGGTGCAGACTCTACATCACGGTGAGGGGTTTCGCGTGGGGCGGGTCAAGGCACGCTCGGCTTCCTGTCAGTAATCAACGACGCCCGGATGAGATCAGCGGGACCAGACCATGGGCCCCACTTCGTCGGTGAAAATATCGCAGACGGCCAGAAATTCCTGCATCGTCACGGTGGCCAGCTCGCCATGGAAGGTGCCCTGGTTCCGGCCGATGGCCTGCTCGTCCGTGATCGCGTGCCGATGGACGAAGGTCATATCCAGAGCAGGCAGGCACAGTGCGTACTGACCAAAGTTTCCGACGGCAAAAAACGACCCTCGCCACCACGGTTTGCCTGCCGGCACATCGGGCAGCCACCACAGGTAACTGTAGCCCGCGATGCGCTCCATTCGATTGTCCATATCGCGCGCGGCGGTGAACATGCTGGTGCTTTCGGTCACCCAGTTGGGGGGGATCAATTGCTGGTCGTCCCAGCGCCCTCCGCGGGTCATCAGATGCCCGATCCTCGCCAGATCGCGCGCGGACAGGAACATGTGATAGGCATAGTACCTCGAGGCATCCGGATACCCGAGCATACGCTGCCGGTTGATATCGAAATCCTGAAGCCCGAGAGGCCCTGCAAGATGCTCCTCGAAGGCCTTGAACACGCTCTTGCCGGTCAGCTTTTCAAAGGCGGCGCCCAGAACATTGAAATCCCAGTTGTTGTAGAAGAAGTGCTTTCCCGGAACCTTGCTGCCGCGCTCCGGAATGCCCTTGGTGTCACCACCGGGGCTTCCGGCAGGATGATATACGCCTGAACTGGAGGTGATGAGGTCGCGCAGGGTGGCGGTCTTTTCGATATCCAGCAGGCCCTCATTCTCGTCTATGCCAAGGTCTGTCATCGTCGCATGCAGGTCGATCACACCGCGCTCGACGTAGATGCCATAGAGCATGGACAGGATGCTCTTGCGCACGGACGCGCAATAGCTGACCTGGCTGACATCCCCGTAGTCATAAAGAACGTCGCCGCCGGCAATCGCGATGAAGGATGTTGTCACGAGGCGATCGAGCGCTTGCGTCGCGGCATCTGCAACCTCGGCGGTGAAGCCGTATGTGTCTTTGTCGGGGCAATCGCGCCAGTCACGCGCCGGAATATTGCTGATCTTGTGAATGCGTTTCATGTCGTCCTCAGTATGGGCTGTATATGCGCGAGCGGGGCAGACGTGACGGCCACCGCCTGCCGGCGGTCATGCCGGAGCGGCATCCGCCAGAAGCCGCCGGGCGCGCAATTCGGCTTGCTGCACCGGGTCCGGAATTGGCACGGCATTGACCAGACGGCGGGTGTAGGCGTCTTGCGGGTTGTTCAGAACCTGGTCGGCACTGCCGGATTCCACCAAAAGACCATTCTTGAGCACGCCGACGCTGTCAGACACCTGTTCGACGACGCTCAGGTCATGGCTGATAAAGAGCGCGCCAAATCCGAGTTCCGATTGCAGCTCCTGAAACATGTCCAGCACGCGGGCCTGCACCGACACATCCAGCGCAGAGGTCGGTTCATCCGCAATCACCAATTCCGGCTTCAATGCCAGCGCCCGCGCGATCCCGACCCTTTGGCGCTGACCGCCAGAGAGCTCGTAAGGGTAGCGACCGGCCATGCTCCGGGCGAGCTGAACCTGATCGAGAAGCTCTTCGACCCGTTTCCTGACGTGCGCCGTGTCGCGATCCAGCCCGTGCATGCGCATGGGTTCCGCGATGCATTCGAACACCGTCATGTGGGGATTGAACGACGTCGCCGGATCCTGAAAGACAAAGCCGATCTTGCGGCGCATTTCGCGAGGCAGACGCGTCGTCCCGGCGGAAAACTCCTGGCCGAACATCGTGAGCTTGCCACCGGACACCGGCGACAAGCCGACGAGAGAGCGCGCAAGCGTGCTTTTGCCAGACCCGCTTTCCCCAACGAGGCCAAAGACCTTGTCCCGCCTGATTTCGAAGGACACGCCGCGCACGGCATGAAAGGCGCTGCGGCCACGTCCAAATGTCACCTCGAGATTTTCGAGTCTGATCAACGTATCTGCCTCAGGAACAGAGACGTCCGGCTCGGCGATTTGCGCGGTTGCACCCGACAACTTTGGAACGGCGGCGAGCAGCTTTCGGGTATACGCGTGTTGCGGCCGGGCAAAAAGATCGTGGACAGGGGCAAGCTCCACGACACGGCCCTGATACATCACCGCCACCCGATCCGCGAGATCGGCAACGACACCCATATTGTGCGTGATCAGGATGATCGAGGTATCGCGTTCATCCCGGCATTTGCGCAGCAGCGCCAGGATTTCCGCCTGAACGGTCACATCCAGCGCCGTCGTGGGCTCATCCGCGATAATGACCGACGGATCGAGCGCCAGCGCCATGGCGATAACGACACGCTGCTTCTGACCGCCGGAGAGCTGGTGCGGGAAATAATCAATGCGCCGCTCCGGGTCGGGGATTTCAACACTGCGCAACATGTCGAGCGCCAAAGCCCGCCGTTGAGCCGCATCCGTCATGCCATGGGCACGCAAGCCTTCTTCGATTTGCCAGCCGACCTGAAACAGGGGGTTCAAGGCCGATGACGGCTCCTGAAAGATCATTGCCGCATCCGAGCCACGGATTTTCCGCAACTGCGATGCGGATGCTTTCAACACGTCGCGGCCCTGAAGAATGACTTCACCGCTCGTGATGGCATTGTCCGGCTCCAGCCCCAACACCGTTCTCGCCGTCAGAGACTTTCCAGACCCGCTTTCACCCACAATTGCGAGGATCTCTCCCTTTTCAAGCTGGAGACTGACATTGTCCACAACCGTCAGCGTGCGCCCGCCGTGGTTGAAAGCGACACTGAGATTTCGAAACTCCAAGGGATGCGTCACAGGTGTCATGCTCTTTCCAACTTCTTTGCGGCTGGGAAGAAAAGCCGCTGCAACATATTCTCGCGGGATGCTCGCAAAGTGCTCTTGTCCAGCAAATCACGAAGTCCGTCACCGATCAGATTGAGACCGATCACCGTGAAGACCAACGCCATGCTGGTGAACGCCACCATCCACGGGAAACGGGTTATGACGGATTTGCCTTCATAGAGGATATTCCCCCAACTGGGTTCCGGGGCGGGCATGCCTGCCCCCAGAAAACTGAGCGCAGCTTCGACAATAATCGTATCGGCGAAGATAAAGGTGGCCTGAACAACGAGGACCGACAAGGTGTTCGGCAGGATGTGCCGCCACATGATATAAAGCAGCCTGGCGCCGAATGCGACGCTCGCCTCGACAAAGGGTTCAGACTTCAGGGACAAGGTCTTGGATCGAACAATACGCGCGACGTTCGGCGTAAACACGATGGTGAGCGCAATTACCAGATTGGTCACGTTCGGACCAAGGGAGGCGGTGAGTGCGACAGCCAGAAGAATGGCCGGAATGGCCATGACGCCATCGCAGATCCGCATGAGAATATTGTCGATCAAGCTCGAAAAGCTGCACAGGATACCGACAACCGTTCCAAGAAATACTGATGAAAACGCCACGGAAGCGCCGAGCATGAGTGACGTCTGCGCCCCGTAGATCAACCGCGCCAGAAGATCGCGGCCGAACTGGTCTGTTCCCAGAATATGTTCAAACGAAGGGGGTTGGAGGCGATCCCTCGGCGATACGCTAAGTGGCTCGAGGTTCAGGACCAGCGGCAGGATCACCGCCAGCACTGCCACCACCCCGAAAATCACCGCCCCTAGAACGAGGTTATGATTTCCGAGCATGCGAAAGGCCAGGGATGTGTTGTTGAATTGAATCTGGTCATCATCTTCGAATGTCGATGGATGTGTCATATCACCGGCCCTTTTCAGAAAGACGAACGCGAGGGTCGATCAAGCCATAGAGCAGGTCGATGGACAGGTTGATCAGCAGGTAGGCAACGGTGATGAACAGGACAACGCCCTGGATCACGGCATAATCGCGCCGGGAAATTGCATTCACCAGAAGCGAGCCGATACCGGGAATGTTGAAGATCGCCTCGGTTACAACGGCACCGGTCACCAATGTGCCGAATGACAAACCGACCATTGTCAGGATCGGAAGACCGGCATTTCGGAGGGTGTGCGTGAACAGAAGCCGGTTTTCGGAAACGCCCCGGGAGCGAGCGGCGTCGATATATTCGGAATTGAGCACATCCAAGACTGCGGCGCGCGTGGTGCGTGTGATAAGCGCCGCAAGGATCGTGCCCAGAGACAACGCAGGCAGCGCGAAATGGCGGAGGGCGTCCAGCGGATCCGTGAAAAAGCTGACATAGCCCGCAACGGGCAGCCAGCGCAGGATCACGCCAAACAGCAGGATAAGTAGAAGCCCGAGCACGAAACTGGGCACGGCCTGACCGATGAGCGTGACGCCCATGACCCCCTGATCGAGGGCCGATCCCCGATAGCGGGCCGCAAAGGTTCCGAGGGGAATAGAAATCAGGAGCGTGACAATCAGCGACAGGATGGCCAGCTGCATCGTCGGCACCAGTTTCGTCAGGATCGCATCAACCACAGTGGTCCGGAGAAACAGCGAATACCCGAAATCTCCACGCAGAACCGCAGTGAGCCAACTCAGGTACTGGACCCAGAACGGCTCATTCAGACCAAGCTCTTCCCGCGCGGCCTCGATATCCGACGACAAGGCATCGCTTCCCAGAAGAGCCGTAACGGCATCACCCGGGCTGAGGTAGTTTATGAGAAACACAATGAGGGATACGACCAGAAAAACCGGCACCAACGTCAGTATTCGCAACACAGTGTATCGCAACATTTGTAGATATCCTTTTATCATGGCAGTGCAGCTTCAGGTGATATCGCGTCACCGAAGCTGCAGAGAAGGCCACCAAGGCGGCCCTCCCTTCAATTGCCACTTACTCAATCAGCGAGTTCGATCGCCCAGTAGACAGTGCCTTCCATCATGGGAAGATCCGCGATCTTGGGGCCATACGCCAGAACGCTGTCGATATCACCAACCTTCGTCGAAGGCAGATAAGTGATATACCATTCCTGCAGCTCGTCGTACTTCGCACTTGCGGCTTCAATCGTGGGCGTTGCCCGATATTCAGCAAGAAGCTCCGGGAGCGCGGGGTCGTTTGTCCAGCCCGGGAATTTCGGGTTGTAATGCGTCAGAAGGCTCGGTTCGATCTTGTAGGTATTGCTCAGCACGATGATCTGCCATTCTGACGGCATTTGCCGCTTCTCCGCAAAGGTCGGCCAATCGTAAGCATCGATCCGGCTTTTGATCCCCATCCCCAGAAGCTGTTGCTGCAAGACAATCGCCGGATAATACATGTCGGAGTAATCGCTCGAGGTCAGCACCACCAGCTCGGACCCGTCATAATCTGTTTCAGCCAAAAGCTCACGTGCACCTTCGATGTCGACAGGATTGAAGTCGGCTTTTCCCACCTCTGTATTCCAGATTGCTTCCTGGGAGGCGAACATCTGATGATGTGTCAGATGGAAGAACTCCGGATCAACGCCGGCAAGCATCAGTTCCTCACGATCAACCCCGATGTGAATGGCCCGACGCGCTTTGATGTCGGTGAACAGCCCTACTGTCTTGTTGAAGATGATGTTCAGGGATGTCCACGGATAAGGTTTGAGCGTGATCCCTTCCTTATCGCGAAGATCCGCCAACGAGTCCGCGGGCACATCGGTATTGATATCGTAGATGCCGGTGAGAAGCCCATACGACCGGGTCGACTGATCCGAAACGAAATTGAACGTTATCGTGTCATACTCAGTGGTACGGTCGCCGGAAAGGCCATCCTTGGGGCCCTCGAATGCGGTGTAGTCGTCGTTCTTTACCAGCGTGATGGATTGATCCGGAACCCAGCTGTCAAGCTTCAGGGGCCCGGTGCCCACGTATGTGCGCACGGGAAGGTCTCCGGCCTCTTCCAGAATTTCGCGCGGCATGATCGCGGCATTCTGTTGCGCGCCGCTGGACAGCGTATAAAGGACGGTGAAGCTGGCGTTCGGCACTTCGAGCACAACTGTATTGGGCTCCTCCCCCGCACGCCATGTCCCTTTTCCGACGGAGGCGCGGCCGGGAGCAGACAGGCGAGTCCACCGCTCCATCGACGCGACCACATCCTCGACTTCCAGAGGGGTACCATCGTGGAAAACGACCCCGTCGCGCAATTTGAACGTGTAGGTTTTGCCGTCTTCACTGACCTCCCACGATTCAGCAAGCGCGGGCATTGGCTCCATCTTGGCGTTCTGCGTGATCAGACCTTCGAATATGATGCGAGAGATCTGGTTTGGCTCGGCCGAGGTCGTGACGTGGGTATCAAGGCTTTCGGGTTGCGCAGGCACGGCGACAATGATTTCGGCGCCTTCAGCCATTGCGTCCACGGCACTGAAAGACAAACAGGCAAGGGCTGCCAGCGTTGCACTGCGAATAGGGTTGGACATTTATTTCATATCTCCTGTTGGTGGGCGGCGGCGTTGCTCGATCATGCGATTGCGTTGAGTCTTTTTACTTCCGCAATGAGGGACTTGTTCGACGATGGCACCTCCAATGAGCCGGTGATTGGGCGAAAAGGTCCGCCAGTTCAGGACCTTGGATCGCGTTAAGAATGTGCGGCATGTCTTGCCGACACCGCCCTTCGGCTGCATGGAAGCCGGTGCGACCGGCCGATATCTAAGTATACGAGACAGGGGATACGCGGCAAATTACCGACTCCCAAAGCACTGCTTAGGCCAGACCAAAGCACGTGAGTGTCAATCGACACGGCGCTGTTGCACCAGAGCCCTTACAAGCTTGGAACAACTTCCTCTCGCGCTCGTATGCCTCAAGCATTCGCTGCGTCACGAAGCCCATAGGAACAATGCTGCCATCAGCCTGACGCTTTTGCGAGGCTGCGGCGCACCAAGCCCTCTGCGTTGCGCTTGGCGAAGCCCTTGAGCGGAAATCGCTTCTGCGCGTTCAACGCAGCCTTTCCCTCCGACGGCACCCGAAGCACCAGCACTCCTCTTCTAACAGAGAAATGGTCGAAGACGTGCCGCCGCACGACGTCACGCAGGGGTTCGAACTCGTCACCTAGGCTCCGGCTTTCCAGCCATGCGGTCCAGGGACCGAGAACACGACCGAAGAAACGCCCATCCACCCCGTCCTCACGCGACAACGCCGCGAGGCAGTCTGAGAGGGCCACAGGGCCGTCTTTCAGCACGTCGTAGCCCGAGCCACCGAAACTCCTCCAATCGGCCTCTCTGTGCCCCGCAAGCGAGGCGTCTGGCCCCTTGGCAATGCGCAGACCCAGTACCTCGCACGCGCGGGACACCACATTGAGCTCGAGACGGTCGATCCATCGATCCCCCCGCCCTTTCAGGATGCGGTCGGTGAGGTACTGCTCGAAAGGACTGAGTTCTGCGGGGACCATCGGCTGATCCAAGATCCACCCGTAGTGCTTCCGAAGCTGCGCCGAATAATCCCTGGCATCTTTGCTAAATTTCTCTGGCGGGAGGCTCACCAGCATGCAGCCATGCTCCGGACAGCTTCTGATCGACGAGAATTTCCACTGCAGGCGGCGCGGCACACGCCAGGATTCAGCTGAAGACGGCGACTCCGCCCTGACACACTCGGGACAGACACGGACCCGCAAGCGTTGAAAGCTCTGGAGGGAGGCAAATTCGTCTCGCAGCCGGAAATGCCCTTTTCCGAGGTGGCGGACTGACACCCGCTCCAACGCAGCCACGTCGCATCCGGCCAGCTGCGCCAATTGCCCTATCGCGACCTTCTCCCCGCGGAACAAGGGATCGATCGGAAAGGCAATGTCGCCGCAGAATCGCTGCATGGAGCTTGCGCCTCCCCTCGCCGCGAGTCGGGACAGCAAAGATGATGCCGGCTCGAACACGGCATGCGGCACAGTCAGCGGCAACTGAGGAAAGGAATTTCCGGGGATGGCAGGGAGGCTCTTGGCCAAACGAGACTTCCGAGATCAGACAGAGGCAGGATTGTCCTGACCCTACGATCACGAGCTCAACTGGGAAACGCCACTCCGCATTCTGGAAGTTCCGCCTGCGGGGTCAGGCATCTGACATGAAAGTCAGTTTTGCCTGACACCCCACAGAGTGGAAGTGGCGGACCGAGGAGGATTCGAACCCCCGACCCCTTGATTCGTAGTCAAGTACTCTATCCAGCTGAGCTATCGGTCCGTGAGGCGTGCATTTATCGTCCGTGTCTGGGATGCGCAAGGGGCATTTCCAGATTTTTCACGTCATACCCCCCATCGGCAGACGGATTTCAAAACACGACCCGGACTCGTCACTGCTCTTGAGGGTCAGCGTGCCGCCGTGGCCCCGGATGAGTTCCGCCACAATCGGCAGGCCGAGACCCGATCCGCCCTTGCGCGCGCCGCCCTGGAACGGCTGGAAAAGGTGCTCTTTCGCTTTGGGGGGCAGGCCCGGGCCGGTGTCCGTCACGTTGACGATCCAGGCGTCGTCCTCCGCCCAGGCGGCAACGGAGATTTCGCCCGGCTTGCCGGTCGCGATGATCGCCTGCCGCGCGTTGCGGACGAGGTTGGCCAACGCGCGGTAGATCTGCTCCGGATCGCCACGGATCATCAGGCTGGCTGGCACGTCCTCCGACAAAGAGAGATCCGAGTCGCCGATGGCCAGACGCTCGGCCTCCAGCACCTCGTTTGTCAGCTCTGCGAAGTTGAACAACGTCAGCGACGGAGCCGGTTCTTCCGCCCTGCCGAAGGCAAGCGTGTTCTCGCACAGGGAAACGGCGCGCGAGATGGAGTTCACAAGCTTCGGCGCCATGCGCTTCACCGCCGGGTCTTCGGACATCTCGATCCGGTCGGTGAACAACTGCGCGGAGGTCAGAATGTTGCGCAGGTCGTGGCTGACCCGAGCCACCGCGCCGCCCAGTTGCGCCAGCCGCTCTTTCTGGCGCAGGGCCTGGGTAAGCTGGGTCTCCATTGCTTGAAGTGCCTGCTCCGCCTCGCGAAGCTCCCTGACGCGGGCCGAGGGCGCAATGATCCGGCGGGCATCCTCGGGGGCCTCCGCGTAGCGCATCATGTGGCCGATCACGCTCTTGATCGGGCGCACCATCAGGCGCCGGACCGCAAGGAACAGCAAAAGTGCGGTGATGACAGAGATCGCCGCCGACAAGACAAGTATGCGCAGACCGTAATCCACCATGGCTGTCCGCAGCTCGGCAGTGTCCATGGTCACCTCGATCAACTGGCCCGCGTCACGCGACGGGGCGCCGATAACCCGGATGATCGCCGGTTCGCCGACAATCAGCCGGTAGACCGCATCGCGCATAAGATCCCATGCGCTGGCTTCCCTCAGGTCGAAAGTGACGTCGACCTCCCCGGGGATGGGCGAGGTCAGAACCAGTTGCCGCATGGAATCGCGCCGGAGTACGACGTTGAACACTCCGGCGTTGTCCAGCAGTTCGGCTTCCAACTCCTCGGACAACATGTCGTCAGCCAGCAGCGCCAGGGAGGCGATCTGCGCCCGTTCAAGCCGGGACTCGAGGAAATCCTCACGGAACCGCGCGATCGACGGCACGAAGATCAGCACCTCGGCCAGCATCACGAAGATCACCGTAAGAAAAAGGAAACGGCCAGAGAGCGAGGTCAGCATGGGGCGGTCATGTAAATTTCTCAGGGCAACCAACGTTGGATCAGGCGAACAACCGTTTTCACGGTCTCGTTTTCGAACAATCTGGGGGAAAAATAAGCGCCTGCCACCCTTTTGTTAATCTCCCCAACCGTCGGATAGGGTGAAACCATCGCAGAAACTGCGCTCATCTTGAGATTATTGGCAATCACCATCGACCAGAAGTTCGCCAGTTCCCCGGCCTGAGGTCCGACGATCGACACGCCCACCGGTCGCCCGCGGACCACCATCGTCTTGATGAAGCCCTGCGCGGACCGCTCGGCGACAAGCCGGTCATTGTGGCCGAAATCGAAGCGCGCGACCTCCAGACTGTCCCCGTGCGCGGTGCGGGCCTCGGCCTCTGTCATACCGACCTGCGCCAGTTCCGGGCGGGTGTAGGTGGCGCGCGGAATGTGCGTTGTCGAGGCCTTGGCGGGCAGCCCCAGCACGGCAGAGCGGACGACAATCCCGGCGTGGTAGCCCGCGACATGGGTGAACATCAGACCGCCGGCTGCATCGCCGATGGCATAGACCTTGCGATTGGTGGTCTTCAGCGCGGCGTCGACCTTGATCCCGGTGGGCGTCGTCTCGATCCCTGCGACTTCCAGGCCGAGGTTCTCGGTATTCGCGCGCCGGCCCACCGCGACAAGAAGATGAGAGCCCGCTATGTCCCGGCCATCCTCAAGGACAACCGAAACGCCCCCCTCTTCTCCTGAGCCGCTAACCCGCGTGACATTTGCGTCCTCGATCACGTCGACGCCTTCGGCACGCATCGCCTCCAGCACGCGGGCAGCACACTCGGGGTCTTCGCGGCCCAGGGCCTTGGCACCCTCCAGCACGGTCACCTTGGCGCCAAGCCGCCTGTGCGCCTGCGCCATCTCCATCCCGATCGGGCCGCCGCCGATGATGAGCAAGTGGTCCGGGCAGCTGTCCAGCGACCAGAGCGTCTCGTTTGTCAGGTACGGCACCCGGTCCAAACCCGGGATGGGCGGCACCAACGGTGAAGACCCGGTGGCGATCACGATCCGCCGCGCGGCGATCCTGTAGTCCCCCGCCTCCACCTCGGTCGGTGAGACGAACCGGCCGTAGGCCCGAATGACGCGCACGCCGAACCCCTCGAACCGTTCCTGGCTGTCGACCGGCGCGATCTGCGCGATGACACCCGCGACGTGGTTCTGCACCGCTGCGTAATCCACGTCCGGCGTGACGTTCGCGATGCCGTAGTCCGACAGGCGCCCCATCATGTGGGCCCGGTCGGCCGCCGCGATCAGCGCCTTGGAGGGTACGCAGCCATAGTTCAGACAATCGCCACCCATCTTGTGGCCCTCCAGCAGGATGACGTCAGCCCCCATCTGGCTGGCACCCGCCGCAACGGACAGGCCACCCGACCCGGCCCCGAGGATTAGAATGTCGCATGTCAGCTTTTGCATGGGTCAGGTGCCTTCTCGGGTCATGATGGCGATTGTCTGCGTGGGGTGACGGATCATCCGCAAGGTATCGGGTGTATGGGCGGAGAAAACGAAAACACTCCGCGAGGTCCCGTCGCACCGGGTCGGCAGCTCAGATCTCGCGCTTGCCACGCACCGCCTTGATAATCATCGGCAGGGCCGCGAGCGCGCAGAGCGCAAGGATCGGGCCGATCACGTGCGGCTCCCACAGAAGCGAAAGGTCCGGCGTCTCGCCCCGGTCGAAGACCTCTCCGACGCCAACGCCGATCCAAGTGAAAACGATGGCGCCCGGAACGATGCCCAATGCGGTCGTTATCAAGTAGTTGCGGAAACGTACTCCGACCAGTGCCGGCAAGAGGTTTGCGACGAAGAAGGGCACGGCGGGCACGAGCCGCAACAGGAAAAGCACGCTGATCTCGTTTTCGCGCAAACCGTCGCGCAGCTTTGCAAGCCGTCCCTCCGATGCGTCCATCTTCGCCGACAGCATCTCGCCCAGCCCGGCCCGCGCAGCAAGGAAGATCAGGCAGGCCCCCGTGGTGGCGGCGGCCACGTTCAGAATAGTGCCGCCCAAAAGCCCGAACAGGAACCCCCCGGTGATCGACGCCACTGCGGCGCCCGGCAAGGAAAAGGCGACGATAGCCACGTAGATCAGCACGAAGGCAGCGGCGATCAGGACGAAATGATCGTTTCTCAATGCGATCAGCGCTTCACGGTTGTCGGCCAGCGTCTCGAAACTCAGCGTGTCGCGCAGCGTGAAGACACCGATCAGCGCCACCGATGCGATCAGGATCAGAGGAAGGTGCCGCTTCAGTCCGGCCGCGCGGCCCCTCGGGTCTGTCATCTCGCTCATCGTCCTGTCCTTATTGTGCGGCCATCCTGCCCCAAAGATGCGGCGGATGCCTCCCCGGAAACAGGGTTCTCACACCCGCTTGATCTCGATGACGCCGAAACGTGAGAAACGCAGTCGCGGCACGCCGGTTCTGAAACATTGGCGCTCCGCGGACGCGGCGCCCTGTAACAAACGGAGAAGCCGCGATGCCGCTTGCGCAACAGGTTGGAATCGCTCACAACGGCGGCGGTCGCAGCGTTGCATCGCGGCTTGTCCCCGCGCCGGAACGACCTCGCAGAAGTTTCTGAACAGGTGTTTGACAAGCGAAGCCCTCTTCCCTATAGGCAGGGCTTCCAACGTCCCTGGCGGGCGACTCGCATTGTCTTCTCGCCTGCCAATGAACCGGAGTAGCCGCGATGAAACGCACCTTTCAACCGTCCAACCTCGTCCGCAAGCGCCGCCACGGCTTCCGTGCCCGTATGGCAACGAAAGCCGGCCGCAAGATTCTGAACGCCCGCCGCGCGCGTGGCCGCAAGAACCTCTGCGCCTGAGCCTGACGCGCAAGGACGACATGGCTGGCGCCGTTATGGCGCCTTCCAAAGCCGCCCCGGTTGAATCCGAGGCGGCTTTGTTGCCGTTGACCGTCATCAAGCAACGGCCGGATTTCCTGAAGGCGGCACGCGCCCGGCGCGTTCCTTGCGAAGGTTTCCTTCTTCAGGCCCGCAAGCGCCAGCCTGGAGAAGCCGAGGGCCCCCGGGTGGGGTTCACCTGCTCGAAGAAGGTGGGCAACGCCGTCGCCCGCAACCGGGCAAAGCGCCGCCTGCGCGAAATTGCCCGCCTCGTGATGCCCGGACGTGTGCGCCCCGACCACGACTATGTCCTGATCGGCCGCGCCGAAAAGACTGCCAACCGCCCCTTCGACCTGCTGCAAGACGATCTCGGCAAAGCGCTGGCCGTCCTGCACGGTGGGCGAGAATGACCCCCGCCGCCTGGCTGGTGTCACTCCCCGTCCGCGCCTACCGGTTGGTGGGGTCGCCCTGGGTCGGCCATGGCTGCCGTTACCATCCCACATGCTCTGCCTACGCGATGGAAGCGCTTGAAAAGCACGGGGCGCTCAAGGGCGCGTGGCTTGCCATACGGCGCATTGGGCGGTGTCACCCATGGGGCGGATCAGGAATAGACAACGTACCTGACTGAGCGGCCACCTGATGCCGGTCGGCCACAGCGATACGAACATTCGCCAGCGGCCGGAAACTTCTCTCCACTTTTCAGCGTGTCCTGCTAACAGGAACGCGCACATCAACCCGACAGAGAAGGAGTGCATTATGACAACGCCAAATGCGCACCGTTTCGCCTTCGGGATGAATGCATGGGGCCTACGATCCGCAGGCATTCGCCGCGCCGCGTAACGCTCCGCGCCTCTGACCAGAGGCACACTTTCATCAAACATCCATAAACCGCTCCACCCCGGCTGCGCGCATTTCGCATGTTCCGGCGCCCGGCGCGGTCCTTTCTTCAAGCAGGAGCCCTTGGCATCTGAGCCTTGGGAAATCTTATGATCACGATTCCGAATCCGTCGCCCGTTCGCGGCGAAATCAACACACTTGTCACCCGGCATGGGGCACTGCCGGTCTTGCGCGCCGTGCTTTTCGCACTGCTGTCCCGCCAGCGTCGGAGACGGCGGCCTCCGCCCATCTACACCCACGAACTGCCGACACATCTGCGGCGCGACCTTGGCCTGCCGCCCCAGCCGCGCAAACTGCGGGCCAACCTGCCGCCAACCGCGGGGCTGTTCTGACAGGGGCCGCGCGGCCGCAAAGCCGCGCGGAACCGCGCTGTCGCGGCGCATGCCACGCGCACCACCATTGCGCGGCGGCATGCGAACGGCTAAGCCGCCGCCATGCTCGACGATAACGACGAAATCCACCCGCTCTTTTACGGGGCCCCAAAGACGACGGAGTTCAAGAAACTCCGCAAACGGCTAGTGCAGAACGTGCGCGAGGCGGTGGATCAGTACGGCATGGTGCAGGAAGGCGCGCGCTGGCTTGTCTGCCTGTCCGGCGGCAAGGACAGCTACACCCTGCTTGCCATTCTTCACGAACTGAAGTGGCGCGGGCTGCTTCCCGTCGAACTGCTGGCCTGCAATCTCGATCAGGGCCAACCCGGTTTTCCGGCGACCGTTCTGCCCGAGTTCCTTGAAAAGATGCAGGTTCCGCACCGGATCGAGTACCAGAACACCTATTCCATCGTGATGGACAAAGTACCTCAGGGCAGGACCTACTGCGCGCTCTGCTCCCGGCTGCGGCGCGGCCATCTTTACCGGATCGCACGCGAAGAGGGCTGCTCTGCCGTCGTGCTGGGGCACCATCGCGATGACATCCTGGAAACCTTCTTCATGAACCTGTTTCACGGCGGCCGCCTTGCGACCATGCCGCCGAAACTGGTGAACGAAGAGGGCGATCTGTTCCTGTACCGTCCGCTTGCGCACGTCGCCGAGGCCGATTGCGACAAGTTCGCACGCGACATGAATTATCCGATCATTCCCTGCGATCTCTGCGGCAGTCAGGACGGCCTGCAACGTCAGCAGGTCAAACAGATTCTCGATGGCTGGGAACGAAACAGCCCCGGACGGCGGCAGGTCATGTTCAAGGCGCTGACAAACGTCCGGCCGTCACACATGCTCGACCCGAAGCTTTTCGATTTCGCAGGGCTGGATATCGGGGACAAAACAAGCAATTCGAGCGACTTCTGATCTTTGCGTTAAGGTGCGGGTTACTCCCGGCTTTTAGGGTCCCTTGCGAATGGAAAGGGACGGGCAGAGATGAAGGTTTCCTTCGACAAGACCCTCGGCGAACTTCGGACTCTCCTGCGCCGTGGCCTTCATGGGCCGCAGGTCCTCGCATTCCTGCCCGCCGGCGTGCTGACCGCCTTCTGGCTGGGGGGCGAACCCCTCCTGATTCTGACCGCGCTCTGCGCCCCCGTGCTCTACGTGTTTGCCAACGGCGCGCCCCCCGAAGCGACTGGGGACACTGCAACACGAAAGGGCAAACTCGCGGATGCGGACACGTCCCGCGCCCTCGCTCAGCAGGCATTGGATCGCGCGGTGGCCGCCAATCTCGCCACGGCCTGCATCATCGTGGAACTCGCCGGGCTTGAGGAGGCTTCCCTTCCGCCAGGCGACACGACGGCAGACACGTTGCGCGACCTGTCACTGTCGCGGCTGCGCAATGCCCTACGCCGCGACGACACCGCCGTACGCATGGGCGACAACCGGTTTCTCATCCTGCTCGGCCCCTCGCTCAGGCTCGACCTGGAAGCGTTGCTGCAACTGGCGACCCGCATCCAGAACGCGCTGGAGGAACCTGCGGCAATCGAGAATTCGATGCGCTACCTGTCCGCCTCGGTCGGGTTTTGCGGCAGCCCCCGCCTGCCCTCCGACGCCAAAGGCGCGCAACTTCTGGAAGCCGCTCAGATCGCTTTGGCAGAGGCGATCGCCAACGGACCATCCGCTATCCGCGCCTGGTCGGAACACATGCGGCTCGCGCATACCGAACAGAAGACTCTCAAGTCGGAGGTGGACCGCGCCCTTGCCGCAGGACAGATCCAGCCATGGTTCCAGCCACAGCTTTGCACGTCCACCGGACAGATCAGCGGGGTGGAGGCACTGGCGCGATGGCTCCACCCCACACGCGGCATCGTCCCTCCGGCGCAGTTCCTCCGCGTCCTTGAGGACGCGGGCCGAATGGACCGCCTGTCCGAAGTCATCCTGCAACACTCGCTGACCGCGTTGCGCAGCTGGGACTCCGCCGGACTGGAAATCCCCCGTGTCAGTGTGAATTTCTCCGATCAGGAGCTGCGCGACCCCCGACTGGTGGAACGCATCCAATGGGAGCTGGACCGCTTCGGGCTGACGCCCGAACGCCTTGGGATCGAGGTGCTGGAAACCGTGATCGCCAGTTCCCCCGAGGGCATCGTCGCCCGCAACATCGTGGAACTCGGCAAGCTCGGCTGCCAGATCGACCTCGACGACTTCGGTACGGGTCACGCCTCCATCACTTCGCTGCGCCGGTTCAAGGTGCACCGATTGAAGATCGACCGCAGTTTCGTCACGCGCATCGACCGGGACGAGGACCAGCATCGCATGTTGGCCGCTATCCTAGGCATGGCGGACCGGCTGGGGCTCGAAACGCTGGCCGAAGGCGTGGAAAGCGTGGGAGAGCATGCCCTGATCGCGCAGTTGGGCTGCGACCATGTCCAGGGATTCGGCATCGCCCGCCCGATGCCTGCCGACCAGATCGCCGACTGGGCGCACCAGCATGACGAGCGCATCGCCGGTGCACAGCGGCTGGGCCGCAGTTCCGGCTAGGCCGAAGCACGGTAAACCGCGCCTCCCCGTTACCATGGGCCGCATCTCGCATATATGACCGGAATCCGCTTGACCTTTCAGGCCGGGGACGATTGAACCCGGCGGTGACTTTCAAGTGGAAAGGCAGGCCCCCCCGATGGATGAACAGAACAAGAACCTATTCCTGGCAACGGCGCTCAGCTTCGTTGTCATCCTCGTATGGTTCATTCTCTTCCCACCGCAGGACCCGGTCGAGGACCCCAACGCTCCGGCCGAGGTGTCGCAAACTGCCGATCCGGCAACAGGCGTGGCCGCAGTCCCCGAAGCGGCTCCCGGAACAGAAGCCGCGGCCCCGGCCGGAGAGCCGGTCGATGCAGTTGACGACGCACCGCGCCTGCCGCTGGACACCGCGCGCCTCGAAGGCTCGATCTCGCTGACCGGCGGGCGCCTCGACGATCTGCGCCTCAAGGACTACACCGTGTCGCTCGACAGCGACGAAATCGTGCAGGTCTTCCATCGGGTCGGATCCAGCGACGCCTACTACACCTTGTACGGCTGGGCCCCCGGCGGCGGCCTTTCGATGGACGAGGTGCCAGGCGCCAACACACCCTGGAGTGTCGAGACCGGTGAGACCCTGACCACCGAGACCCCTGTGACGCTCCGGTGGGACAGCCCGTCGGGCCTGATCTTCCGCCGCACCATCGCGGTCGACGAAAACTACATGTTCACCGTTACCCAGACCATCGAAAACGCCAGCGACGCATCCGTCTCGCTTGCGCCCTACGGCGTTCTGGCGCGCCACGGCGAACCGCAAAACGTGAAGAAGTTCTTTATTCTCCACGAAGGCGGAATCTCCATGATCGACGGCGAACTGACGGAAACCGACTATGACGATTTCCAGACCGCCGGGCAGCATCAGGACGTCACGATGGAAACCGCCGGGTGGACCGGTTTCACCGACCACTACTGGATGAGCACCCTGATCCCGACCCAGCCGGGTACGAAGGTCAGCACGTTCCACAACCAGAGCAACGACATCTATCAGACCACGGCGCGGATGCCGACCATGACCGTCGCACCCGGCGAGACCCAGCAGGTCAGCAGCAAGCTTTTTGCGGGCGCCAAGGAATGGGAAACGATCCGGGAATACCAGAAGAACGGCGTCGACCGCTTCATCGACAGCATCGACTGGGGCTGGTTCTTCTTCCTGACCAAGCCGATCTTTGCCGTTCTGCACTGGCTGCACGGCGTGATCGGCAACATGGGCATCGCCATCATCGGTCTGACCATCCTGCTGAAGATCCTGCTCTTCCCGCTGGCCTACAAGTCCTATGCCTCCATGGCGAAGATGAAGGAATTGCAGCCCGAGATGGAGAAGCTGAAGGAGCGCGCGGGCGACGACCGCGAGAAGCTCCAGAAGGAGATGATGGCGCTCTACAAGAAGGAAAAGGTGAACCCCGCCGCGGGCTGCCTGCCGATCCTTCTGCAGATCCCGATCTTCTTCTCGCTCTACAAGGTGATCTTCGTCACGCTGGAACTCCGGCACGCGAACTTCTTCGGTCCGTTCCGTGACCTGAGCGCGCCCGACCCGACCTCGTTGTACAACTTGTTCGGCCTGCTTCCCTGGGCCGCGCCCGAAGCGGGTTCGATCCTGGCGCTGGTCTTTATCGGCATCCTGCCGATCCTTCTCGGCATCTCCATGTGGCTCCAGCAGAAACTGAACCCGGCCCCCGCAGATCCGACCCAGCAGATGATCTTTGCCTGGATGCCGTGGGTGTTCATGTTCATGCTCGGCGGTTTCGCCTCCGGACTCGTGGTCTACTGGATCACCAACAACACGATCACCTTCACGCAGCAGTACCTGATCATGCGCAGCCACGGCTATCACCCGAACGTGCTGGGCAACATCAAGGGCAGCTTCAAGCGCGGCAAGAAGGACGAGGCGGCAGCGAAGAAATGACGGCGCAACTGACCCAGATCTGGCGGTTCCCGATCAAGAGCCATGGCCGCGAGGCCCTGACCGAGACGCAGCTTGCGGCCGGTCAGACGCTCCCGTGGGATCGCAACTGGGCCGTTGCGCACGAACACAGCGACGCCGATGGCAGCCGCTGGGTGCGCTACAACAACTTCTCGATAGGCACCAAGGCGCCGCTCTTGGCGGCGATCACTGCCCGACTGGACGAAGAGCAGGGCATCGTCACCCTCTCGCATCCGGATCGCCCCGACCTGACGTTCAATCCCGACACTGAAGGCGAGCGGCTGATCGACTGGACGCAAGGCTTTGTCCCCCCGAACCGCGCTCAACCGGCCCGCGTCATCCGCGGACAGACACAAGGTTTCACCGACGGCGATTTCCCGTCGATCACCATCGGCAACCTGTCGTCGCACCGCGCGGTGGAGCAGCGTGTCGGGCAGCCGCTGTCCATCCACCGCTGGCGCGGCAACCTGTGGATCGACGGCGGCGCCCCGTGGGAAGAGTTCGACTGGATGGACCGCGAGGTCCAGATCGGCGAGGCGGTGCTGCATGTCCGCGAACGAACGACCCGCTGTCTGGCCACCCACAACAATCCCGACACGGGCGCCCGCGATCATGACGTGCTTGGCACGCTCGACCATTGGGGCCATCGTGATTTCACGGTTCGCGCAGAGGTCATCCGCCCCGGTCGCATCGCCATCGGCGACGACGTGCGGTGCCTGTGATGGAACTTCGCTTTCCCCTCGCCGAGGAACCAGATGACGCCGCCCGCGAGGCCGCGCGCAAGCTGTTTGTCGGCGAGGTCGACTTCCTCAAGGGTGTCGTCGCCATGGACGGCCTGCCACCCGACGACCGCGCCGAGGTCTGCTTTGCCGGTCGCTCCAACGTCGGGAAGTCCAGCCTTATCAACGCGCTGACCGGCCGCAAGGGGCTGGCCCGCGCCTCGAACACTCCGGGCCGCACGCAGGAAATCAACTACTTCACGCTTGGCAGCGAACGTTACCTCGTGGACCTGCCGGGCTACGGCTTTGCCAACGCGCCGGTGGCCGTGGTGGCGAAGTGGCAGGCCCTGCTGAAGGCATACCTCGCCGGACGGGTGTCGCTGCGCCGGGCCTTCGTGCTGATCGACCATCGCCACGGGGTGAAGGCCGTCGACAACGAGATCATGACCCTGCTCGACCGCTCTGCCGTGACATTCCAGGTCGTGATGACCAAGGCGGACAAGGTGAAGGGTGCCGAGCACGACAAGATCCTTGAGCAGGTACGCGGACAACTGGCCAAGCACCCTGCCGCATACCCCGAGATCGTCGTGACCAGCAGCGAGAAGGGTGACGGCATCGGGACCCTGCGCAGCATCATCGCCACACTGACCTGAGCGGCAACGCCGGACGCCCTGCCCCGGATCGCATGACGTCCGAATCGCACCGGTCAGCCGGAAGCCCTGTCCACGGGATGCTGGACGGCCCACGCGCACGACCTTCTTTGCCACAACAGCCACTGGCATTCCGGCGCCGCGCGCGGCATTGTCGCAGCAGATGCCAAGGGAACGACCAAATGAGACCGCGCAACATGAACAAAGACTGGAAAGCGACCGCCCGGACCCTCTCCGAAGCGCTGCCTTACATGCAGCGTTATTCCGGCGCCATCGTCGTCGTGAAGTTCGGCGGCAATGCGATGGGCGACGCCGACGCGATGGCCGAATTCGCCCGTGACATCGTGCTGATGCGCCAGGTGGGCGTGAACCCCATCGTGGTGCACGGCGGCGGCCCGATGATCAACGAAATGCTCCGAAAGCTGGACATCAAGTCCGAGTTCGTGCGCGGCAAGCGTGTCACCGACCAGGCCACCGTCGAGGTGGTCGAGATGGTGCTGACCGGTCTTGTGAACAAGCGGATCGTTCAGGCCATCATGGACGAGGGCGGCCGCGCCGTGGGTCTTTCGGGCAAGGACGACGACCTGATGGTGTGCGAGGCGGACGACCCGGAGCTGGGCTTCGTCGGCCGCCCGATCGAGATGAACGTGCAGGTGTTGCGCGACCTCTTTACCGCCGGGATCATCCCCGTGGTGGCCCCTGTCGCGACCGGCATGGATCCACTCGAAACCTTCAACGTCAACGGCGATACTGCTGCGGGCGCGATAGCCGGCGCGCTCAAGGCGGATCGCCTGCTGTTGCTGACGGACGTTGCGGGGGTGAAGGACAACTCCGGCGAGGTGATGACCGAGCTGGTGCCAGACGACATTCGCAAACTGACGTCCGAGGGTGTCATCGCCGGTGGCATGATCCCGAAGACCGAGACCGCCCTCAAGGCGCTGGAAGAAGGCGTTCGGGCCGTTGTCATCGTCGACGGTCGCGTGCCCAATGCCTGCCTGCTTGAGCTTTTCACCGAGCACGGCTCCGGCTCCATGATCCGGCAACCGGACCTGCCGCCGCTCACACCGCGCGGATGACCCTCGGCCTTGTGGATGCTGCGGTCCGCGCCCAGGCGCTGGCCGTGCGCGGCGCGTTGCATCCCGGCCCGTACGACGGTGCACCGGAAGACGCCGGGACAATCGTGCTGCTGGGACCGGACGAGCCGCGCTTCTGGCAGGTCTTCACCGCCTCGTCCGAATACGGCGACGGCGGGGAGGACCCGCTGGACCGCTGGTCGAAGCGGGTGATCGGCGCGCTGGCCACCGACCTCGACGCAACCGCCCTCTTTCCCTCCGACGGTCCGCCCTACCCGCCCTTCCTGCAATGGGCGCTGAACAGCGGCCGCTGCTTCGCCTCACCCGTGGGTCTGCTGGTGCACGACGAGGCGGGGCTGTTCCTCAGCTTTCGCGGTGCGCTGGCCTTACCCGCCCGGCTGGACCTGGCCGCGCCGCCGGCCCGCCCCTGTGACACCTGCGCCGCGCCATGCATATCCGCCTGCCCCGTGTCGGCGCTGGCCGAGGGCCAGGCCTACGATGTTCCCCGCTGCCAGGCGCACGTCGCCAGTGAGGAGGGCAACGACTGCCGGCAAGGTTGCCTTGTCCGGCGGGCCTGTCCGGTGGCGAAGGACTTTCAGCGGAGGCCGGAACAGTCTAGCTTTCACATGTCCGCATTCATGAGGCATTACCGACCGTGAAACGCCTGATCCTGATGCGCCATGCCAAGTCCGACTGGGCGCTTGGCCAGCCCGACGCCGCACGACCGCTGAACGCCCGCGGCCAGAGATCAGCAGCAGCCATGGGCGATTGGCTGCGTGAAAAAAGCTACCTGCCGGACGAGATCCTCTGTTCCACCGCGCAGCGCACGCGCGAAACGCTGGACCTTCTTCGCATCACCGCGCCCACCAGTTTTCAAAAAGGTCTGTACCTCGCCGCGCCGGAAAAGCTGCGCAAGGCGCTGCGAAAGGCAAAAGGCGAGGCCGTGCTGATGCTTGGCCACAACCCCGGCATCGGACTTTTCGCGCAAAGCCTTGAGGTCACGCCCCCGGACCATCCGCGCTTTGACGACTATCCGACCTGCGCGACGCTAATCGTGGATTTTCCGATCACCGACTGGACGAAGCTCGATGCCCCGGGCGAAGCGGTGGACTTCGCCGTCGGGCGCGACTTCAGCGACTGAACTGCGGACCGGTCAGCCCTTCTCCGTTGTCAGCGAAACGGCGGGCTATATAGCAGACCGCCCTCTGTCCATTGCAGGTTCAACCCGCGCGACAGTCCGATAGGCGTGTCCACACCGATGTTGCGCGAAAAGAGCTCGCCATAGTTGCCGCCGGCCTTGATCGCACGCACGGCCCAATCGGAGTCGAGCCCGAGCATTTCACCCATGCGGCCTTCGAGCCCGAGCAGCCGCTTGATCTCTGGCGTGCTGGTGCCCTGCGCCTTCAGCTCGTCGACATTGGCGGAGTTGACGCCCAGTTCCTCGGCGGCGATCAGCGCGTTCAGCGTCCAGCGGACGATATCGGCCCAATCGTTGTCGCCATGCCGGACCGCCGGTCCCAGAGGCTCCTTCGAAATGATGTCTTCCAACAGGACGTGGTCGCCCGGATTGCCAAAGGTGGCGCGGATCGCGGCAAGTTGCGAGGCGTCGGACGAATAGACCTCGCAAGCGCCCTCAAGGTAAAGCGTCTGCGCCTCTGCCGTGCCCTCGACCGGAACGGCCTCATAGCTCATCTGGTAGCGGTCGAAATACTCGTCGACGTTCAAAGCGCTCGTGGTGCCTGCCTGCACGCAGATCGACCGGCCGTCCAGTTCCCGCGCAGAGCTTAGCCCCAGCGTCTTGGGCACCATGAAGGCCTGACCGTCGTAGTAGTTGATCCCGGCGAAATCGACTTTCAGGTCGATGTCCGTCGAAAAGCTCCACGTCGTGTTGCGCACCAGAAGGTCGATTTCCCCGGCGTTGAGCGCGGTGAAGCGGGTGGCAGCGGTCGTCTCCACGAAATTGACGGCCATCGGATCGCCCAGAACGGCAGCGGCAACGGCCCGGCACAGCCCGACATCGAAACCGCGCCATTCGCCGTTGGAATCCTTCGATGCAAAACCGACGAGCCCAGTGTTCACACCGCAGTTCAGGGTTCCGCGCGACTTGACCTCGTCCAGCGTCCCTGCCGTTGCGGCGCCCGCAAGCAGCATGGCGAGTCCTGCGCCGATTATCCTGTACATGCCGTCCTCACCTTCAGGTCTTTGCCTCGCCATCAACCGTCGGATAAGCCTTCGGATTCAGGGAAAAACGAGGGTATGACCCTCTAGATCGGCGACAGTTTGGGCGGATTCCTGCCAAGAGGTCAAGCCGCGATCCCGTGCTGTCATCCGTTGTGCGCCGAACGTCCGCCCGGCCGTTCAAACGCTTGATAGCATGTGGAAACGCGCCGCGTGCATAAATTCGTTCCGCTTCAGGGCCGCAATTTCCGCCGCTTCCTCGTCGATGCCCCACTGCTCTTCCTGCCAGGTCTCGTCGATCCGGGACAGGCGCCACGCGTCTTCCGCCTCGCGGTGGCCCCGGATCACGGCCAAGGCCAGCACCAGCGAACCGGACATGGACACGAGATCGTGGAACGCGGCAAGCTGGAAGGCATCCTGACCGTGCACCTCTTGCGCAAGGCGCGCCAGCGCCTCGGACGGCTGGGGATGGTGCATCACCCCGATGCGTGGCTCAAGCCGTGCACCGTAGGTCTCCGACGCCCAGTCCAGCAGGGGGTCCCAACTCTCGTTCTGACGCTCCACAAGCCCGGCCGGCCTGTCGGCGCGATAGCAGAGCAGGTCGCTGTCGCCGTAGGCCGCCAGCATGTCGGCGACCTCCGCACGCTGTGTGGCCACCTTGTCGAGGGCCGAGTTGGACATGCGGGTGAAAGGCATGGTCATCGGGTTCACGTGCTCTTCCTGGGCGCGCCATTCGGCGGCCACCGCATCCGCCAGCCCTTCGGTCGGGACGACCAGCGGGGTCTTGGCGGGCGTCTTCACCCCACGTCCGTCCAGCTTGACGGCAAACCCCGGGCCGGACGGCTCGACGGTCGCGTCCTTCCAGAAGCGTTTCAGTGCCCATTCGCTCATGCAGAGACCTCCAGAATATCGAAGATCGCGGCCTGTAGCCCGGCCGTGTCGGACACCACACGTGCGGCGTTGGTCAACGCCGTCGCCGGGTGATAGCCCCATGTCACGCCGATACCCGGGATGCCCGCGGCTTCCGCCATGTCCATGTCGTAACTCGTGTCGCCGATCATCACCGCCTGGGACGCCTCCACGCCCACATCGTCTAGCGCGGCATACAGCATCGCCGGATGCGGCTTCGACGGATGGTCGTCCGCCACCTGCGTGGTGACGAACCGGCCTGTCAGGCCGTGCGCGTTCAGAAGCGTTGTCAGCCCCTTGCGGGATTTGCCGGTCGCCACACCGAGCAAGACGTTGTCGATGCCGCCGAGCCGGTTCAGCAGTTCCGGGATGCCGGGATAAAGTGGCGAAGCCATCGCCCCGCCCTCCTTCACGATCGCCGAGTAAGACCTCTTGTAGGCCTCAACCAGGTGCGTCCTGCGGACCACGCCCAATTGCGGAGCCAATCGCTCCATCGCGACGGGCAGGGAAAGGCCGACAATGCCCAATACGTCCTCGCGCACCGGCTGCGGCAGGTCCTGACTGTCGAAGGCCCGGGTCATCGCGGCAAGGATATCGCCTTGGCTGTCCACAAGGGTCCCGTCGACGTCGAAGATGACAAGCTTCAGGTCGGTCAATGCAGCGCCTCGAACGGATCGTCGTCGGCGAAGTCCTCTTCCCAGCCCAGCGTGTCCCAGCTTTGCTTCATGTGCTCCGGCAAAGGGGCCGTCGCGGTGAAGGGTGTCTTCGTGACCGGGTGCAGAAGGGTCAGAGACCGCGCGTGCAGGTGCAGCTTCTTCGAGATGATCCCGCCAAGCTGCGCACCCCAGCCATCGCCAAGGTTCTCCTGCCCGGAGCCGCCGTACTTGCCGTCGCCGATGATCGGGTGACCGATTTCGGCCATGTGCGCCCGAAGCTGGTGGGTGCGGCCGGTGACCGGCTCCATCGCCACCCACGATGCCCGCCCCGCCACGCGGTAGAGCGTGGCATAAAGCGTGTGCGCCCGCTTTGCGCCCTCGGTCGTGGCGATCTCCTTGGGATGGACGCAGCGCATCTTCTCCGCCTCGCCGCCCTTGCCGTGGCCGGGTGCCTTTACCAGGCCGTACTTGATTTCGCCCAGGTAGGGGGTCGGTACACCGGCGACAAGCGCCCAGTATATCTTGCGCGCTTCCCGGTGGCGGATCGCCTCCGTCAGCGCCTTGGCCACAGCGCGGGTGCGGGCCAGCAGCAGCACACCTGAGGTGTCCTTGTCCAGCCGGTGCACCAGCCGGGGTTTCTCGTCCATGCCGAACGTCAGCGCCTCCGACAGGCCGTCGACGTGTCGCGTCTGGCCAGAGCCGCCCTGCGTCGCCAGCCCCGGGGGCTTGTTCAGCGCGATGATGTGGTCGTCCTTCCACAGCACGCATGCACGGATCATTTCCGCGTCCTTCTCGTTGAAGGACGGCTTCGGCGCGCTGTCCACCTGCCCCGGTTCGGGCAGCGGCGGGATGCGCACCTGCATGCCCGTCTCGACGCGCGAGGACGCCTTGCAGCGCCCACCGTCGAGCCGCAATTCACCCTTGCGGCACATTTTTTCGATGCGGCTTTGGGCGACGTGGGGGAACAGCCGCTTCAGCCAGCGGTCCAGCCGCTGATCGCCGTCGCCCGGCCCCACCGTGATGGTCTGTACCCGGCTCATGTCGTCATGCTCCGTGCCAGCAGCAGCCCCGCGAAGAGCGCCGCGATAGAAACGATCACCGACGCGCCGACGTAAAGCGCCGCGATGCCCAATTGCCCGCGTTCATACAGCGTCACCGCATCCAGCGAGAAGGCTGAGAACGTTGTGAACCCGCCCAGCACACCGATCATCAGGAACGGTGCAAAGCGGTTGCCGCCCAGATGCGCAAGCACCACGACCAGCACGCCCATGGCGAAGCTGCCGACGATGTTCACCGTCAGCGTCCCCCAGGGAAATGCCTTGCCCATCAGGCGCGCCATGCCAAGGCCGGTCATGTACCGGGCCGAGGCGCCGAGCGCGCCGCCGAGGGCTACTTGCAGAAGTGATGTCATGGCGGTGTCGTCACGAAAGTGGGGGTGGTTGTCAAGCATGCGAAGGCCGTCCCGCAGGACACGGGACGGCCTTCGCTTGTCAATTCGGCTCAGGCAGCTTTGGCGCGGCGCTGACGGCGCGGACGACCCTTGGCCGCCGCGGGCTTGGCATGCGCCGGCTTGTGACCGCCGCCGTGCTTCGCGCCGTGCCCGCCGCCACCGGGACGACCGCCGCGACCACGACCGTTGCCGCGTCCCGCCGGCTTGACCGGTTCCCAGGCTTCGCCGCTCGCCACCGCGATCTCACGGCCCATCACTTTCACGATGGCCTTGAACTCACCCATTTCCTCGGCCGAGCAATAGGCGATCGCCGTACCGTCACGGCCCGCGCGCGCGGTGCGCCCGATGCGGTGGACGTAGTTGTCGGCGACGTTGGGCAGGTCGTAGTTGTAGACGTAGCGCACCGACGGAATGTCGATCCCGCGGGCCGCCACGTCCGTGGCCACGAGCACCGTCAGCTCTCCCTCACGGAAGGCCTTCAGGGCGCGGTCCCGCTGACCCTGGCTCTTGTTGCCGTGAATCGAGCCAGCGGCGAAACCCTTGTCCTCAAGATGGCGCTTCAGCTTTTCCGCACCGTGCTTGGTACGGGCAAAGACCAGAGCGGCCTCGGTGCGGTGAAGGTCGAGATGGTGGACCAACAGCGGCGTCTTGGCCTTCTGCTCGACGAAGTGCACCGACTGCTCGATGCGCTCCACCGGCTTGCCCGGAGGCGTCACCTCGATCCGGACCGGGTCGGTCAGGTAAGCCGAGGCGATCTCGGCCATCTGCTTCGGCATGGTGGCCGAGAACAGCATCGTCTGGCGTTCCTTCGGCAGAACCCTGGCGATCTGGCGCAGCGCGTGGATGAAGCCGAGGTCCAGCATCTGGTCGGCCTCGTCCAGCACGAGGAAACGGGTCGCATCCAGCCGCACGGCCTTCTGCTCCATCAGGTCGATCAGGCGGCCCGGTGTGGCGACCAGAAGGTCGGTGCCCTTGGCCAGACGGTTGATCTGCCCGTTGATGGAATTGCCGCCCGTGACCAGCCCGATCTTGACCGGGGTGTTCGCGGCGTAGGCGCGCAGGTTGTCGACGATCTGCTTGGCGAGCTCGCGGGTCGGCGCAAGGATCAGGCCATGGACCTGCTTCGGCCCCGGGCGCGTCTGGTCGCGCATGATGGTGGTGACGATCGGCAGGCCGAAGGCGGCGGTCTTGCCCGTCCCCGTCTGCGCAAGGCCCATGACATCGCGGCCGTTCAGGGCGTGCGGGATGGCCTGCGACTGGATCGGGGTCGGATCGGTGATGTTCAGGTCGGCGAGGTTCGTCAGAAGGCGGGGCGGCAGCCCCAGCATGTCAAAATCCAAAAGGTGTTCCTTCGATGCGCCAAAACGGCGCGAATAACGTGGCACCCGCCGGAAGGGCAGGACCGCAAGGGGACCGCGAACGCGGGCACCGGACCGTATGTCGGGCGCCTGTCGCGGGTCTGGACCCAAGCGTGATGTGGGAGCCATGTCAGGGAGTTCAGGTCGGCAGGTTTGACGTGCCGAAACAGCCGTGCGGGCCATGTTGCCCATCTGCCCCGCTCACGCGGCGGGTGCGGCTGAGGGGCATATGATCGCTGCGGTGCGGAAAGTCAATCGCTAGCGCACAAAGTGCAGCGTTTATTGCGCGGCACCCTGACAGGACTGAAAGTGCCCCCGCGCCGAACCGACAAGAGGATCACGCCACAAAAGTCCCCTCTGAACCACCACACGCGCCAGATCGCCCAGGGGAATCGGGCGACACTCCTCCCTTGCGCGGCAGGCCCTCAGCGACTATACGCCCCCGGTGGCCCGACTCGACTTGCGCGGCCGCACTTCAAAGTCAAGAAAAGCCGTGGTTGGCCCGTATCGCTTCGAGGGTCACATCCGGCATTGGAGAAGCGACATGAAACTGAATGAACTGCGCGACAATCCCGGCGCAACCAAGACCAAGAAACGCATCGGCCGCGGCCCGGGTTCGGGCAAGGGCAAGATGGGTGGCCGTGGTATCAAGGGTCAGAAATCCCGTTCGGGCGTGGCAATCAACGGCTACGAAGGCGGCCAGATGCCGCTCTACCAGCGCCTGCCCAAGCGCGGCTTCACCAAGCCGAACCGCCTGAGCTTTGCCGTCGTGAACCTGGGCCTGATCCAGAAGTTCGTCGACGCGGGCAAGCTGGACGCCGCGAACATCAACGAAGACACGCTGGTGTCCTCGGGCCTCGTCCGCCGCAAGCTGGATGGCATCCGCGTCCTCGCCAAGGGCGACGTGACCACTGCCCTGACCATCGACGTGACCGGCGCTTCCAAGTCGGCTGTCGAAGCGGTCGAAAAGGCCGGTGGCGCGCTCAAGGTCGCGGCTGCGGAATAATTTCCGACCGCGCCACGCGGCGCAAAACCGGGTTGTGAGCGGCGCCAGCGCCGCTTACATAGCCCCCAGTTTTCCCAAAGCGCCGCCAGACGGAAAACCCGTCTTGGCGGCGTTTGCCTGAAAAGAGAGATCCGCATGGTATCCGCAGCAGAGCAGATGGCCGCCAACACCAGCTGGGCCGCGCTGGGTAAGGCAACCGACCTGCGCAACCGCATCTTCTTTACTCTTGGCCTCCTGATCGTCTACCGCCTCGGGACCTTCATCCCGGTTCCCGGGATCGATGGCGCCGCGCTGCGGGACTTCGTCGAACAGGCCTCGACCGGCGTTGCGGGCATCGTGTCGATGTTCACCGGCGGCGCGCTCGGACGGATGGGTATCTTCGCGCTGGGGATCATGCCCTACATCTCCGCCTCCATCATGGTGCAGCTCCTGACGGCCATGGTGCCGACGCTGGAGCAGCTCAAGAAAGAGGGCGAGCAGGGCCGCAAGAAGATCAACCAGTACACGCGTTACGCCACCGTGGCGCTGGCGACCATGCAGGCCTATGGCCTTGCGGTCAGCCTTGAGGGCGGCGATCTCGTGACCGATCCCGGCTGGTACTTCCGCGCCGCCTGCGTGATCACGCTTGTCGGCGGCACCATGTTCCTGATGTGGCTGGGTGAACAGATCACCGCGCGCGGCGTCGGCAACGGTATCTCGCTCATCATCTTCGTCGGCATCGTGGCCGAACTGCCCGCCGCGCTGGCACAGTTCTTTGCCTCCGGACGTTCGGGCGCCATCAGCCCGGCGGTGATCGTTGGCGTCATCATAGCGGTCGCGGCGCTGATCGCCTTCGTCGTCTTCATGGAGAGGGCGCTGAGGAAGATCACCATCCAGTATCCGCGCCGCCAGGTCGGCATGAAGATGACCGAGGCGCAGTCCTCTCACCTGCCGGTCAAGGTGAACCCGGCGGGCGTTATCCCGGCGATCTTCGCCTCTTCGCTGCTGCTGCTGCCGGTGACGATCTCGACCTTCTCCGGCTCGGATTCCGCCGGACCGGTGATGTCGACGATCCTCGCCTACTTCGGCCCCGGCCAGCCGCTCTACCTGTTGTTCTTCGGGGCGATGATCGTCTTCTTCGCCTACTTCTATACGTTCAACGTCTCCTTCAAGCCGGACGACGTGGCGGACAACCTCAAGAACCAGAACGGCTTCGTCCCCGGCATCCGTCCGGGCAAGAAGACGGCGGAATATCTCGAATACGTGGTGAACCGCGTGCTGGTGGTGGGCTCGCTCTACCTGGCCGGTGTTGCGCTCATGCCGGAGATCCTGCGGACGCAGCTTGCCATTCCGTTCTATTTCGGTGGTACTTCCGTACTGATCGTGGTTTCCGTGACCATGGACACCATCCAGCAGGTGCAAAGCCACCTTCTGGCGCATCAATACGAAGGTCTTATCCAGAAATCCCAATTGCGTGGTAAGGGTAAGGCGCGCAAGAAACGTGGAGGGCCTGCGCGGCGATGAATATCATACTTTTGGGGCCGCCGGGGGCGGGCAAGGGCACACAGGCACGGTTTCTGGTTGAAGAACGCGGCATGGTGCAACTCTCGACCGGCGACATGCTGCGCGAGGCGAAAGACAGCGGAACGGAAATGGGCAAGAAGGTCGCCGACGTGATGGCACGCGGCGAGCTTGTCACCGACGAGATCGTGATCGGCCTGATCCGCGAGAAGCTGACCACGGAGAAGGCATCGGGGTTCATCTTCGACGGCTTCCCCCGCACGCTCAAGCAGGCCGACGCGCTTGGCGATCTGCTGAAGGAAGTGGGCCAGACTCTTGACAAGGTCGTCGAGCTTCGCGTCGAGGACGAAGCCCTTGTGAAGCGCATCACCGCGCGCTCCACCTGCGGGTCCTGCGGCGAGGTCTACAACGACATCACCAAGCCCATCCCCCAGGACGGCAAGTGCACGAAGTGCGGCGGGACGGAGTTCAAGCGCCGCGCCGACGACAACGAGGAGTCGCTGCGCACACGCCTGATGGCTTACTACAAGCAGACGTCCCCGCTGATCGGCTACTACTATCACGCCGGTGTCCACACCCGCGTGGACGGGCTTGGCGAGATCGACGAGATCAAGTCGGCTATTGGCGGGAAGCTCGACGGCTGAACGTCATCCCCGAAACGAGTTGACCGAAAGAGGCCGCGAGAGCGGCCTTTTTTGTGCGCCGTCCCACGGCCAGCAGTTCGACATGGGCCCGCAAACTTGAGTCCGAGATGGCAGAGGACTTCAGGCTTTCGATGAACTCCGCCGCACGCATTTGCAGCACGTCGTCATAGCCCATGGCAAAGCGCCCGAAGCTGCGGGTGTCGGCCTGCATCGTCCGGATCACGTCGAAATCGGTATGGCGCGGGTCGCGGCGCAGGGACTCCGTCACCTGCCCGACCGCCTCGGCCGGACCTTCGAGGAGCTGGATGTAGTGGGTGCGCGTCCGGAAGAGGAACCCCGTTAGGCCAAGTTCCGCATTGCGTTTCCGCGCCACGCTCAGGATATCCCTGTCAGTCCCGCGGCCCATCGGATGAACCGCGCGACTGACGTAAACGACCTGTTGGATCATCCACTCCCCCGAGCACACCAATTTCGTTGACCCCACCACAATGTCATGATCTGGGTGCGCGGACAATGGTTTATGTACTGGCTTGTACGCCCGTTCAGGGCTATATTCCGATTTGCCCGAAACGAGGACTTGACAGGGGTTGACGTTGTGGCGTCCGCCCCTTAGGTAGCCCCATCCCGCAAGGGACACCGCCCGAATCGAAGGCCTTCGTGCTGGGCAGATCACCTGAGAAATGACGGACAGCCCGTGCGCCGCTCGCACGGGCTCATGTTGTGAAAAAAGGGCCCGGCGCTACGGGCTCGCAACGAAAGGAACAGAGACTTGGCACGTATTGCCGGCGTCAACATCCCGACCGCCAAGCGCGTCCCGATCGCGCTCACCTATATCACCGGAATCGGCCACACTTCGGCCCGGGCCATCTGCGAAGCCGTGGGCATCGACGCGACCCGTCGCGTGAACGAGCTTTCGGACGCCGAAGTCCTCGCCATCCGTGAGCACATCGACGCCAACTACACCGTCGAGGGCGACCTGCGCCGCGACGTGCAGATGAACATCAAGCGCCTGATGGACCTCGGCTGCTACCGCGGCCTGCGCCATCGTCGCAACCTCCCCGTCCGCGGTCAGCGGACCCACACCAACGCACGCACGCGCAAGGGCCCCGCAAAGCCCATCGCAGGCAAGAAGAAGTAAGGGAGGCACCGACCAATGGCACGCGATACTCGCCGCTCCGGCGGCAAGAAAAAGGTCTCCAAGAACATCGCCGCTGGCGTGGCGCATGTGAACTCGACCTTCAACAACACCAAGATCCTGATCTCCGACGTTCAGGGCAACGCAATCTCCTGGTCCTCCGCAGGCACCATGGGCTTCAAGGGTTCGCGCAAGTCGACCCCCTACGCTGCCCAGCTCGCCGCTGAAGACGCAGGCAAGAAGGCGCAGGAACACGGTGTCAAGACGCTCGAAGTCGAAGTGCAAGGCCCCGGTTCGGGCCGTGAATCCGCGCTGCGCGCGCTGGCTGCCGTCGGCTTCAACATCACGTCCATCCGCGACGTGACCCCGATCGCGCACAACGGCTGCCGTCCGCCGAAGCGCCGTCGCGTCTGATCCGACCAGATTATTGGACGAGGCGGGGCACAGTGCCCTGCCTCGTTCTGTCGTTTCGAAACCTCGGGCGTCGGCATCTATTGGACATGGGACGCCGGCAGGTATGGAGGGAACTGCATGATCCACAAGAATTGGGCAGAATTGATCAAGCCGACCCAGCTTGAGATCAAGCCGGGCGCTGATCCGTCCAAACAGGCGACTTGCGTCGCCGAACCGCTGGAGCGGGGCTTTGGTCTGACACTTGGCAACGCACTGCGTCGTGTGCTGCTGTCCTCGCTGCAAGGCGCGGCCATCACCTCCGTGCAGATCGACAACGTCCTGCACGAGTTCTCCTCGGTTGCCGGCGTGCGCGAAGACGTCACCGACATCATCCTGAACCTCAAGCAGGTCGCCCTGAAGATGGAAGTGGAAGGGCCCAAGCGCCTGTCCGTCTCCGCAAAGGGTCCCGGCGTGGTAAAGGCTGGCGACATCTCCGAATCCGCAGGGATCGAGATCCTCAACCGTGACCATGTCATCTGCCACGTCGACGAAGGCGCGGAAGTGTACATGGAATTCACCGTGAACACGGGCAAGGGTTATGTCAGCGCCGACAAGAACAAGCCGGAAGACGCACCCATCGGCCTGATCCCGATCGACGCGATCTATTCGCCGGTCAAGAAGGTCGCCTACGACGTTCAGCCGACCCGCGAAGGCCAGGTTCTGGACTACGACAAGCTGACGATGAAAGTGGAAACCGACGGCTCCGTCACGCCGGAAGATGCCATCGCCTACGCGGCGCGCATCCTGCAGGACCAGCTTTCGATCTTCGTCAACTTCGAAGAGCCCGAGTCGGCCACACGTCAGGACGACGACGACGGTCTGGAGTTCAACCCGCTGCTGCTGAAGAAGGTCGACGAGCTGGAGCTCTCGGTCCGTTCGGCAAACTGCCTGAAGAACGACAACATCGTCTACATCGGCGACCTGATCCAGAAGACCGAAGCCGAGATGCTGCGCACCCCGAACTTCGGCCGCAAGTCCTTGAACGAGATCAAGGAAGTGCTGTCCGGTATGGGACTGCACCTTGGCATGGACGTCGAGGACTGGCCGCCGGACAACATCGAGGACCTGGCCAAGAAGCTGGAAGACTCGTTCTGAGAATAGCGGTGGGTCCGTCTTCTGACCGGGCCCATCCTAAAAGCGAGGCGGCAACGCCTCGCTTCGGGCATCTGCCCCAAGGAGAGCCGGTGACACGCATCGCCGGACTGACAAAGCAAAACCGCCCGTAGAGGGCACATTAGGAGTAAGACAATGCGTCACGCAAAAGGCTACCGCCGCCTGAACCGCACCCACGAGCACCGCAAGGCACTCTGGGCGAACATGGCCGGCTCGCTCATCGAGCATGAGCAGATCAAGACCACCCTGCCGAAGGCAAAAGAACTGAAGCGGATCATGGACAAGCTGATCACGCTCGGCAAGCGCGGCGACATGCACGCCCGCCGTCAGGCCGCGTCCCAGCTCAAGGAAGACAAGGACGTCGCCAAGCTGTTCGAAATCCTCGGCCCGCGCTATGCAGAGCGCAGCGGCGGTTACACCCGCGTGCTGAAAGCCGGCTTCCGTTACGGTGACATGGCCCCGATGGCCATCATCGAGCTGGTGGACCGCGATCCCGAGGCAAAAGGCGCCGCTGACAAGGCCCGCCTCGAAGCGCTCGAAGCAGAAGAATAAGACCGGAGGGCGCACCGCGCCGCTCCGTGGGTCACAGACCCGGGACAGTGAAAGCCCCCGCCGCGCAAGCGACGGGGGCTTTTTTCTGGCTCGGTTTCTGGTCTGGCAAACTTAGGCGAGTTCAGTCCGCCATCTCGCGCCGCCGCATGGGCATGGCGTCAATCGCGGAGAACAGCTCGTCGACCGACAGCGGTGTGCTTTGGCGCAGCTTCACCCCGCCGTCCTTGCCCACCAGCAGGACATCGAACCCCTCGACCGCCAGCCCAGCCCTGAGACGCCCTTTCGCGTCCGGGTCGGTGTCCGTGAGGACCACGATGTCACGCTCGGCAAGCCCGCGTTCCGCCGACTTAAGAGCGTCGATCTGCACTGTATAGCGCGCATCGGACTCGTCGGGCGCAAAGACAAGCACGGGCTGCGCGGACCACCTGAAGGCCTCGAGATTCTCGCGTTCCGGTGCCAAAGGAAGGAAAAGCCGGCCGTCCGCCGCGGCGGCGCTGCCCGCAAGGCCAAGCGCCACCGCTACTCTCTTCACCATGGACGTCATGCAGGCTCACCACGCAGGGACATTGCTCGGACGCCCATCCGGACACGCATCACGCCGCGTCCAACTCCCGTTTCACCAGCTTCTCGATCTCGCGGACGGGATGGTTGGTCAGCGTCTTCGGCACTTCGGCGACGACCTTGTCGGCCACTTCCTTGTGCATCTCGTCGCGCAGCACGCCCAACACCTGCGGCGAGGCCACGATCACCAGGTGCTTAAACGACCCCTTGTGCGCCTCATCGTAGAGCTTCTCGGCAAGGTCCGCAGCAAAGCGTTCCTTCTGAAGTTCGTGCCAATCCGTGTCGTCCATCGCGGATCGCTGCTGGACGCCGGTGTCGTTCATCCGGCCGGGCCGGTTGGCGGACTGTTCGCGATCCGAGGGATTCTCCTGCTCGTCCTCGTCGAAGACGTCGAGGTTGGGATTGTCATGGTCGGTCAGGTTGCGCAGGAAAAGCGCCTTCTCGCTGTCCGTCACCACCACCCATGTTCCGTTCTGCAACTTGCTCATGCTCAGGTGCTCCCCTTGTCCGTGCCGTGATGACCGCCGAGGTTCCCGGCGCCCTGCTCGTCCGATTTGGTGACGCGCGTGGCGCCCGGATCGTCCTTCTCGGCACGCTTCATCTCGTCGCGCGTGCCGACCTTCCGTTCAAGGTTGCCCTGCGCCCTGCCCTGATCGGACGGCGTGTCGACATCGTCGACATAGGCCTCCGTCTCGCGGCGCCCATCCTTGGATTTCAAACGCTCCGGCATGGGGTCCTCCTTTTCTTTCCGTTTCTGCAAGCTCAACGCGCCGGCACGGAGCGGCGTTCCGCCGGGTTGAAACGTGCCCCGGCGGCAGGCATATCAACCGGACACGAAAACCGGAGGTTCCCCGTGCGCGTCCTGCTGCTCTGCCTGACCGCCATTCTGGCCCAGCCCGCCCTCGCCCAGACCGAGGTGCCGCAAAGCCAGGCGCAGATTTCCCTCAGCTTCGCGCCCCTCGTGAAACAGGCCACGCCGGCGGTGGTGAACATCTACGCGAGCCGTGTGGTGCAGCGGAACCGCAGCCCCTTCGCCGACGATCCGATCTTCGGCAACCTCTTCCGCGACTTCCAGCAACAGGGCCGCCCCCGTATCCAGAACTCGCTCGGCTCCGGTGTCATCCTGTCCGAAGACGGCATCGTGGTGTCGAACTACCACGTCGTGGGACAGGCCACCGACATCCGCGTGGTGCTGAACAACCGTCAGGAATACGCGGCAAAGGTTCTGCTGGGCGACGAGGAATCCGACCTGGCCATCCTTCAGCTCGAAGGTGCGTCGGACATGCCCCACCTGCCGCTGCGGGACAGCGACACGGTGGAGGTGGGCGAACTGGTTCTGGCCATCGGCAACCCCTTTGGCGTCGGGCAGACCGTCTCTTCGGGCATTGTCAGCGGGCTGGCGCGTTCCGGCACAGCCACCGGCAACGCGCGCGGCTACTTCATCCAGACCGATGCGCCGATCAACCCCGGCAATTCCGGCGGGGCGCTCATCGACGTCGAGGGGCGGCTGATCGGTATCAACACCTCCATCCTCACCCGGTCCGGCGGCTCCAACGGCATCGGTTTCGCGATCCCCTCCGGCCTCGTGGCCCAGTTCGTGAAACAGGCCGCCGCTGGCAACACCCGTTTCGAGCGGCCCTGGGCCGGCATGACGGCCCAGCCGGTGAACGCCGACCTGTCCGAAACGCTGGGCCTCGGCCTGCCCGGCGGCGTGGTGATCGCCGATCTGCATGCCGCAAGCCCCTTTGCAGAGGCCGGTCTGCGCACCGGCGACGTGATCCTCGAAGTCGACGGCATGGCCGTCAACACGCCCGCCGAAGCGCTGTTCCGCATGTCGGTGCGCGGCATCGGGGCAGAAGCCGACGTCCTCTACGCCCGTGGCGGCACACCCACCCACGCGCGCGTCGCCATGATCGCCCCGCCAGAGGATCCGCCGCGCGACACGGTCAGCCTCGGCGAGGATGCCGCCCTGCCCGGCCTCTCTGTCGCCCGCGTCAATCCGGGCGTGCAGGCAGAGCTGGGCCTGCCGCTGTCCACCAGCCACGGCATCGCCGTCCTCGACCCCGGCCCCTACGGCACGCGGGCCGGACTGCAGCGCGGCGACCTCGTGCTGCGAGTCAATGGTGCCCCTGTCGCCCGGCCCGGCGACGTCGAGCGCCTGATGCGCCGTGCCGGCCGCCTGATCCAGATCGAGGCGCTGCGCGGCAATCGCCGCATCATCCTGCAGTTCCGGATCTGACCGTGGCCGACCTCTTCGACAACACCCCCTCGCCCGCCGACAACACACCGCGCCCATTGGCCGACCGGCTGCGCCCGCAGACCCTGGCCGAGGTCATCGGGCAGGAACAGGTGCTCGGCCCGGAATCTCCCCTGGGGGTCATGCTGGCCGCCGGCAGCCTCGGGTCGATCGTCTTCTGGGGCCCGCCCGGCGTCGGCAAGACCACCATCGCGCGGCTTCTGGCCGACGCCACCGACCTGCACTTCGTCCAGATCAGCGCGATCTTCACCGGCGTGCCCGAGCTGCGCAAGGTCTTCGAAGCGGCCAAGCTCCGCCGCCAGCAGGGCCATGGCACACTCCTGTTCGTCGACGAGATCCACCGCTTCAACAAGGCGCAGCAGGACGGCTTCCTGCCCCACATGGAGGACGGAACGATCCTCCTCGTCGGCGCCACCACCGAGAACCCCTCCTTCGAGCTGAATCGCGCTCTTCTCAGCCGATCGCAGGTGCTGGTGCTCGAACGCCTCTCCGTGGACGACCTCGAAAAGCTGGCCACCCGCGCCGAAACCATGCTGGACCGCAAGCTGCCGCTGGACGAAGGCGCGCGCCACGCACTGATCGACATGGCCGACGGCGACGGCCGCGCGCTCCTGAACCTCATCGAACAGGTGATGTCGTGGAAGATCGCCACGCCGCTCGGCACCGACGGGCTGAAGACCCGGCTGATGAAACGCGCGGCGCAATACGACAAGTCCGGCGACGGGCACTACAACCTGATCTCTGCGCTGCACAAGTCGGTGCGCGGCAGCGACCCGGACGCGGCCCTCTACTGGTTCGCGCGGATGCTGGACGCTGGCGAAGACCCCCGCTTCCTTGCCCGCCGCATCACCCGCATGGCAGTCGAGGACATCGGCCTCGCCGACCCGCAGGCCCAGGCCGTCTGCCTCGACAGCTGGAACACCTACGAACGCCTGGGCTCGCCCGAGGGCGAACTCGCCCTCGCGCAGGCGCTGATCTACCTTGCCCTCGCGCCCAAGTCGAACGCCGCCTACGTGGCCTACAAGGCGGCGCGGCGGGCGGCGAAGGACACCGGCTCCCTGATGCCGCCCAAGCACATCCTGAACGCCCCCACACGGCTGATGAAGGACCAGGGCTACGGCACCGGCTATGCCTACGACCACGACGCGGAGGACGGCTTCTCCGGGCAGGACTACTTCCCCGAGGACATGGGCCGCACCCGGTTCTACGACCCTGTGGACCGTGGCTTCGAACGCGACATGCGCAAGCGCGTCGACTACTTCGCACGGCTGCGCAAACAGCGCACCACCGACTGACACCAGGGGGCGGCCTCGTCCAACCCTCCTCCTCGGCCCGCACCCGGCCCCCAAACATGCACCCTCCAAACCGAAGCCACCCATCGCCAAGCGGCCTTCCCAAACCGCCGCGCCCGGGATCGGCTTGCCCGACCAACCCACGCGGAACGCGGCCACCTGCCGACGCCGCACCAACGCCCCTCCTTCATCTTGGCGAAAAATACCTCGGGGGGCTCCGAAGGAGCGGGGGCAGCGCCCCCTCGCCGCACCCCATCCGCGACCAACACACCTTCCCCCGGGGCAGCGCGCAACCTGCGTCTCAGCGCACGCTGACCGGCAGCGTGGCCCATCCCCGGAACCGTGCCAGCGGGACGCGCCGGCGCTCTCCGTTCAGGGCGAGCCGTGGAAACCGCGCCACGAACCGCCCGACGGCAATGCGCCCTTCGACCCGCGCGAGGGTCGCGCCCAGACAGACGTGAATGCCGGTGATAAACGCGATCTGGCGATTCGGCCGCCGGGTGATGTCGAGCACGTCGGGATTGGAAAAGACCTCCGGATCGCGGTTGGCACCGGCGATGGAGGTGTGGATGTACGTGCCCTTCGGCAGCAAGCCGGCCGACAGGGCGATGTCTTCTCCGGCCAGCCGGTTGCCGATCTGCAGGGGGCTTTCCACGCGCAGGAACTCCTCCACGGCGGTGGCGATCAGCCCCGGATCGTCCAGAAGCATGCGGTGCTGATAGGGGAAATCCAGCAGCAGCCCGATGGCATTGCCCACCAGGCTGGTGGTCGTCTCGTGCCCCGCGTTCAGCAGGAAGATGCAGTTCTGGATCAGTTCCTCGCGTGTCAGCCGCCGCCCGTCGTGTTCCCCGAAGATCAGGCTTTGCAGCACCTCGCCCTGCCGTGCCGCATCCGGATGGCGGCGCCGATGGTCGATCAGATCGCCCAGGATCGCGCCGAACTCGGCGACTGCCCTGTTGCCCTCTTCCAGCTTGTCCGGCGGAACGACCGGATCCAGAGCGCCCAGGATGGCCAGGGAATAGCCGCGCAGACGGGCCCGGTGTTCTTCGGGAATGCCCAACATGAACGAGATGATCTCGGTCGGCAGGACCTTTGCGAAGTCGTCGATCAGGTCGAAGCGGCCCATCTCCTCCACCCGGTCCAGAAGGCGGTCGACGATGTTTTCGGTCAGCGGTTCGAACTCCGCCAGCTTGCGCGGCGTGAAGGCACCCGACAACAGCTTGCGGACCACCGTGTGATAGGGCGGGTCGTTGAACACGAGGCTGGAGGTATGATGGGTGTTCAGCGGGCAGACGCCGAACTTCTCGTCGAAGGTCTCGGCCTTGTCCGATGACATGGTTCGGGACTGGTACACCTTCAGCACGTCGTCGTAGCGGGTCAGGTAGACCGAGCCGTCGGGGTTGCGGTGCAGCGGCGCCTTTTGGCGCAAGGCAGCCAACATCGGATGCGGATTCTCGATGAAGTCAGACCCAATGGCGTTCAGGTCAAAGCCGGTCGTATCGAGCATTCCAGGTCCTCCCCGCTCCAGAGTGCGGGAAGGACGATTCGCCTGCAAGGGGGCGCGAGATGACAAGCGCCCGTGTGGCTTGCCTCAGCCCAGCTCGCCGGGCTTGTACCACTCCGCCATCTTCACCTCCGTCGCGTCGCCGACCATCTCGGCAAAGGCTTCCGGGTCCTGTGTGCCGCCCTCGCGACCGCGATAGTGATAGGGGTAGACCACGGCGGGCATGAAGGCCTTGACCGCCTCGGCGGCCTGCTCGGCGGTCTGCGTGAAGGGCAGGTTCATGCACATGAAGCACAGGTCGATGTCGGTCAGCGCTTCCATCTCGGGCGTGGGTTCCGTGTCGCCGGAGATGTAGATGCGGAAGTCGCCCATCGTCAGCACATAGCCGTTGTCACGCCCCTCGGGATGGAAGTTCATCCGGTCCTCGGTCACGTTGTGCGCGGGGATCGCGTCGATTGTCAGCTCGCCGAAGGTTTTCGAATCGCCGTTGGCCATGGCCTCGGCGCTCGGCTTGATGTCTTCGTTCAGCATGTCGTAGACGGCCGGATTGGTGTAGACCGCCACCGGCTTGTCCGTGGGTTTGATGGCAGAGAGCGTCTCGGCGTTGTAGTGGTCGCCGTGCTCGTGGGTGATCAGGATCAGGTCCGGGGCGGGCAGGCCCTCGTATTCCGATGCTTCGCCCACCGGATCGACATAGATCACGCCCACCGGGGTCTCCAGCACGATGGAGGCGTGGTGGACGGGGTGCACGGTCACGGAGCCCATGTCCGTCTCGAACATGTCACCCATGTGCGCCTCGGCGCGGGCGGCGAAGGGCAGAACCATGATGGTCCCGGTCGCGGCGGCGGAATGCAGAAAAGTCCGTCGGTTGATGGTCATCGAAACGCTCCCTGATTTATTTGGTGACGCAAGGGTAGCGCCTGACCTGTTGCCGGCAACCTGAACTCTGCGTGAGGACGGGGCCCGCATCGAAAACGAAAATCGCCGCCCCTTGCGGGACGGCGATTTGGCGGACCTTTTCAGCCGTGCGGGCGATCAGCCGCGCAGGCCACCCTGGGCGCGCAGGTATTCTGTCCAGCTCGGAACCGGCTTGTGGTTCGCAACGCTTCTCAGCCGTTCGACGACAAACCCTTTCGCGATGCTGCGGAAGATGGGGGTCATTTGGTGTCTCCAGTATGCGACGTTATTGTCTGAGAGGCAGATAGAGGCGCCGAGGGCCGGTTACAAAGCTCGTTTCGACAATGCCGCAATGCAGAAAACGCATAAGTTTTGTGCAGAATATTAATTTCAAAATCAATCGTTTGAACGGTCTTTTCTGCCAACACCGACAGGGCCGGCAGCAACGAAAAACGCCCGCCGGCAGGACCGGCGGGCGTTTCTGTTCATTCTCCGGAAGGACGGCTTAGCCGCGCTCTTCGATGATCTCGACGAGGTGCGGGATCTTGCGGATCATACCGCGGATGGAGGGGGTGTCCTCCAGTTCGCGGGTCTTGTGCATCTTGTTCAGGCCCAGGCCGATGAGCGTCTTGCGCTGAACTTCCGGGCGGCGGATCGGGGAACCGATCTGCTTGACGACGATGGTCTTTGCCATGGGTTACGCCTCCTCAGCGACCTGGCTCGAATCCTGCGGCGCTTCATCGCGCTTGGGCAGAATGTCGGCCACTTTCTTGCCACGACGCTGCGCAACGTTGCGCGGCGACTGCTCCTTCGAGAGGCCCTCGAGGGTGGCGCGGATCATGTTGTAGGGGTTCTGCGACCCGGTCGACTTGGCGACCACGTCGTGCACGCCCAGCATCTCGAACACGGCGCGCATCGGACCACCGGCGATGATCCCCGTACCTTGCGGTGCGGTGCGCATCACGACACGGCCCGCGCCGTGACGGCCGGTGATGTCGTGGTGCAGCGTGCGGCCTTCCTTCAGCGGCACGCGCATCATCTTGCGCTTCGCCTGCTCGGTGGCCTTGCGGATGGCCTCGGGGACCTCCTTCGCCTTGCCCTTGCCGAAGCCGACGCGGCCCTTCTGGTCGCCCACGACCACGAGTGCGGCAAAGCCGAAGCGCTTGCCCCCCTTGACGGTCTTGGACACACGGTTGATCGCGACGAGGCGATCTGCGAATTCCGGGGTTTCGTCGCGGTCGCGACGGTTGCCCCGGCGGTTATCACGTTCTGCCATCTGGCATTCCTTCCTTGTGGTGCCCAAGAGCACCCGTTTGGCCAATCCAGGTGGTGCGCGGACGCGGACCCCGGATCATCGAGGCGGTGGCCCGCCTGCAAAAGAGGGTGCCCCGAAGGCGCACCCTACCTTCTGTCGCCTTTTCGCGGATACGTCGCCAGACGCCCCCGCGGCGGGACGGTGAGCAGGGCGGAGAAACTCCGCCCCGCCACGCATCAGATCTTCAGACCGCCTTCACGCGCGGCGTCGGCCAGGGCCTTCACCTTGCCGTGGAAGAGGAAGCCGCCACGATCGAAGTAGGCTTCTTCCACACCGGCCGCCTTGGCACGCTCGGCAATCGCCGCGCCGACCTTTGCGGCCGCCTCGACGTTGTTCTTGCCGACCACGCCCAGCCTCGGCTCCAGCGAGGAGGCGGAGGCAAGGGTCTTGCCGGCCACATCGTCGATGAGCTGAGCCGAGATGTTCTTGTTCGACCGGTACACCGACAGGCGCAGGCGCCCGGCGTTGACCTTGCGAAGTTTGTTCCGGACGCGCAAACGGCGCTTGAGGAACAGTTGACGTTTCGTATTTGCCATCGTTCCCGTCCTTACTTCTTCTTGCCTTCTTTCATGAAGATGTACTCGCCCTTGTAGCGGATACCCTTCCCCTTGTACGGCTCCGGCCGGCGCCAGTCGCGGATGTTTGCCGCTACCTGGCCCACCTGCTGCGCGTCGTGACCTTCGATGATGATCTCGGTCGGCTTCGGGCAGGTGATGGTGATGCCATCAGGGATCGCGAAGTCCACGTCGTGCGAGTAGCCGAGGTTCAGCCGCAGGTTGTTGCCCTGCAGCGCCGCCCGGTAACCCACACCCTGGATCTCCAGCTCTTTCTTGAAGGTGTTCTGCACGCCGTGCACCAGATTGGCGACGACGGTGCGGGACATCCCCCACTGCTGGCGCGCGCGCTTGGACGACCCGCGCGGGGTCACCTTCACGGCGCTGTCCTCGACGACGATGGTCACGTCGTCGGTGGCAGTGAAGCTCTGGGTCCCTTTCGGGCCCTTCACTTCGATGGTCTGGCCGGAGACCTTGGCCTCGACGCCCGAAGGCAGCTCGACCGGTTTCTTACCAATACGAGACATGTGAAAGCCTCCTTAGAAAACGGTGCAGAGCACTTCGCCGCCAACGTTGGCCGCGCGTGCGTTTGCGTCCGACATCACACCCTTGGGGGTGGAGACAATCGACACGCCCAGGCCCTGACGGACCTGCGGAATGTCATTGACACCCATGTAGACGCGACGACCGGGTTTGGAGACCCGCTTCACTTCGCGAATGACGGGGGTGCCGTCGAAGTACTTCAGGCTGATCTCGAACGCGGGGTGACCGCGCTCGTCCGTGCTCTTTTCGTAGCCGCGGATGTAGCCTTCGTCAGCCAGCACGTCCAGAACCCAGCCGCGCAGCTTGGATGCGGGGGTCGAGGTCGTCGACTTGCCGCGGGACTGCGCGTTGCGGATACGGGTGAGCATATCGCCGATAGGATCGTTCATATCATACCCTCCCTTACCAGCTGGATTTCACGATGCCGGGCAGCTTGCCGTTCGAACCCAGTTCGCGCAGCATGATCCGGGAGATCTTCAGCTTGCGGTAGTAGGCATGCGGACGGCCAGTCAGCTGGCAGCGGTTGTGCAGACGGGAGGGCGCAGAGTTGCGCGGCAGCTTAGCAAGCTCCAGGCGCGCCTTGAAACGCTCTTCCATCGGTTTCGATTCGTCGTTGGCGGCTTCCTTGAGCGCGGCCCGCTTGGCGGCATACTTCTCCACCAGACGCTGGCGCTTCTTCTCGCGCTCGACCATGGATTTCTTGGCCATGTCTTTTCCCCTTACGCCTTGGTGAACGGCATGTTGAATGCGGCCAGCAGCGCTTTCGCCTGCTCGTCCGCGGTATGATCGCCGTAGTCGATGGCGGTGGTGGTGATGATGATGTCCATCCCCCACACTTCGTCGACCTTGTCGAACTCGATCTCCGGGAACACGATGTGCTCCTTCAGGCCGGTGGCAAAGTTGCCGCGGCCGTCGAAGGACGCCTTCACGCCCCGGAAGTCGCGGATGCGGGGCATCGCGACGGTGATCAGGCGATCCAGGAATTCGTACATGCGCACGTCACGAAGGGTCACCTTCGCGCCGATGATCATGCCTTCACGCAGACGGAACGGTGCGTGCGACTTCTTCGCCTTGGTGCCGACGGCCTGCTGGCCGGCGATCTTGGTGAGATCCTCGACGGCCGACTTGGCCTTCTTGGAGTCACGCACGGCTTCGGCGCCACACCCGATGTTGATCACGATCTTGTCCAGACGCGGGATCTGCATGTCGTTGGTGTAGCCGAATTGCTCCTTGAGCGCCGCCTTGATCGTGTCCTTGTACTGGACCTTCAGACGCGGGGTGTAGTTTGCGGTATCAAGCATCGATCACGTCCCCCGTGGTCTTGGCGTAACGGACCTTCTTGTCGCCTTCCATGCGGAAGCCGACGCGGGTCGGTTTGCCGTTGGCATCGACGATCGCCAGGTTCGACAGGTCGATCGGCAGCGCCTTCGGGACGCGGCCACCCTGCGAGGTCTGGCTCTGGCGGGTGTGACGGATGGCCATGTTCAGACCTTCCACGACAGCCTTGCCGGATTTGGGGTCAACGGACTGGATCTCTCCGGTCTTGCCCTTGTCCTTGCCGGCGAGGACGACGACCTTGTCGCCTTTCTTCAGCTTGGCAGCCATCTTACAGCACCTCCGGGGCGAGCGAGATGATCTTCATGAAGTTCTTGGCACGCAGCTCGCGCACGACCGGCCCGAAGATACGGGTGCCGACCGGCTCACCTGAGTTGTTCAGGATGACGGCGGCGTTGCGGTCGAAGCGGATCGAGGTGCCGTCTTCACGGCGGACTTCCTTTGCGGTGCGCACGACGACGGCCTTGCGGACGTCACCTTTCTTCACGCGACCACGCGGAATGGCCTCCTTCACCGACACCACGATGATGTCGCCGACAGAGGCATAGCGGCGGTGGGAACCGCCCAGAACCTTGATGCACTGAACTTTCCGGGCTCCGGAGTTGTCAGCGACATCCAGATTGGTCTGCATCTGGATCATGGATTATCTCCCGACGTCCCGGGCCGCTCTGCAGAGAACATTGACCCGGGGGTTTCGAATTGTATCGGGGCCGCGTTGACGGCCCCGGACGTGCCCTTAGTGGGCGGCTTCTGCTTCGTGCGCGGCTTCTTCGAGCTTCTGAGCCTCGGCGGCGGCTTCCGCGCGCTGCTTGTTGTGCTCTTCCAGCATCGTTTCCGTCATGACTTCCCAACGCTTCGTCTTCGACTTCGGCGCGCACTCACGGATGAGGACGGACTCGCCGACGTTGAACTGTTCGTTCTCGTCATGTGCACGGTACTTCTTGGACTTCTTGATCGTCTTCTGAAGCACGGGGTGTTTGAAGCGACGCACGACCTGGACGGTCACGGTCTGCTTGTTGGCCGTGGAGGTGACGGTGCCTTGCAGGATACGCTTGGGCATTTCGTTATGCCTCCACAGATGCGGCCGCAGCGGCCTTTTCGTTCAGGATGGTCTTGATGCGAGCAACCTCGCGGCGCACCTGACGGATGCGGGCGGGGTTGGACACTTCACCGGTGGCCATCTGGAAGCGAAGGTTGAACGCTTCTTTCTTCAATTGGACAAGCTGGTCCCGGAGCTGGTCCGGTGTCTTGTCACGGAGTTCCTGGGCGCTCATTGCACCTCTCCTTTTCAATCAACATCACTGGTAGGCCCCTGCCTGCGTTGCCGCGCAGGGTCACCCTGATTCCAGTGGAGTCCGTGGATGAGCGGCCCCTATACGCGCGAAACCCCAACATGGCAAGGGCTTTGCGCACAGGTCTTGTGGGCCGGTGAGAAACCGCCTCGGTCGTATCGCCTTGCTCCGGGTCGACACGACCCGCGGTCCCGTTCTAGGCATCCCTCTTGCGTCAAAATACTTGCGTCAAGATACGTTCCGCAGCAAGATTCTTTGGTATTCCTCAAACGCGTCGCCGAGCCCGGGCTGCACTCATGAAACTTCATGACTTCAATTTCGAAGGTCAGAATGGCGAAAGCTATCAAGTCGAGTTCGCCCTCGACCATCTCGCAGCATTGCAAAGGAATGCCGCGCGGGTAACCTGTTTGGGCATCTATAAGGAAAACCCGACAGCCGATCCTGTCGAAATCACCTTCACGATGGAAATCGTGCAGATGGACGGAGGTCAGGACGAAACACTCGATTTTTTCGTTGAAGACCGGCTCATCGCGTCTATTCCGCTGAACGACCACGACCGGATCGAACGCTTTCTCGAAGCGGAGCAGGAACAGACCTCTCCGTTTGATAAGGACCCTTGGGAGATCCTCACGGAAGGCATGGACGCCGAAGCCGTGCTCGACACGGTGGACGGTATTCCTTTGGGAGACCCTATGGCCTGCCTGATCAAGGCTGGCATTGTCTCAACCGCAGCCCAGTTTCTCACCTGCCGCAAAACTCTGGATCTGTCGCTCGGCCTCGCGAAGAAGACACGCGCTCTCCTCACCTGTCTTGGCCAGAATATCACGACGATCGCAATCAAGACGACACTTCGAACCCTGCGCTGCGTCGCCATGTTGGGTTGATCCATCCTGACCGGCGCTGGAAAGCACGACGGCGTCGTGCCGACGATTTCCCACAGCGTGAGATGATACCCCATCCCGCACAAATGAATAATGCTACGCAGCAACCGCGAGTCGTGTTATGCTGCGGAAATGCGCTATGCCCTTGCTCTCTTGTTGAGCCTGCCCGGCCTCGCCCTCGCGGACGAGACACCCACGGATTGCGCCTGCATAAATCGCGACGGCTCGGAAACGCCGCTGGGGCAGATCGCCTGCCTCTCGGTCGGCGGCGAAACCTTCCTCGCCCGCTGTGCCATGTCCCAGAACGTACTCACCTGGCGGCGCGTACAGGACGGCTGCCTCAGTTCCCAAGCCCGGCCCATCTCGGTTCCGGACACGCTGCCCCGAAGCTGACAGCGCCCGTTTACGTCAGCCTTCTGCCGCCTTCGCCATCTCCTCCTCGAACTGCCGGCGCAGGTGCTTGCGTGCCACTGCCGCCTTTTGCCGCCGCTCTTCCACCTTATCCAGGACCTTCAGGTCCGGCACTTCCGCCGGGCGGCCATCGTCGTCCACCGCGACCATGGTGAAATAGCACGAGTTCGTGTGGCGGCTGCGGCCGGACCGGATGTCCTGCGCCTCCACCCGGATGCCGATCTCCATCGAGGTGCGCCCGGCCTGGTTCACGCTGGCCCGGAAGGTCACCAGTTCACCGACGTTGATCGGCTCCTTGAAGACCACCTGGTCGACCGACAGCGTGACGGCGTATCGCTGGGAAAACCGCGACGCGCAGGAAAAGGCCACACGGTCCAAGAGATTCAGAAGAGCCCCGCCGTGCACCTTCCCGCTGAAATTCGCCATGTCCGGCGTCATCAGCACCGTCATCTCCAGCTTGCGCGAATCCATGCCATAGTCCCCGTTTGCCATCACTGGTTTCCGGCTTAGCCCATAGCGGTTGGGCCGCAAAGCGGTTCCACCTCAGCGCAGAAGCTGCAGCGCGATGCTGGTCGAAGTATAGCTCACCTGCGCAGAGAATGACGTCATGTAGGCCGAGTAACCGCTCGCCGCCTCGGTGTCCGTCCCTTCCGAGGGGGCGTCCGGTGGCGGTGCGGCAACCGTCACGGCCTCTTCGGGTGCGTCGGTCGTCACGCCCGGCTCCGCCGTCGCGGCCCCCACGGTTGCGTCCGCCTCCGTTGTTTCCGGCCCGGGTCCCGCCGCCCCGGACGCCCCGGCCACGGCAACGCCCGAAAAGCTCAAGGACAGGCTGACAAAGGCCGCCTCCACCACCGCCGACGCCCCTCCGCCCGTGCGCAGGGCGTTGCGCTCATGGGCAAGCCGCGAAGCGGCCTGGCCCTGGCTCTCTCCATCCAGCCGTTCCGCTTTCGCGCGATGACCGATGGACTGCGACGCGCCGCCGCGCGCGCCCTCCGCCGGACGATGGTGATGAGACCCCTGCGGGGGCGGCATTGCCGATGTTGCCTGCATGTCTTTCCCTTTCCGTTCGCCCGGAAAGGGTGCGCCACGGCCGTAAACACCGCACCAACGCGCCCCCGCGAAATCGCTTCAATCCAAGTGAACCGCGCGCTTCAGTCGCCCCACTTGTAGTTGAAGCTGACCGATATCCGCTCGTCCTCCTCGGCCATGTTCATCGGCACCTCATGGCGCAGCCAGCTTTCCCACAGCACGATGTCGCCCACCGCAGGTTGCACATAGATGAAGGGCTTCAACGTCTCGCGCGCGTCCTTCCGGCGGGCCGGCGCGGCCATCATCATCTGCAGGCGCGGGTCCTCCAGCTTCAGCGCGCTCGCGCCCTCGGGCATCGCCACATAGGTCGTCCCCGAAATCACCGAGTGCGGGTGGATGTGGCTCGAATGCGTGCCGCCCGGGGGCAGGATGTTGATCCAGATGTCCTCCAGAACGATCTCCTTGTCGCCAAGGTCGAAGTCCAGATCCGCGACAAAGGCCGCGACATGCTTGTCGATCACCTTCACGAGGTCCGCGAAGATCGGAAAGCGCCACGGCAGGTCGGTCAGCGAGGCATAGGAGGTGTAGCCGGGATAGCCCTGCGTCTCGCACCAGTCCTGACCGGCCTCGTCGTCCTCGGCGATGGAGTAGCAGGACGCCTCCAGCTCTGCCGCATCGACCTCTCCGTGTTCGGACAGGGCGGCGCGGTACAGGGGGGTCGTGAACAGGGGAGTGATTGTCGCCATCTTGGCCTCCGTCTTCGCTGCGTGGGGTGGCGCGGTCCGGTCAGAAGGCCGGCATTGGCCGGACGTGCACACAACTTTAAGCTAATGGATGTTACCCCGAAACAGATGGGGGATTCGCTTCGCCGCATGTCTATAGAGAGGGTTCAGATGTCGCCACTCATTCTACTCGGCCTTGTCGGTTTCGGCCTCTTTGCCGTCGCGGTCAACCAGGACAATTACACCAGCTCGGACGACGACGATGGCTCCGGCGAAGGAGATGACACCGCCGCGGAGGATACGGACACCGGCGGCAGCTTCGATTTCGACACGGGCGACGATACCGGCGGCGGCACCCCCACCGATGAAGAAGACCCGGGCGAAGAGGATCCGGGCGACGTGACCGCGGGCGGTATGCTGACCGGCACCGATGGCCCCGACACCATCAGCCTTGACGGCCCGGCGGGCCCCGGGCTGGACATATCGACAGGCGCGGGCGACGACCTGATCGACCTCTACGATGGCACGACCGATCCGGTGGAACTTGAAGCGCAGCTTCTCGACGGCGCGCGCGTGTCCGGCGGGGATGGGAACGACCTGATCGACGCCCACACGATCGACTCGACCCTGACCGGCGATGCCGGCAACGACACGATATCCGGGCGGCATGACGGCGCCTCCATCGACGCAGGCACGGGCGACGATCTGGTCTCCATCGCCTCATCCGAGGGAAGCGCCGGGTCCGACATCCAGGGCGGCGACGGGGCGGACACGATCTCTGCCCTGATGGACGGCGGCCGGGTCGACGGCGGTGCGGGCAACGATCTGCTTTTCGCCAACCCGTCGGCCACCTCGCCGACCGAAGTCGATGGCGGCGACGGCAGCGACCAAATCGTCATCAACGCCGTCACCCCACCGATCCAGCAGTGGGAGGCAGGCGTCCAGGTCACGGGCGGAGACGGCGCGGACATCTTCGACCTCATCGTCGCACCGGGCGGGATCGATCTCTCCGATACGCCACCTGCGTCGGTCTCGACACTCGCGGACGGCACGGTGCAGGTGGATATCGGCACGATCACGGATTTCTCGGCGGGCGAAGACCTGCTGCTGATCGACGGAACGACAAACGCCAACCAATTCACCCTCGCCGCCATCGAGCTGGAGGAAACGGCGCCCTCCGGCGCTGCCCCCCTCTCCACCGTCGTCCGTCTTGTCTACGAGATAGACTCCACCGATGTGGCCAATCGCGACGTCATCCTGACGTTGAGCGGCGCAAGCGGCCTGACGGCGGACGATGTGATCGTCACGGGCGCGGGCACCTCACCCGTTCCGCTGAATTTCCTGAGCCGGGGGGCGGCAGCCGCCTGACCGCCTTTCCCCAAGTGCCTTAGGTCAGCCGACTGGTCCGCCGCAGCGACGCCAGCACACCGTTGTCGACCGCCTCGCGGTGGATCGCGCCGATCTGGGCCGGGATCTCCGGCAGGTTCAGCAGGCGCGCGATGGCAAAGCGATGCCCCGCCCCGCCCGACCGCAGCAGCGTTCCGTCGCGCGCGATATGCAGCAGGATGCCGCCGTGCTCTCTGCGGAAGTTCTCGGGCAGCTCTTCGCGGTTGAGGAAACGCCCCTCTGCCAGTGTCCGGGCCTTGAGAAGGTCGATGCCGGCAAAGCGCCGCCGCAAATCCGCGACCGAAGCACAGCCATCCGGCTTCTTTCCTTCGCCGATCTGGCGCAGAAGCCTTTGATACATTGGCGTCTCTTCCCAGTCCGCGCCTTCGAAGAACCGCATCCGGCAGCTTTGCATGCGGATCGTTTCGCCGATTTCGCCGCGGTTCTGATCCCAGTTGCCACCGACGACGCGCGCGCTGTCCTGTCGCCTCAGCCGCAGCCGGTTCCCGCCCGTGTATTCAAAGCGTACGTTCGCAGGGTCCACGTAGATCGCGGAATCCGAAAGCGGCACCACATCGCCGAACCTGGCACGGTTGATCATGTCCCGCAGGGCCTTGTGCGGGACATGCGCCTCAACGGCTTTGATCCAACGGGTCGGGTGCCAGTAATAGACCGGACTGCGGCGGTAAGCGTAGCTCGACATGGAAGAAAGGGAACCTCAGACAAGACACAACGGGTAAGACAGGAACGTCATGAGATTGAATTAAAACTGTTACATTCGAACGCAACGAGGCCGACGCTACGTCAACCTCTACGTGTGGGCACGAAACGGCGCAAAAATGTCTCCCTGCTCACGAAAAAACCCCGCCGGGTCCCGGCGGGGTTTCAAAGATTTCAACCGCGAGAGCGGAAGGACCGGGCTTACCAGTCCTCGCGAACCACGACGCGGGTCTTGATCGGCAGCTTCATCGCGGCGAGACGAAGCGCCTCGCGGGCGATGTCCTCAGCGACGCCGTCGATCTCGAACATCACGCGACCGGGCTTCACCTTGCAGACCCAACGGTCGACAGAGCCTTTACCCTTACCCATACGAACTTCGATGGGCTTCGCGGTCACCGGGGTGTCCGGGAAGATGCGGATCCAGACGCGGCCCTGACGCTTCATGTGACGCGTCATGGCACGGCGGGCTGCTTCGATCTGGCGTGCGGTGACACGCTCCGGCTCGGTGGCCTTCAGACCGTAGTGACCGAAGTTCAGGTCGGAACCGCCCTTCGCCTCACCCTTGATCCGGCCTTTGAAGGCCTTCCGGAATTTAGTGCGTTTCGGCTGAAGCATGATTACCTCCGGTCGTCACGACGACCGCCGCCTGCACCGCGAGGTGCCGGGCCGTCCTGGATTTCCTGGCTCTTCCGGTCACGGGCCTGGGGATCATGTTCCATGATCTCGCCCTTGAAGATCCAGACCTTGATACCGATGATGCCGTAAGGCGTGGTCGCCTCGATGTTGGCATAATCGATGTCGGCGCGCAGCGTGTGCAGCGGCACGCGGCCTTCGCGGTACCATTCGGTCCGTGCGATTTCCGCGCCACCCAGACGGCCTGCGACGTTCACCCGGATACCCAGGGCGCCCATGCGCATGGCGTTCTGCACGGCCCGCTTCATCGCGCGGCGGAAGGAAACCCGGCGCTCGAGCTGCTGGGCGATGGATTCGCCGACCAGCGTTGCGTCCAGTTCCGGCTTGCGCACTTCAACGATGTTGAGGTGCAGCTCGGAGTCGGTCATGTTGGCAATCTTCTTGCGAAGAACCTCGATGTCCGCACCCTTCTTGCCGATGATCACGCCCGGACGCGCGGTGTGAATGGTCACACGGCACTTCTTGTGGGGGCGTTCGATGATCACGCGGGCGATACCGGCCTGCTTGCATTCCGTGTGGATGAAGTCGCGAATGCGCAGATCTTCCAGCAGCAGATCGCCGTAATCCTTGGTGTCCGCGTACCAACGCGAATCCCAGGTCCGGTTGATCTGGAGGCGCATCCCGATCGGATTGGTCTTGTTACCCATTAGGCTTGCTCCTCAACCTGACGCACCTTGATGGTGATCTCCGAGAACGGCTTGTTGATGCGGCCAAAGCGGCCACGGGCACGCGGACGACCGCGCTTCATCACAAGGTTCTTGCCCACATAGGCCTCGGCGACGACCAGTTCGTCGACGTCCAGACCGTGGTTGTTCTCGGCGTTGGCGATGGCGGACTGAAGGCACTTCTTCACGTCCTGCGAGATCCGCTTCTTGGAGAAGGTCAGGTCCGTAAGGGCCTTCTCGACCTTCTTGCCGCGAATAAGCGCCGCGACGAGGTTCAGCTTCTGCGGCGAGGTGCGCAGCATGCGCAGTTTCGCCATCGCTTCGTTGTCCGCCACGCGGCGGGGATTCTTATCCTTGCCCATGGCTTACTTCCTCTTGGCTTTCTTGTCCGCCGCGTGACCGTAGTAGGTGCGGGTCGGAGCGTATTCACCGAACTTCTGGCCGATCATGTCCTCGGTCACGTTGACCGGGATGTGCTTGTGGCCGTTGTACACACCAAAGGTGAGACCAACGAAGTGCGGCAGGATGGTGGAGCGGCGCGACCAGATCTTGATGACCTCGTTCTTGCCGGATTCCTTCGATTTCTCGGCCTTCTTCAGGACGTAAGCGTCGACGAAGGGGCCTTTCCAAACAGAGCGTGCCATATATCAGCGACCCTTCTTCTTGGCGTGGCGCGAGCGGATGATAAGCTTTTGCGACGCCTTGTTCGTGTTGCGGGTCTTCTTGCCCTTGGTCGGCTTGCCCCACGGCGTCACCGGGTGACGACCGCCGGAAGTCCGGCCTTCACCACCGCCGTGCGGGTGGTCGATCGGGTTCATCACGACACCGCGGACGGAAGGACGGATGCCCTTGTGGCGCATACGGCCCGCTTTACCGTAGTTCTGGTTCGAGTTGTCGGGGTTCGACACCGCACCGACGGTCGCCATGCACTCCTGACGGACCATGCGCAGTTCGCCCGAGGACAGGCGGATCTGTGCGTAGCCACCGTCGCGGCCGACGAACTGGGCGTAGGTGCCCGCGGCGCGTGCGATCTGGCCGCCCTTGCCGGGCTTCAGCTCGATGTTGTGGACGATCGTCCCGATCGGCATGCCCGAGAACGGCATGCAGTTGCCCGGCTTGATGTCGGCCTTGGCGGAGGAAACCACCTTGTCGCCGATGCCGAGGCGCTGGGGCGCGAGGATGTAGGCTTGTTCACCATCATCATACTGGACCAGTGCGATGAATGCGGTGCGGTTCGGGTCGTATTCAATGCGAACGACGATGCCGTTCACGTCGAACTTGTTCCGCTTGAAATCGACGATCCGGTAGAGACGCTTTGCGCCACCGCCACGACGGCGGGAGGTGATACGTCCGGTGTTGTTCCGGCCGCCCGACTTCGTCAGACCCTCGGTGAGGGCCTTGACGGGGCGTCCTTTGTACAGCTCCGAACGGTCGATCAGCACCAGCCCGCGCTGGCCCGGCGTCGTCGGCTTGTACGACTTGAGTGCCATGCTTTCTGTCTTCCGTTAGCTAGCAGCCGGTTGCCCGGCTTATGTAATAGCCCCCCGAAGGTGGCCAGAGGTATAGGCCCCCGAAGGTGCCCGATTCGCTGTCCGCACCGCGCAAAAGCGAAGCCCCGGACGAATCCGGGGCCGTTGCGGATGGCGGTCTCTAGCAAAGCGACCGTGAAGTGTCCACCCTCAAGAACGCCTTGGGTCGCATCTTGTACGGCATCTCGCCGGGCCGGCCATATGCGCATGACCTCGGGGGTCCGAAGACAGTCGCGCGCCGCCCGCGATGCGCCATGCGTTTGGCGGCTTCACGCATCTGGCCTCGAACCGACATAGCGCCAAGGCCCCGGATCGCCCGGTCGACGACGGCTCAATACTCTGAAAAAGCCCTGCTGCGCCCCGCGGACAAGAGGGCTCCCGACCGACATCCCCGCAGGTCCTGTGGCGGCATCGGCATGACGTCGGGGTCAGATTTGCGGGACAAAGCCGACCTTCAACCGAACGGCAGCTTCCCGCGCAGCACAAATTCAGCGATGGGAGTCTTCAGGCGTTTCAGCCCGCCTTTGGATGGCAGGCGTCGTAGATCTTCATCAGGTGGACCTGATCGACGGCGGTATAGGCCTGCGTGGTCGACAGGCTGGCGTGGCCCAGCAGTTCCTGGATCGCACGCAGGTCGCCGCCCGCATGCAGCAGGTGCGTGGCAAAGCTGTGGCGCATGGCGTGCGGCGTGGCCGTCGCGGGCAGGCCAAGCTGCATCCGGGCCTGCTCGGTAACCTTGGCGATCAGACGCGGGTTCAGAGGGCCCCCGCGCGCGCCCCGGAACAGCGCCACATCGCGTTCCGGCGGAAAGGGGCAGAGGCTGAGGTAGGTTTCGACCGCGCGGCGGGCGACCGGCAGGACCGGGACGACGCGCTCCTTGTTGCCCTTGCCCACGATACGCAAACTGTCGGTCAGCGGAAGGTGGCGCCCGGTCAGAGAAAGCGCCTCGGAAATCCGCAGGCCACAGCCATAGAGCAGCGTCACCACGGCGGCGTCGCGGGCGCCCTGCCAGCTTGTCGTGGACTGGATCTCTACCGTGTCGATCATGGCCCGGGCGGCCTCTTCCGACAGCGGACGGGGCAGCTTCTTCTGGAATTTCGGCGCGCGAGTGGCAAGCACGGCGGTGGGTTCGAACCCCTCGCGGTCGGCGAGCCAGCGGTAGAACGTCTTTACCGCCGACAGCTTGCGCGCCATGGAGCGGGGGCCGATCTCGGTGCGCCGGAGGTGGGCCATCCACGCACGCATGTCCGAGGTCGTGACGCGGGCGAGCGGGGCAAGCCCCTGCGGTTCGGCGTGGTGCTGGGTGAGGAAGGCGATGAAGTCGATCACATCGGCCCGGTAGGCGGTGATCGTGTTGTCGGAAGCCTCGCGCAACGCCTTCGCATGGTCCAGCCAGTCGGCAAGAGCTGTGCGGGCGGCGGGTGAAATGTCGAGCGTCATGGCGCTGCCTTTCGCGTCTGTCCCCCGGGATGCTGTGGTCAGGCTGGCAGCGCCTGTGGTGTGGCGGGCGGTGTGCGCCCGCTTTGCGGTCAGTTCAGCCAGCGCCGCATGGAACGTTCGAAGACGCCCGCGAAGAAGGCGAGCAGATCGGTGCCCTGCTGCGGCGTGAACTGGTGCGGATCCTCGGAGCCCATGACCAGGAGGCCAGGCAGACGGCCGGGTCCGAAGTCGAGCTTCAGGCAGGCCTCCGACCGGATGAACTCTGCCCGTGTGCCATAGACCCGTCCGTCGCCGTGGCTGATCTGACGAAGGGTGACGGGGCGGATCGGCGCCTCGCGGCCCGAGGCGATGAAATCCTCGACAAAGCCGGGTTCGGCGACCGACAGCACATCGCCCAGTCGACGGATCGCCGGTTCGCGGTCGTTCTGCTTGCTTTCCAGCACCAGCTTGATGACGTCGACACGCAGGATCTGCGCGACCTCGCCGCCGAGGTCCTTCAGGAAGGGTTCGAATTCGAGCGGGTCGAGCATCCGCAGGATCGCGCGGTGAATCTGGTTGGTGCCGGCGAGGTTCTCGTAGGCGGCGGCGATGACCGAACGGTGGGTGTCCTCAAGCCGGTCGAGCCGGGCCTCCAGCCGTTCCATGGCAATCCCGCGCAGGTCGACGATGTTGCCGCCCATGGCCCGTTCGTTCGCTGCAATCAGGGCGTGCATGAGATCCTTGTCGTCGAGGATCATGTCGGGCCGCGAAATGATCGTCTCGCGGAGCGACTCCTCGATTCGTGCAATGCTGCTCATGCTGTGCCTGTCCCGTGATGCTGCCCGTGGCACGTTTGCCGTGCCGGTTGTCTTGGATTGGGTGTTTAGTGTCCCAGGGCCACTGCGGATGTCAAGATTTTAAGGGTTAATCCGGGGTGTTGGCCGGGCAACGGGACACTTGGGACACGGCACATGCTGTGCAAAGCTGCAGTCAGGAGGACCACACCCATGCCCCAGATCAACGAGACTACCGACCGCCAGACGGTCATCACCACCTTCGAAACGAGCCCCGGCAACTGCGAGGACCTGCTGGATGCGCTGAAGGAGGCCTATGCCGGCTTCATCTCGAAGCAGCCGGGGTTCGTCGCGGCGGCGCTGCACGTCAACGATGCGCAGACGCGGATCGCCAACTATTCGCAGTGGCGGCACCGGGAGGACTTTCTCAAGATGCTCCGGTCGGAGGAGATGCGGGCGCACAACAAGCGGTTCAACACGCTGTGCCGCAGCTTCGAACCGGTGCTGTACGAGGTGGCGGCGACATTCTGACGCCAGCCTTTGCGGACCGGGCCTGCCTTGCGGAGACATGTCCGCTCAGCCGTGTGACGACAGCTCCGTTCAGCCGTGTGACGGCCAGGCGCGATGTTCGTCGTCGATGACGAAGACGTGGCGGTGACGCGCGCCTCCGTGGGCTTTCAGGTGCGGATGGTCGGGCGGCAGGTCCGGGTGGTCGTGCGCCAGTTCGGACGGGTCGCCAGCGGGCCAGACCCGACTGCCCGCCAGCACTCCGACAGTCGCCAGCCCGCCCAGCAGCAGGAGAGCAGCCGTCATGCCGAAGGCGTTCCCGCCCCATCCGGCCATCGGGTAGGTCAACAACCAGCAGGCGTGCGACAGCGCGAATTGCGCGGCAAAGAGCGCGGGCCGGTCCTGCGATCTGGAAGATCGCCGCAAGAGCCGCCCCGACGGCGTCAGGATCGCCGAGTAGAGCACCCCGTTCAGCGCCCAGAGCCCGAGCAGGGCGGCCCATGGCACGGCACCGCCGGTCAGCCGCCACAGGCCGTGGCCAAGCGTCACCGCCGCCAGAAGCGAGGCGGCGGTCATCATCACCGAGCGGTCGGCGAGCGTGTCGAGCAGGCGCGGCAGGGCCAGCGCGATCAGCATCGAGCCCGCTCCGAAGGCCGCGAGGGCATAGGCGACGTCGGCCTCCGTCCCGCCATAGGCCGCACGGACGATGACCACGGTGTTGACGATGACGAACGCGCCGCCCGACGCCGCCGCGAGGTTCAGCGCCAATAGGCCGCGAAGCCGGGGCGTGGCGAGGTAGATGCGCACGCCCCGGGTCAGCCGGTCGGCAAAGCTGCGGCGCGTGGCCTTCCTCCGCGCGGGCAGCGGCGTGACACCGACAAGCAGCGCGGAGGCGGCGAACCCCACGACGGTGCCCGCAAAAAGGCCGTGGTAGCTCATGACCAGCAGCAGAAGGCCCGCAATGGTCGGGCTGACGAGGTTTTCGAGGTCGTACGCCAGCCGGGACAGCGACAGGGCGCGGGTATAGGCGGCTTCGTCCGGCAGGATGTCCGGGATCAGCGCCTGGAAGGCCGGGGTGAAGGTGGCGGAGGCGGCCTGCAGCACGAAGATCAGCACGTAGACCTGCCAGACCGCGTCGATGAAGGGCAGCGCCAGCGCCACGGCGGCGCGCAGAAGGTCGGCGCCGATCAGCACGGCCTTGCGGGGCAGGCGTTCGGCGGCGGCGTTGGCCAGCGGGGCAAGCCCCACGTAGGCGATCATCTTGATGGCAAGCGCGGTGCCCAGCACGGCACCCGCACGGTCTCCGGCCAGGTCGTAGGCCAGGAGGCCAAGGGCGACGGTCATCAGCCCGGTGCCCAGCAGGGCGATCACCTGCGCGGCGAAGAGGCGGCTGTAGACGGGATGGGCAAGGACGGTCAGCATGTCCGGACCCTAGCACATGGCCGGGTCCGGAGAAGGGAAACTGCGCGCCTTCGGTGCCGTTTCGTGCCGCCATGCGCGCACGGTCGCGCCCGCGTCAGGCCGCGATCGGGGTAGAGAGGTCGGCGGCGGCGAAGCGGAACCCGGCCCCGCGCACGGTTTCGATGTCCACCGCCCCGTCCGCCGCGGCAAGGCAGGCGCGCAGGTTGCAGACGTAGACGTCGAAGACGCGGGCGTCCGGTTCGTTCTCCAGCCCGTAGATGTGGGACAGGAGCTCCGAACGGGTCACAAGCTGGCCGGGCCGCAACGCGAGGTATTCGAGCAGTTCGTACAGCTTCGGCGACAGCTTGATCGGACAGGCCAGCATGTAGGCCTTGCGGGTCAGAAGGTCGATGCGCAGCGGTCCGTGCACGATCTGCGGACGGCCCAGCCCGCGCGCCCGGCGGGCGACGGCCTGCAGGATGACGACGTTCTCTTCGGCCGGACGGGCCGAATCGAGCACGCAATCGACGCCGCTGTCGAGCATCGTGGCGATCTGCTGCGATGTGGGTTTCGCCGTAACGAGGGCAATAGGCATGTCCGGCGCGGCCTGGCGGACCGCAGAGAGCGACAGGCCACGCGGCCCGAACTGGTCGGCGGCGACGATCAGCAGGTCCGCTTCGCCATGGCGCATGAAGTGGGGGATGTCCTCGATCCGGTCGGTGCGCGTCATCAGCGTTCCGTTCGCGGCAAGCTCGGCTGCGAGGGTCATCAGGGTCCAGTCGGTTTCGGCAATCAGGTAACGCATCGTTTCCTCACTCTGGTCGGGAGCGTGTCCGCTGCCGGGTGGCCCGGAGCGGGCCACGCACATGGCAGTTGACGCGCGCAGGGGTGGGCCGTTTCGGCTGCCTTGCGCGGAAGGAGGTACGTTCTGTCACCTGCCAAGAAGGTTAAGCGACCAATGTGTGCGCATTGTGGCCGGTTTTCGGCACCGTCGCGGCATGACCTGAATCAAGGCAGTTTCCTGCGGGCGCGCGCAGGATGAGGCAACAGCCGGCCCGGCTGACGGGCGGCGGGACAGGAGGTCTTTCGATGTATCGCAATATTCTGGTTCCGGTCGTGTTCGACGAGGCGGGGGGCGTCTCTGTCGCGAAGGTGCTGGAGGTGGCCCAACGATTGGCGGTCGAGGGCGCGACGATCACCGTCCTGCACGTGGTGGAGGAGGTGCCGGGCTACATCGCAAGCTACCTGCCGACAGAGTATATTGCGGAGACGCGAAAGCACCTTGAGAAGAGGGTCGCGCAACTGGCCGAAGGTGTGCCGGGTGGCGTGCCCGTGGTCGTGTCCGGCCATGCGGCGCGGTCGATCGTCGAGCGGGTGGAGCGGCACGGGGTGGACCTGGTGGTCATGGCCTCGCACCGGCCTGGGATGCAGGACCTGCTGATCGGCTCGGTCGCGGCGCATGTTGTGCGCCACGTCACCTGTGCTGTGCACGTGGTGCGTTGACAAGACGCGCGGCGGGCGCAGATGTGCCCCCATGGACAAGCTTTACGATCTGACGGAACGGGATGGGCTGCCGGAAGCGCTGAGGGTGCTTCTGGAGGCCTTCCCGCGTGCCGACTGGCAGGCGCACCCCAACTTTGCCGGACTGGTGGCCTTCTGGCTGGACCGGCACGAAATGTTCCGGCAGCTCTGCGAGGTGATGCGCACCGATGCGGAGGGCGTGGTCGACGGCCAGATGGACCCGCGCGAGATGCAGGCAAGGCTGAGCCGGTACGGCGGCATGCTGGTGCAGAACCTCCACGGCCATCACCAGATCGAGGACATGCACTATTTTCCGGTGCTGAAAGCGCGTGAGGCGCGGCTGGACAGGGGCTTCGAGATCCTCGACCGCGATCACCACGCGATGGACGGGCTGATCGCGCAATTCGCCGACGGGGCCAACGGTGTGCTGCGCGGCAAGCGGGAGGCCGGAACCTTCCGCGAGGACGTGATCGGCTTCGAGACGCTGCTGCGCCGGCATCTGGCCGACGAGGAGGACCTGATCGTCCCGGTGATCCTGAAGCACGGACCCGACGGGTTGCACTGACCGGCAGACCGGGGGAGGCGGCGCACAGCCCCGCCCTACGGACCGTTGCGCCGCACGGCCGCCGCGGGCCCCCTGTCCGAAGCCAAGTCCGAAGCGTCGCAGGCGCCCGGCAGGGCCGGGCTGAGCGCCAGCAACCGGTCCAGCCCGCAATTGCCCTGCGTCAGATCGTCGAGCGTCACGCGGTCGAGCTCCTGATAGAAGGCATCGAGCGCACGCGTCAGGTAACGCTTCAGGCGGCAGGTGCCTGTCAAAGGGCATGTGTTGGCAACCGGATCGAAACACTCGGCAAAGGGGATCTCGGTCTCGAACAGGCGGAAGACCGTCCCGATGGAAATGGCCGAGGGAGGCCGGGCCAGTTGCAGCCCGCCGGTCCGCCCCCGCCGGGTGGACAGGAAGCCTTCGGACTGCAACTGCTGCACCACGCGGGCGACGTGGTTGGCGGAGGCATTGCAGGCGGCGGCGATCTGGGCGCTGCGGACCTGCGTGCCGGGATTGGCCGCGCAGAACATCAGGACACGCGCGGCGAGGTTGGTTCGGGTGGTGAGACGCATGGCCGCTCCTCTGGCTGGGCGTCTTTCTTGCATCCGCCATGCGGAATATCCTTGATCCAGATCAGGGCGCGTGCGCCGCGCCGGCGACAGGGCAAAAGCCGGCCAGACGCGGACGGAGGGTGACAATGCGGAACGGACAGGTGGCCTCTCTGGCGCAGGCGCTGGTGTGGCCTGTGCAGGCCTGGCTGCTGGCCGCGCTTCTGGCCGACCTGATGGCCGGGACCGGGGCGCTGCCGGTCTGGGGCGTGGCGGGCGGCTTTGTCGCGTTGGGCGTGCTGCGCGCCGGACTGGAGCGCATCGCACAGGCGCAGCTTTCCGCCCTTGCCGAGGCGCGGATCGGCGCGGCCCGGGCAGAGATCGTGTCAGCCGAAGCGGCAGCCGCCGCGCCGTCGGCCCTGGGCGGACCGGGGGCGCTGGCGGCGCTCATGGCGGAAAAGCTGGAGGCGCTGCGCCCCTACCTGATGCGCTACCGCCCCGCCCGCCTGCGCGCCACGGTGGTCCCCCTGCTGATCCTTGCCATCGCCGTGTCGCAGTCCTGGGCCGTGGCGCTGATCTTCGTGATGGCGGGGCCGCTGATCCCGGTTTTCATGGCATTGGTCGGCTGGGCCGCGAAAGAGGCCAGCGCGCGCCAGATGGTCGAGATCGGCGACCTGAGCGACCTTCTGGTGGACCGGCTTTCCGCGCTCGCCGACCTGCGTCTGATCGGTGCGGGCGGGCCGGTGGTCAGCGGCTTCGCGGCGTCCTCCGAAGGGTTGCGGGCGCGGACGATGGCGGTGCTCCGCATCGCCTTCCTGTCCTCCACGGTGCTTGAGCTGTTCGCGGCGCTTGGCGTGGCGATGGTGGCGGTCTGGACTGGCTTTCACCTGTTGGGCGTGATCGGCTGGGGCACATGGGGCGGCGTGCTGTCCCCGGCGGCGGGCATCTGGCTGTTGTTGCTGGCGCCGGAGTTCTTCCAGCCGCTGCGCGACCTGGCCGCCGCATGGCACGACAAGGCAGCGGCCGAAGCGGTGGAGGCGGAGCTTGCGGACTGGCGCGCCGAGGCCAGACCGGCGCTGATGCGCGGCGGCGACGCAGGCGCGCCCATGGGACCCGTGGCGCTGCGCGGCGTGGTGGCGCGGGGCATCGCGCTGCCGGACATCGAGGTGGCCCCGGGAGAAAGCGTGGCAATCACCGGCCCGAGCGGCGCGGGCAAGACGACACTGCTGCGGGTGCTGGCCGGGCTGGAGCGGCCCTCGGCGGGCGAAGTGCGTGTCGGCGGCCGTCCCCTGCCGGAGGTCATCGACGGCTGGCGCGCAGGCTTGGGCTGGATGCCGCAGGCACCGCACTTCCTCGACCGGTCGCTGCGGTACAACGTGGGTTTCGGCGCGGAGGTGCCGGACGACGTGGTAGCGCGGGCGCAACTGGCGGAGGTGCTGGCCGCCCTGCCGCGCGGCGCGCTGACCGTGCTGGGCGAACGCGGCGCGGGCCTGTCGGGCGGCGAGGCGCGGCGCGTGACGCTGGCCCGAGCGCTGATGGCGGGCCGGGGCGCATTGCTGGCGGACGAGCCGACGGCGGACCTCGACCCCGCGACGGCAGAGGCGGTGGCCGGGGCGCTGCTGGGGTTCGCGCAGGCGGGCGGCTCGCTGATCGTCGCGACCCATGACGCGGGGCTTGCGGCACGCCTGGACCGGGTGGTGACGCTGGGGGCGGCAACATGAGGGCGCTCTGGCGCATCGTCGGGCCTCTGATCGGCGAAGAGATCCGGGCCGTGCTGCGGGGCTTTGCGCTGACCGTGCTGGTGCTGGTCATGGGCGTGGCGCTGCTGGGCGTGTCGGGGTGGTTCATCACGGCGGCGGCGATGGCCGGGCTGGCGGGCGCGGGTGCCTTCTTCAACGTTCTCGTGCCTTCGGCCATGGTGCGTCTGCTGGCGTTGGGACGGACGGCGGCGCGTTATGGAGAGCGGGTTCTGACCCATGACGCCACGCTGCGCGCCTTGTCGCGGCTGCGGGTGCGGCTGATGCAGGGCCTTGTCTCGGCGCCCTGGCGGCGGCTGGAGCGGCTGCGCGCCCGGGCCGTCCTGAACCGGCTGGTGGCCGACATCGACGCGCTGGACGGGGTCATGCTGCGGCTGCTGCTGCCGGGGCTGGCGGGCGGCGCGGTGATCCTTGCGAGCGGGCTGGTGCTGGCGTGGCTGGTGCACCCCTGGATCGGGCTGTGGGTCGTCTGCGGCTATCTGTGCGGGCCGACGCTGGTCTTCGTGGCCGGGGCGCGGCTGGCGCGGCGCCCAGCGCGCCGGACAGAGGCGGCCATGCAGGCGATGCGGTCGCGGCTGGTGGATATGGTGGGCGCGCGCGAGGACCTGGCGGTCTTCGGCCAGCTCGACCGGGCGGCAGAGTCGGTGCGCGGTGCCGTGGCACGGCACGCCGCGGCTCGGGCCGAGGTCGACCGGGTGGAGCGGCGCATGGGCTTTGGCCTCGACCTGATCGGCACGCTAGTGGTCGGCGGCGCGCTTGGCCTTGGCGCGACGCTGGCACGGACGGGAGATGTGGGTGCGCCCGAGGTCGCCGTCGGCACACTGGCCGCGCTGGCGTTGGGAGAGACGGTGGCCCCGGTAAGGCGGGCGCTGGCGGAGGTCGGTCGGATGATCTCGGCCGCGCGGCGGGTGGCGCCCGCGCTCGACGTGCCGGAGGCCACCGGGGGCGTCGCGCCGTCCGGTGTGCTGGTCATGGAGGCGGTGACCTTTGCGCAGGGACAGGCGCGGTCGCTGTTCGCGCCGCTGTCGCTCCACGTCGCGGCGGGAGAGACAGTGGCCCTGACCGGCCCGAGTGGCAGCGGCAAGAGCACGGTCCTCCTGATGGCCGCCGGGGTGCTGGCACCAGTCGGCGGACGGGTGACGCTGGGCGGGACCGACCTCGCCCGCGTGACAGAGCCCGCGCTGCGCCGGACAGTGGCGATGGTCCCGCAGCGGCACGCGCTGATCGCGGGCACGATTTCCGAAAACCTCCGTCTTGCCGCGCCGGAGGCCACGGACACCGAACTGGCGGCCGCGCTGGAGGCGGTGGCACTGGGCCATGTCGCCGCAGCCAAAGGGGGGCTGGACGCGCCCTTGGGGTTCCATGGGGCGGGCCTGTCGGGGGGCGAGGCGCGTCGGCTGGTGCTCGCCCGCGCCCTGCTGCGCCGACCGGGCGTTCTGCTGCTGGACGAGCCGACAGAGGGGCTGGACCGCGCAACCGCAGAGCGTGTGATGGCCGGGCTGCGCGCGGCGCTGCCGGATGCGGCGATCCTTCTGGCGGCCCACCGCCGGGCCGAGATCGCGGACGCCGACCGGGTTGTGTCGCTACGTCCGTTCACATCCTGAGACCCGCGCCAATCTGTGACATTCCCCTGCCGGACCAATTGGCTAATGTCGTAACCGTGATGCGGAATTTGACCTGTGTCAATTTCGTATCTTGAATGTGGAATATATAAGCGCCACGAATTCCGCATCACGGATGCGGAAATAAACACCAAGGAGCTCTCTTATGGAGATCGGACTGGTCGAGCTGTCGCGCCTGCAATTTGCCCTGACGGCTATGTATCACTTCCTGTTCGTGCCGCTCACGCTGGGGTTGTCGATCATCGTCGCCATCATGGAGACCGTCTACGTCATGACGAACCGCCCGATCTGGCGGCAGATGACGAAGTTCTGGGGCACGCTGTTCGGCATCAACTTCGTGCTGGGCGTCGCGACAGGCATAACGATGGAATTCCAGTTCGGCATGAACTGGTCGTATTATTCGCATTACGTGGGCGACGTGTTCGGCGCGCCGCTGGCCATCGAAGGGATGATGGCCTTCTTCCTTGAGGCCACCTTTGTCGGGCTGTTCTTCTTCGGCTGGGACAAGCTGTCGAAGGTGCAGCACCTTGTCGTGGCGTGGCTGGTGGCCATCGGGTCGAATTTTTCGGCGCTTTGGATCCTGATCGCCAACGGCTGGATGAACAACCCGGTCGGCGCGGAGTTCAACCCCGAGACCATGCGCATGGAGATGACCGACTTCTTCGAGGTCATCTTCAACGAGGTGGCGCAGTCGAAGTTCGTGCACACCGTGAGCGCCGGCTATGTGACGGCCTCGCTTTTCGTGCTCGGGGTTTCGGCACTCTACCTGTTGCAGGGCCGGTTCACGGACATGGCGCGGCGGTCCATCGCGGTGGCCTCGGCCTTTGGCCTTGCCGCGGCGCTGTCGGTGGTCGTGCTGGGCGACGAATCGGGCTATTCCGCCGGGCAGGTGCAGAAGATGAAGCTCGCCTCGATCGAGGCGATGTGGGAAACGCACGAGGCACCCGCGCCCTTCACACTGGTGGGCTTCCCCGACAAGGAAGCGCGCGAGACGCACTACGCGGTGGAAATCCCCTGGGTCATGGGCCTGATCGGCACCCGGAGCCTGACGGAGGAGATCCCCGGCATCAAGGATCTGGTGGCCGAGAACAAGGAACGCGTGCGGCGCGGCATCATCGCCTACGACGCGCTGATGACCGTGCGCGAGAACCGTGGCGACGTGCCGCCCGAGGCCCGCTTCGTGTTCGAGCAGAACTCCATGGACCTGGGTTATGCCTTCCTGCTGAAGCGCTACGTGGACGATCCGCGCGATGCCACCGAAGAGCAGATCGACAAGGCGGCCTGGGACACCGTGCCGGGCGTCGCGCCGCTGTTCTGGGCGTTCCGGATCATGGTGGGCCTCGGCTTCAGCTTCATCCTCCTGACGGCGTATTTCTTCTGGCGCGCGTCCTTCCGGCGGATGACCTTTCCGCGTTGGGCGCTCTGGGGCGCGGTGGCGTGGATTCCGATGCCGTGGATCGCCGCCGAGTTGGGCTGGTTCGTGGCCGAGTTCGGGCGCCAGCCGTGGACCGTCTCGGGCGTGCTGCCGACGGCAATGTCGGTGTCGCACCTCAGCGTGGCTGACGTGCTGTTCACGCTGGCCGGGTTCATCCTGTTCTACACGGTCCTCTTCGTGATCGAGGTAAGCCTGATGGTGAAATACATCCGCAAAGGGCCGTACCTAGACGTTGCGGAGACGGATGACTGGCAACGGCGGCACGACGCACGACTGCGGTCGCGCGGCGTCGTGTCCCCGGCGGAGTAAACGATATGATCCTTTCGGACCTGATAGATTTCGAGACGCTGCGCGTCATCTGGTGGGGCCTGCTGGGCGTGCTGCTGATCGGTTTCGCCCTGACGGACGGTTTCGACATGGGCGTTGGCGCGCTGCTGCCCTTCGTGGCGAAGACCGACGTGGAGCGCCGCGTGGTCATCAACACCGTCGGCCCGGTGTGGGAAGGCAACCAGGTGTGGTTCATCCTGGGCGGCGGGGCGATCTTCGCCGCGTGGCCGCCGCTCTATGCGGTGTCGTTCAGCGGGTTCTACCTTGCGATGTTCGTGATCCTCGCCGCGCTGATCGTGCGCCCGGTGGCGTTCAAGTACCGCTCGAAGCGCGAGGACCCGACCTGGCGGGAACGCTGGGACTGGGCGCTGTTCGCGGGCGGCGCGGTGCCGGCGACGCTGTTCGGTGTCGCGGTGGGCAATGTGCTTCTGGGCGTGCCGTTCCACCTGACGCAGGACCTGATGCCGATGTACGACGGCTCGATGCTGGGCAAGTTCGTGGGCCTGCTGCGGCCCTTCGCGCTGCTGGCGGGCGTGGTGTCGCTGTCGATGCTGCTGATGCACGGCGCGGCCTGGCTGTCGGTGAAGACCGAAGGCGCGGTGAAGGACCGGGCCCGCGCCATCGGCGTGACCGCCGGGATGGTCGCGGCGGGCGGCTACGCGCTGGCCGGGCTGTGGCTGGCGGTGGGTATCGACGGCTACGCCTTCACCGCAGAGGCGGTGACGGACGGGCCATCGAACCCCCTCCTGAGCGAGGTGATGCGCGGCGGTTCGTGGCTGTCGGCCTATGCCGAACGCCCGTGGATCGCCGTGGCGCCGCTGATGGGCTTTGCCGGGATCGCGCTCGCCGTCATGGGGCTGAAGGCCGGACGCGAGGTGACGACGCTGCTGGCCTCGAAACTCGGCATCCTCGGCGTGATATCGAGCGTCGGGCTGACGATGTTCCCGTTCATCCTGCCGTCCACCGTGGACCCGGACAGCTCGCTGACGGTGTGGGACGCCTCGTCCTCGCACCTGACGCTGTTCATCATGCTGGTCTGCGCGGTGATCTTCATGCCCCTGATCCTGATGTACACCGCTTGGGTCTACCGGGTGCTCTGGGGCAAGGTCACCGAGGACGAGGTGACCGGCAAATCCGACACGCTTTACTGATACCGGAAAGGAGACGGGATATGTGGTACTTCGCTTGGCTTCTGGGCCTCCCGCTGGCCGCGCTCTTCGCGGTGATGAACGCAATGTGGCTGGAACTGCGCTCGGACGCGTGGACCGCCGAGGACGCGGACCGTGCCGAAGACGAAGCCGCCCGCCGAGACTCCGCGGGCTGACGATCCGGGGCACGCCGGAAATCATGAAAGGCCCCGAAGCCGATCCGGGGCCTTTACCCAATTTATCCAGCGCTTGACTCCCCATGCCGCACGGACGCCCGCTCCGGTGCCCCTGCGGACGCAGCCGCCAAAGCGCCGCCCCTAGCGCGCCACCAGCCGCCAGACCCGAAGCCGCAGCAGCACCCGCAAAAGCACGGCCACGGTCACGGCGCAAAGAACCACCTTCGACACGGGGCCCATCGTGCCCTCGATCAGCAGGGCGTGCGTGACACTGCCCGCCACGATCACCACCGCCAGCACACAATGCCCCAGCCGCCAGACCCGCGCGCTCAGCCGGTTGCGCAGACCGGCCAGAACGGCGGTCCCGAACAGCGCCCACATCGCCACCACGCCCCAGGGCGAAAACGGCGTGGGCGAGGTGAAGGTCAGCGCATCCACCATGTCGGGCGGCGATGTCACCCAAAGCCCGCCCACATGCACCAGCACCGCACCCAGCAGTGCGGCCCCCGTCCAGCGATGCAGCCGCCGCCCCACCGCCATCCGCACGCCGGGCAACAGACCGCCCGCCAGAAGCGGCTGGGCCAGCACCAGCAGCAGCGCCACGATGCCCGCGAAACCGGCGGCGATATAGACCGGCTGCCGCCATTGAAGCAGCGGGCTGAACGCCGCCTCTCCCAATGCGGCCACGGCGATCAGGCCCAGCCCGCCCCAGATCAGGTATCGACGCATGGCGACCGGCGCGTCACGCCGGTTGCAGCACGAAGTCGGCGCTCAGGCTGGTCTCCCGCGCGCTGCGCATCACCGGCCGCAGGAACACCGTCTCGAAATCGCCGCTGTCATAGGCCAGGTGCCCATGCGGCTGGCCAAAGGCCGGAACGATCTGCGGCATGTCCATTCGAAAGACGCCATCGGCGTCGGTCAGCGTGGCGCCATGGCTTTGCGGGTCGCGCTCATGGCCTTCGGTGGTGTGCGCCCAGATCTGGATGCGCACGCCTTCCAGCGGCGCGCCGTCCCCTGCCCGGCGCACGGTGCCCGACATCAGGAAGCCGCCGTTGCCGATCCGCGCGACGATGGGCGCGCCGGGACGGTAGTTGTTCGCCCCGCCGCGCATCGAGGGCGTCGGCGCGACACCCGCCGCGCGGGCGGGCACGCTCAGGCCGGACACCAGTCCGGCGGCGCCGGTCAGGATCAGGCTGCGGCGGGTCATCGGTCCGAACGTTCCGGGGTTGGGGGTCATGGCGGTGCCTCCTCTCGGTCGGTGCGGCCACGCGGCAGACGCGCGGCCCGTGGGTTTCACCTCTGTGCAGGAGTATGGGTCATTCCGCGCGAAAGGGAACGCGCGACGCGGCGATCCAACGCCATCGTGAAGGTCGTGACGCGCGGCCATCGCGGGCCGTTCCCGGACAGGTTAACAGGAAAAAAGCCCGCGCAACGGTTTCGCGAGGGCCGAATCGTCCAAAGGTTAACAACCGGCCGGGAATCGGGGTCCAATCGGCCGGTTCGTCCCTTAATGCCCCCGGCGCATTGGTTAACATCCGTTAATCCGTTGTGCGCACGGCACTTGGAGGGGCCAGATGCTGTGGCGCTGTGCACCGTGCGCTGCGTTACCCCGCCGCGCGCGTCGTTAACCGGCAAGGCCCCGGCAGGGCAGGTTAACGCCATGCCGCGCGCGGCCCCTTGAGACACCGGGGAGCCTCTGCCAATCATGCACGCAGACAATTTGCGGAGAACCTCCATGAAACTTCTGAAGGCCGGGCCCTCGCCCTTTGTGCGCAAGGTCCTCGTGACCCTGCACGAAACGGGACAGATCGGGGATGTCGAACAGATCGACGTGGTGGCCTCGCCCATCTCGCCGGACCCGACGCTGACCTCTGCGAACCCGGTGGGCAAGATCCCCGCCCTGATCCGCGACAACGCGCCCACGCTGTACGACAGCCGGGTGATCTGCCGCTATCTCGATGCCAAGGCCGGGGCAAACCTTTATCCTGAAAGCAGAATCTGGGACACGCTGACGCTGGAGGCAACGGCGGACGGCATCCTCGAAGCCGCCGTCCTCATCATCTACGAAGAGCGGTTCCGCCCTTCCGAGAAGGTCTCGATGGAGTGGATCGAAGGCCAGTGGGGCAAGGTCGCCCGCGCCCTCGACGCGCTGGAAACCCGCTGGATGAGCCACCTGACCGGCCCCCTCGACATGGGTCAGATCGCCGTCGGCTGCGCCTTGGGATACCTCGATTTCCGGCACGAGGTGCGCGGCTGGCGCACCGGCCACGACGCCTTGGCGCAGTGGTACGCCCGCTTCGCCGAACGCGAGTCGATGAAGGCCACACTTCCTGCGGGTTGACGGGCGCGACAAAGCCAAGGCCAGCGGGGCAGTACCAAACGCCGCCCCGCGCGTCCCGTCAGGTCATGGGAAGCCGTTGAAAAGGCGCGGATTTCCGGTAGGGCGGGGCTGTGCGCCGCCTGCCCTGCGATCCCCGCGCCGCTATCAGAACTTCATCGAAATGCCGACGTTCAGCGCGTTTGTCTTGATGTCGGTCTTGAATGTTCCGCCATCGTCGAACTCACCTTCGTTCGACGAATAGGTGAACTGGTATTCCCCGAAGACGGAGAACCGGTCGTTGATCGGATAGCTGGCCCCGGCCATCAGGCGCGCCGCCGGGCCCGTCACCTGGAACCCGTAGGTCCGCGACCCGGAATTGTGCTTCGCATCGACATGCGGGAATGCCACGCCCAGACCGCCGCCGACATAGGGCGTCGTCTTGCCCCAAAGCTCCGGCCAGCGCTTCATCACGTTGACGGTCGCCACGTTGTGGCCGTCGGTGAATTCCAGCCGCGAGAAGCCGAGCGCGTTCTTGGTATCGCTCGGGGCGTAGGCTTTGGTGTGGGTGTATTCCACGCCGAACCCCAGAGTGTCCGTCCGCCACCACGTGGCACGCGCGCCGTAATAGGGCGGCATTTCAAAGGGTTTGCCTTCCCAGCCGACGAGCTCGTCGTACGAGCCGCCACCGTTGGGCAATTCGCCCGTGATCCGGCTGTGCGGGAGGGTCTGCCACCCCAGATAAAAGGACAACTCGGTTTCTGCTGCCGCTGGGGCCGCCACTGCGCAGGACAACCCCGCGGCAAGAATCAGGCGCTTCATGGGGTCTTCTCCCTCTGCTCGGGTCCTCATCTAACTCCGCAAATGCGTGCTTTCAACCGCGACACATGCGCACGAACCGCAATCTGTGGCTTTTGGATGCTTTACCACCTGAAAGGTGACGGGTAGATACCGCTCTGAAATGTACGGGAGAGTCGTCCGACTCGTTCCCTTCATTGGACGTATGTCGGCCGGAGGGCGCTTCCTCGGGCCCGAAACAAGGGAGCGACAATCGTGTCTCACGCAGACGATCATGATGCCACCCGCAGGGACTTCCTCTATTACGCCGCAGCCGGCGCCGGGGCTGTCACCGCGGGCGCCGCGGTCTGGCCGCTGGTCAACCAGATGAACCCCTCCGCCGACGTGCGGGCGCTGTCCACCATCCGCGTCGACGTGTCCGGCGTGGCTCCGGGCTCGCAGCTCACGGTGAAGTGGCTGGGCAAGCCGGTCTTCATCCGCCACCGGACGCCGGATGAGGTGGAGAAGGCCAAGCTGCAGGACGAGGCCCTGGCCGACGGGTCCGCATCGCCGCTGGTCGACACGCTTGCGCGGAACGACAACATCGATCCGAACGCTCCCGCGACGGACGAGAACCGCACCATGCCGAACCCCGAAGGGTCTGACGAAGTCGCCGAAACCTGGCTTGTCCAGATGGGCGTCTGCACTCACCTCGGCTGTGTCCCGCTTGGCGACTCCGGCGATTTCGGAGGCTGGTTCTGCCCCTGCCACGGCTCGCACTACGACATGGCCGGCCGGATCCGCAAAGGCCCGGCCCCGCAGAACCTGCATATCCCGCCGACCTCCTGGGTCGACGCATCGACCATCCTGCTGGGCTGAGGAGGGCACACTATGGCTGGAATCCCGCACGATCATTACGAGCCCAAGACCGGCATCGAGAAGTGGGTGCATACCCGTCTTCCGGTGGTCGGTCTGCTCTACGACACCATCATGATCCCCACCCCCAAGAACCTCAACTGGATGTGGATCTGGGGCATTATCCTGACCTTCTGCCTGGTACTGCAGATCGCGACGGGCGTCGTCCTCGTGATGCACTACACGCCGCATGTCGACTTTGCCTTCGCCTCGATCGAGCACATCATGCGCAACGTGAACGGCGGTCACTTCATCCGTTACCTGCACATGAACGGCGCCTCGCTGTTCTTCGTGGCGGTCTACGCGCACATCTTCCGCGGTCTCTACTACGGGTCCTACAAGGCCCCGCGCGAGATCACGTGGATCATCGGCATGCTGATCTACCTCTGCATGATGGGCACCGCCTTCATGGGCTACGTGCTGCCCTGGGGTCAGATGTCCTTCTGGGGCGCGACCGTGATCACCGGCCTGTTCGGCGCCATTCCGTTCATCGGTGAGCCGATCCAGACCTGGCTGCTGGGCGGACCGGCGGTAGACAACGCCACGCTGAACCGCTTCTTCTCGCTGCACTACCTTCTGCCCTTCGTGATCGCGGCCCTCGTCGCCGTGCACATCTGGGCCTTCCACACCACGGGCAACAACAACCCGACCGGTGTCGAAGTGCGCCGCGGGTCGAAGGCAGAGGCCGAAAAGGACACCGTTCCGTTCTGGCCGTACTACGTGATCAAGGACCTCTTCGCCCTGGCGGTGATCCTGGCCGTGTTCTTCGCCATCGTCGGCTTCATGCCGAACTACCTTGGCCACCCGGACAACTACATCGAGGCGAACCCGCTCTCGACGCCGTCGCACATCGTGCCGGAATGGTACTTCCTGCCGTTCTACGCCATCCTGCGCGCGTTCACGTCCGAGGTCTGGGTCGTGCAGATCGCCAGCTTCCTCACCGGCGGCATCATCGACGCGAAGTTCTTCGGTGTGCTGGCGATGTTCGGCGCGATCCTCGCGATGGCACTGGCACCCTGGCTCGACACCTCGTCCGTGCGTTCGGGCAAGTACCGCCCGATGTTCAAGTGGTGGTTCTGGCTTCTGGTCATCGACTTCATGGCCCTGATGTGGCTCGGCGCGATGCCGGCAGAGGAGCCCTACGCCTCCTTCTCGCTGATCGCTTCGGCCTACTGGTTCGCGTACTTCCTCGTGATCCTGCCGCTACTTGGCGTGATCGAGAAGCCGCTGCCGCGCCCGACGACCATCGAAGAGGATTTCGACGCGCACTATCCGCCGAAGTCCGACACTTCCGGCCAAACCGCCAACGCTCCGGCGGAATGACCTCGAAAGGATCGCAAGAGATGTTCAAGAAGCTCACTTTCGCGGCCCTGACGGCCATCGGTCTTGCCTCCGGCGCACATGCCGCCGGGGGAGAGGCCCACGTCGAGGACTTCGCGTTCTCCTTCGAAGGCCCCTTCGGCGCCTACGACCAGATGCAGCTCCAGCGCGGCCTTAAGGTCTACACGGAGATCTGCTCGGCCTGCCACGGCCTGAAATACGTACCGATCCGCGACCTGTCGGCGCTCGGCTACAACGAAGACCAGGTCTTCGCCTACGCCGAGAACTTCCAGGTGTGGGATGCGGAACTGGCCGATGGCGACGGCGATTTCCGGCCGGCCATTCCGGCGGACAACTTCCCGCCGGTGACCGCAGCGGGCGCACCTGACCTGTCGCTGATGGCAAAGGCACGTGCCGGTTTCCACGGTCCCTACGGTCTCGGCATCAACCAGTTCTTCAAAGGCATGGGCGGCGCGGAATACATAGCCTCGCTGCTTTCCGGCTACCACGAGACACCGGAATGTGCGCCCGAGGACTTCCCCGGCAACTACAACGCCGTGTTCACCGCCGGCGGCTACCCGGCCGAGTGTCTGGACGAGAATGGCAAGCACACCGTTCCGGGCAGCTGGATCGGCATGGCACAGCCGCTGTACGGGGAGGACGTCGACTTCGACGACGGCCACTCCAACTCCCTGCACCATGAGGCGCAGGACGTCGCGGCCTTCCTGATGTGGGCGGCGGAACCGAAGATGATGGCCCGCAAGGAAGCAGGCTTTATCGGCGTGTTCTTCCTCATCATCATGTCCGCCCTGCTGTACCTTGTGAACAAGCGCATCTGGGCACCGATCAAGCGCAAGCCCAACGCCTGATCCGGACCGGATACAGTAACGGAAAGCCCCGCCCCGACCGGCGGGGCTTTCTGCTTTCGGGGGCCTTGCGCGGCCTGTCGCCCTTTGCCACCGACCGCGTGACCGGCTACCCATCGGGTATCAAGGAAAGGTCCGCGCATGCCCGTCTCCGTCCTCGACCTCATCGGCAACACGCCCCTCATTGAACTGACCCGCTGCCATGACGGTCCGGGGCGCATCCTGGCGAAGGCAGAGTTCCTGATGCCCGGCGGCAGCGTCAAGGACCGCGCCGCTCTGGCCATCCTGCGCGCCGCCCGCGCAGATGGCCGCCTGCAACCGGGTATGCCGGTGGTCGAGATGACCTCCGGCAATATGGGCGCCGGGCTGGCTGTCGTTTGCGCCGCCCTCGGTCACCCTTTCATCGCGACGATGTCGGCAGGCAACAGCGCGGCCCGCGCCCGGATGATGGAGGGCCTCGGCGCGCGCGTGGTGCTTGTCCCGCAGGTCGACGGCGCCCCCGGTCAGGTCACGGGCGCGGATGTCACCGCCGCTGCGGATGAGGCGCAGCGCCTGGCCAAGTCCGAGAGCGCCTTCTACGTCGACCAGTTCAACGCGACCGAAGGCATCGCCGCGCACGAGATCACCGGGGCCGAGATCCTTGCCCAGGCCGACGGCCCGCTGGATGCCTTCGTCGCGGCGGTGGGCACGGGCTCGACATACCTGGGCATCGCAAAGGCGCTGAAGGCGGCCAAGCCGGGCATCCTCTGCGCGCCCGTCGAACCGGAAGGCAGCGAACCGCTTGCGGGCAAACCCGTGGTCAAGGCCCGCCACATGCTGCAAGGCACCGGCTACGGCACCGTGCCGCCGCACTGGGACGCCGCGCTGATGGATTTCGGCCTGACCGTGACCGACGAAGACGTCATCGACTGGCACCGCCGACTGGCCACACAGGAGGGCCTGTACGTGGGCTTTTCCGCCGCCGCCAACGTCTGCGCCGCGTCCAGGTTGCTGGCATCGGGGCGCGTGGCTCGGGACGCGACGGTGGTGACCGTGCTTTGCGACACGGGCCTCAAATACTGACCGTATCCCGTCCCGCCGCGGCCAGATCGCGCCGGGCCCGCACCATCACGTCCATCAGCCACAGCTTGCCACCCATGGCGAGGACGAGGCCCAGCAGCGTCAGAGAGAGGTTCAGCCAGACCAGCCCGGCGATCAACACGACGCTGCCAAGTCCGCTGGCGCCCGTCAGAAGACGCACCGTGGGACGGTGGTGCGCCACCTCGGGCTTGTCGCCATGGGCCAGCCAGTCACGCTCTCCCAGAACCGCCTGTGTCATCCAGGCGTCCGTGGTGTCGGGCACCGGGAACAGCCGAGGGTTCAGCCAGATCCACAACAGCACCGCGACGACGGGCAGCAGCGCCCAGCCACCGATCCACACGCGGCTCCAGATCGCCAGCGCCAAAAGCGGCAGGATCGTGACCCGCGACCACGCGCTCCACGGATTTGCGTGACGGGCCCATGTGGCCTCGTCCATGCCCATCAGCCGCTCGGAAAGCCGGAATGACGTCCGTCTGTCCATCGCCTATCACCCTCGCCACCGAAACCGTTCTCAGGATAACCGGAGCGGCAAGGGCGCGGGAACCCCTCACTCCCCGATGTAGCGCCGGAAAGCGGGCGGCGGCGCGGCAAAGAAGGCGTCCGTCGCGACCGGCGGATGCACCGTGCCGTCCGCCACCAGAACGACCTCTTCCGCGAAGTCGCGCGCATCGCCAGGGTCGTGCGTGACCATGACGGTCAGCGCGCCAAGGCTCGCGCCGACCTCGCCCACCAGCGCCAGCATCTCGCGCTTCAAACCCGGTCCCAGCGCGGCGAAGGGCTCGTCCAGAAGCAGAACCGGACGGGCCATCAACAGCACGCGCGCGAGGGCGGCCCGGGATTGCTGCCCACCCGACAGCGTACCCGGCTTGCGCGCTGCCATGCCGTCCAGCCCGACCCGGCGCAGCGCCTCATCGATCCGTGCGGTATCCCCGGGGCCGGGGCGGCGCCCGTCCGGGCGCAGCGCCAGCCCGAGGTTCCGCCCAACGTCGAGGTGCGGGAAGAGATTGCCGTCCTGAAAGAGGATCGACAAAGGGCGTTTCTCGGGCGGCACCTCCGTCAGATCCCGCCCCTCCCAAAGGATGCGTCCGCTTCGCGGCGTCCTGAACCCTGCCAGCAGGTCCAGCAGGGTGGACTTGCCGGCACCGGACGGACCGAGCACAGCGACACGCCGCCCCGGCAACAACGACAGATCGGCCGACAGCGTGGTGCCGTCCATGTCCGCGTGCAGTGTTTCAAGCGTCAGCAAGGCGCCCTCCCCTGTCGAGCAACACAAACGCGCCAAGGCTGAGCCCCAGCAACAACAAGGCAGCACCGGCCGCCGCCTCCATCTGGTAGGATCCCATCAGCCGGTAGACCTGCAACGGCAGCGTCGCCCGGTCCGGATCCGCGAACAGCGCGATGACACCCAGATCCCCCATTGCCAACGCCGCCACCAGACCCGAGGCGAACCCCAAAGGCCGGCGCAGGCGGGGCAGCCAGACCAGCCGCCACCAGGCGAAGCCCGTCATCCCGAGCGAGGCGCGCAGCCGTCCAAAGTCCGCCTCCACCGCCTCGGCCTGCGGCACGATGATCCTGAGTGCGAAGGGCAACCCCATCAGCGCATTGACCAGCGCCGTCACCGGCAGGGCCATGCTGAACGGGTTCACGAAAGGCCGCAGCATCAGGAAAAGCCCGGTGCCCAGCACCAGAGGCGAGACGGCGATGGCCGACAGCGCCAGCAGCTCTCCGCGCCGGTTGGCCAGCGCCATAGCCCAGCCCATGCACAGCAGGGTGGAGGCCAGCGCCACGGCGACCGAATGCCCAGCCGCGCGAAAGGTGTCCGGCCCCAACAGCAGCAGTCCCGCCGTGCCGCGTGTCATAACGGTCCCCAGCGGGACCAGCAGGAACAACGCCGCCGCGACGATCCAGGCGAAGTCCGCGCCCCGGGCCCAGCCCCTGCCGTCCCTGCGCGGCACGATGCGGTCGCGGCCAGCGCCAAAGCCTTCGCCCCGCGCAACCTTCAATGCCACCAACCCGGCCGCAAGACCCAGCGCCAACTGCACCAGAGCCAGCGCCGCCGCCCGCCCAAGGTCGAAATCGAAGCGCATCGCCTGATAGATCGCGAGTTCGACGGTCGTCGCCCGCGGTCCGCCCCCCAGTGTCAACGCCACGGCAAAGGAGGTCAGGCAGATCACGAAGATCACCACGAACGCGCCCGGGGCCACACGCAGCACGACCGGCGCATCGATCACCCGCCACATCGCCCCACGCGACAGGCCAAGCGAGGCCGCAAGGCGCAGCCGTTCTCCGGGCACCGCCTGCCAGCCGTTCAACAGCATCCGGACAGCCAGCGGCAGGTTGAAGAACACATGCGCCAGCACCACGCCGTGCAGGCCGTAGACATCGACCAGCGGCAGATTTAGCGCGCCCAACAGTCCGTTCACCAATCCGTTCCGGCCAAAGACCGCGATCAGCCCCATGACGGCGACGATCACCGGCAGGATGAACGGCGCCCCCATCAGCGCGACCAGTGCCGCGCGTCCGGGAAAGCGTTGCCGCACCAGCGCCCGCGCCACCGGCACGGCGAGTGTCACGCTGACCGCCGCCGAGATCATCGCCTGCACAAACGTGAACCGCAACGCGGCCAGGTCGCCGGGCGCAAGCGCACCCAGCCCCCCGGCCCGCAGCAGCACGACCGCGACCGGCCCCAGCGTCAGCGATGCAAGGGCCGCGCCCGCGATCAGCGGGAGAGCGCGCGCCGCCATTCCTCGATGGCCTCGTCTCTGAGGGCCGCGGCCTCATCCTCGGAATAGAAGATCACCTCTTCCGGCAGATCAAGCTTCTGGAACCCTTCCGGCCATTCGTCCCTGGGCAAAGCGGCCGGGAACGACCAGTTGCCCGTCGCGATCATCGACTGGAAATCGCGGCTGAGAATGAAGTCCATGAACTGCTGTGCCAGTTCCGGCTGGTCGCTGCCTGCGACCTTCGCCGCCAGCTCGACCATGAAATAGTGGCCTTCGGGGAAGATCGCGGCCTTCTTCGTCTCGTCGCCCTCGGCGATGATGTGGTAGACGGGCGATGTCGTGTAGCTGAGCACCATGTCAGCCTCGCCGTCTGTGAACAGCCCGTAGCTTTCCGACCAGCCTTTCGTCACGGTGACGATGTTGGGCGCCAGCGCCTCCCAGAAGGCCCCGGCTTCATCGCCGTAGACGGACTTGATCCACAGCACCAACGCAAGGCCGGAGATCGACGTGCGCGGGTCCTGGATGACGATGCGCACGTCTTCGGGCAGCGTTTCCATCGCTTCGAGCGAAGCCGGCGGCTCCATTTTCGTGGCGTCGTAGACAAAAGCCGTGTGGCCATAGTTGAACGGCAAAAAGACGTCGTCGGTCCAGTCCAGCGGAAGGGTCAGCGGTGACAGGTCGACGCCATGCGGCGCAAATAGCCCGCTTTCACGGGCCTTCTTCGTGACGTCGGTGTTCAGTCCGATCACCACGTCGGCCCCGGTCCGTTCGCCTTCCAGCATGATGCGGGGCAACAACTCGCCCGGCTTGAACTGCAAGTCGCAGCCGCACTGCGCCTCGAACAGCTCCTCGATCTTGGGGCCCGGCCCCCACTCCGACACGAAGTAGTCGGGGGCATAGACAGTCAGGACCTCTTGCGCGGCGGCGACCGTAACGGCGCCGGTGGCAAGGAACAATCCCGCTGCAAAAGTGAAGGTCTTCATGGTCTTCCTCCAAGTTTCGCTCACGAGAGGGCAAGATTCGGAGACAGACCGATACCTTCCCTCCGCCGGTGCTAACCGGTTCAGGTTCAACGGGTTGATGCGTCTACGCAAATCTCAGGCGGATCGTGCTCCGCCACCCCGAGGTATCGCGGAACCTAGGGCCGTCCGGCGCTTCTGGCAAGGCGAAACCCCTTGAGCGCCCGCCCTCCCTGCCCTAGGACACCGCCCAAAGGAGACCGCCCATGAGCCTCAACACCTTCGGCCATATCTTCCGCGTCACCACGTGGGGCGAAAGCCACGGCCCTGCACTGGGGGCGACTGTCGACGGCGTGCCGCCGGGGGTAGAGGTCGACGAGGCCCAACTTCAGCACTGGCTCGACAAGCGCAAGCCGGGGCAGAACAAGTACACAACGCAGCGGCGGGAACCGGACGCCGTGCGCATACTGTCGGGCACGTTCGAGGGACGCACCACCGGCACTCCCGTCCAGCTGTTGATCGAGAACACCGACCAGCGGTCGAAGGACTATGGCGACATCACGCAGAAGTTCCGGCCCGGTCATGCCGACATCACCTATTTCCAGAAGTACGGTATCCGCGACTACCGCGGCGGCGGGCGGTCTTCGGCGCGCGAGACGGCGGCGCGCGTCGCGGCGGGCGGCCTGGCGCGCGCGGCGCTGAATGCATTGGCGCCGGGCCTGGAGATCCGCGGCTACATGGTGCAGATGGGCCCGCGCAAGGCCGATCCCGCCCGCTATGACGACGCGCAAATCGACCAGAACCCCTTCTGGTGCCCGGACGCCGAGACAGCGGATGACTGGGCGGGCTATCTGGACGACCTGCGCAAGTCCGGCGACAGCGTGGGTGCGGTGATCGAAGTCGTGGCGCGTGGTGTGCCCGCCGGCCTCGGAGCGCCGGTCTACGGCAAGCTCGACACCGATCTTGCCGCCGCGATGATGTCGATCAACGCGGTCAAGGGCGTGGAGATCGGCGAAGGCATGGCGGCGGCAGCACTGACCGGCTCGCAGAACGCGGACGAGATCTTCATGTCGAACGACGGCCCGCGTTACAGTTCCAACCACGCGGGCGGCATCCTTGGCGGCATCTCTACCGGACAGGATGTCGTTGTACGCTTCGCGGTCAAGCCGACCTCGTCCATTCTGACGCCCCGCAAGACGATTACCCTGTCCGGCGAACAGACGGAGATCGTCACCAAGGGCCGGCACGATCCCTGCGTCGGCATTCGCGCGGTCCCGGTGGGCGAAGCCATGATGGCCTGTGTCCTTCTCGACCACCTGCTGCTCCACCGCGGCCAGATCGGCGACGCGGGCGGACGCATCGGCGGCTGATCGGTCGCCTCAGAACTCGTCCCAGGTGACCGGGGCTGCAGGGGCCGACGTGCTCCCTTTCGCTGCCGTAAACCGAGACGCGGCGGGGGCGTTGATGGCAAGCTTTTCCTCTTCCACTTCGACCGGGCGGGGATCGACGGCCTCTCCATCCCAGCTGCCGTGCAGCAAGCGCTCGTTCTGCTCGCCGTAGCGGACGCCATCGTCACCGGCTGTTTCCGTGGTGTATTCGCCCAGCGACTTGCGGTCGTTGAGTACGCCGCCTTGGGTGTTCTCCGCAGGTGACATGTCCGGATCGGCGCTCGTGTGATCGAAGCCTCCGTCCGTCTCCTTGGTCAGGTCGGACGCCCCGTCGTGCGGAGGTGTCTCCACCGCGAAATCCATTCCGAACAACTCTGGCACGCCCGCCGCGACCGAGGTGGGCGCGGCAACCTCCGTGCCGCCGGTGAATTGCGCCAGTAGGTTGGACAAACGTGTCGCCTCAACCGTCAACTGCTGGCTCGATGCGCTGGTCTGGTTGACCATTGCGGCGTTGTGCTGAGTCACCTTGTCCAGTTCGGCGATACCCACATTGATCTCTTGTACACCGCCCGCCTGCTCGCGCGCCATGCGCGCGATGGCGGACACAAGCCCCGAAACCTCCGACACGCTCTCGACGATATGCGACAGGGTCTGGCTGGTTTCCTGCACGAGCCGTTCACCATCCTCGACCTGATCTACGCTGTTCAGGACGAGTTCCTTGATCTCGCCCGCCGAGGCAGACGCCCGCTGCGCCAGTCCCCGAACCTCGGAAGCGACCACGGAGAAGCCCTTGCCCGACTCGCCCGCGCGCGCCGCCTCGACCCCGGCGTTGAGGGCAAGCAGGTTGGTCTGGAAGGCGATGTCGTCGATCACTGTGATGATTTTGCTGATCTGCTCCGAACTCTTGGCGATAGAGCTCATGGCCTGGAGGGCACGGGCCATGACCTCGCCGCCCTGCTCTGCACGCCGCCTGCCCTCGATGACCTTTTCGTCGGCGACTTGCGCCTTGTCCGCGGCCGATTTCACGCCGCCCGACAGAGCGTCCAGCGCGGCAGCGGATTGCTCTAGCGTGGCTGCCTGGATCTCGGCACGGCGCGACATCTCATCGGACATGCCCGACAACTCACCGGCATTGGTTTGGACCGTGGCTGCACTCATGTGCAACGAAGAGACAAGCGTGTCCAAAGCGCCTGCCAGGTCATTGAAGTCGCGACACAACTGCAGGTAACCTTCGCCAAGGTCACGCCACTCTTCGGCATCGATCCGGGCGTCCAGTTTTCCGCCACGCAGGCGACTCATGGCGATCCCGAGGGTCTGGAACAGATCGACCCTGCGGTTGTTGTCCGTTTTCTGCTGGAGTTCCATTTCCTTTGCATCCCGGAGCTTGTTCCGCAAACCTTCAAGTCCCTGCGCAATCGCTCCGATTTCATCCCGCCGCTCCAACCCTTCGATCTGGCTTTCATAGTCTTCGGATTCCAGCTTGCGGGCTGCGCCCGCCGCGTGTCGCACAGGTGCGGACAACAACTGACCAAACAGCAAAGCCAATCCGATTGCAGACGCCACGACAAAGGCGTTTGCGCCAAGCAAGTGAAGCCTGGCATCGTCGATGCCGCCATAGGCCTTCTGCGTGATCGCGCCGAAATCTGCGCTTGCCTCTTCCTGCATGGTGTTCACGCGTTCCCGGATGGCGGCAACGAACAGCAGCGGACCGCTCCACACACTCACTTGCCGCTCTGCCTGTGTCTGCTCTGCCAGCTTGTCGACATGCGCAGAGAATTTTTCGACAAGCTTTCCGATGGAGGCCAATTCCTCCTGAGCCGAAGGATCGTTTTGAAAAATGACGGTTGCCTCGGCAATCCTCGCACGCATCTCGTCAAGGTTCTTGCCAAGGCTGTCACCCGCGTCCTGACGCCCCGCGACGAACGCGAGAAGGTCGCCTGCCCCTTGCTCGACATGTTCCTTTATCGCGTGCAGCACCTCGACTTTCTGCACTGCCTTTTCAAAGCGATAGAACTCGGCGGCGGTCCGATCGTTCATTTTCCAGGATACCAGGGACAGAACCAGCAATGCCGTCAGGAAGGCGGCGGCGAGGGACATAACCTGAATCCGGATGGAAAACTTACTCATGTCATTCCTCGTTTCTCGAAAGGCGAGCATGGGGGGGCCCGAAAGAACTCGGTGCTGACACTAGGCGGAGGCGGTAAACAAAGCCTCGTCGCCTACCGGAAAAGTAACGAGACTTTCAGAGGTTTTTTACCCGTCGCGCGCGACACCCGCAGCGGTTGCCGGCAGTTTCGCAAGCTGCACCAGAAGGACGCCACAGGCGATCACCGCCACGCCGATCAGGTCCAGCAGGCGCAGCCTCTCTCCCAGGAGCGCGGCTGCGATCGCCACGCCGAGGAAGGGGTTCAGGAAATGGAAGGTCGACGCCCGGACGGCCCCGATGCGGTTGACCAGCAGCACCCAGACGAAGGTGGCCGCAAGACCGGGCACCAGCGTCGTGTAGGCGAAAGCGGCGATCAGACTGGGGGACCACGTGACCTCCGGCGTCTCAAGTGCCAGAGCCGGTACCCAGAGCGCCGCGCTGCCGATCAGCATCTGCAACCCCACGACCATCATGAAGTTCCCGCCCGAAGTCGCGCCCCTCAGGAACATGGTTGCCGTTGTCAGGGCCAATACCCCCAGGACGCAAAGCGTCACGCCGAAGAGGTCGAGCCCCCCGCCGAACCGCGCCCCCATGATGATCACCACGCCGACCACTCCGGCCACCAGCCCCACAACCGCCTGTCGTGCCGGTTTTTCCCCAAGAAACAACCACCCTGCAAGCGCCACGAGCAGCGGCATGGTCGATGCGATGATTGCGGCAAGCGACGCTTCGATTGTCTGTACGGCGACGAAGTTGAGCCCAAGATACACCGCGTTCTGGCAGATGCCGAAAACGATGGTCGCGCGCCATTGTGCCGCCGACAGCCGCCAGCTTTGCCGCAGGAACAACGCGATCCCGACCGCGATCAGGCCGGAGATCAGGAAACGCAGGGCCAGCGCGGTGAGCGGAGGGGCCGCGGCGACGATGATCCGGGCGGATGTGAAGGCCGAGGACCACATCGCCGCAAAGGCCAGCCCCATGAGTATTGCACGTATGTCCATGCCGACAAGGATTAGGCCCTGTGCCACACGACGAAAAGGCCCCGCGAGCAGATGCCGGGACGGGGCGGCGCAAAGCCCCGCCCTACGGAATGTGGCGATGGCTTGTAGGGTGGGGCTATGCGCCACCCTGCGCGATGGTGTCAGACCGGAAGATGGCCGGTCTTGACGTAAAGCAGGCAGCCGTCCCGCGATCCCATTCGGTTTCCCGCGCCGCCCGGGCTGCGCAGCCAGCTTCCGGCGGGATAACGGCCGGACTCGTCGTCAAGCGTGCCCTCGACCACAAAAATCTCTTCGGATGACCTGTGGTCCGCCCGCTCCAGCCATGCGCCCGGAGCGAACCGGACCATGCGGACACGTTCGCCCGGCACCTCGTGCAAAAGGAGTTCCGTCAGCCCCGGCGCCACGCCCGGCCGGAACTGCGTCCTGCGTGTGTCGATGACTTTCTGTTCGGTGTCCTCCTTGTCGAACTGACACAGTTTCACAAGGATCGTCGCACCTTCGGGACCGATCCGTGGTGTGTGCCGCGTCCCGATGGGATTGCGCACGTAGGTGCCCGCCGGATAGTCGCCGAACTCGTCCGAGAACACGCCCTCCAGCACGAGGTATTCCTCTCCGCCGCCGTGCGTGTGAGGGTCGAATGCGCTGTTCGGGGCGAAGCGCACGATGGTGGTTGCGCGCGCGACCTCTTCGCCGATCCGGTCCAGCATCATCCGGTCCACACCGCTCGCCGGGGACGAGCGCCATTCGTAGTCCTGTGGACGCACCACCTCGTCCTGCGTGAAGTCCGCTCTCACCCGCATCGGAAGCCCTCCCTTTCCGCACTCAAGGATAGCCTGTCCTGCTGGCGAAAAAAGCCCCGTCTGCAGGGCAGACGGGGCAAGTCAGTGCCTGTGGCAGCCCACAGTGCACCGGCGGTGTTCTTGAATTCTCGGGACCCCTCAGGGGTGTCTTACATCTCCGACCGGATCTGCTGACGCAGAACGTCGATCGGCACCGTCTTGCCGTCGCGACGGAAGTGCCAGTAGGTCCAGCCGTTGCAGGACGGCGCGCCTTCCAGCTTTGCGCCGACCTGGTGGATGGAACCGGTGACACCGTCGCCCACCAGCGTGCCGTCGGCGCGCACCTTGGCCATCTGGCCGCGGCCGTTGATCAACATCTCGCCGGGGCGCAGCATGCCGCGTTCGACCAGCTGCCCGAAGGGCACGCGCGGTTCTGCCCGCTTGGAGGTGCTGACCTCAAGCGCGCCCTTGTCGAAGGCCCGCACGTCGCCCAGCCGCTTCAGCGCAACCTCGCGGTAGGCCGCTTCGCGTTCGATCCCGATCCAGTCGCGGCCCAGCATCTTGGCCACGGCGCCTGTCGTGCCAGTCCCGAAGAACGGGTCCAGCACAACGTCGCCCGGGTTCGTCGATCCGACGATGACACGGTGCAGCAGCGATTGAGGTTTCTGCGTCGGATGGGCCTTGTCACCGTTGGCGTCCTTCAGGCGCTCGCCGCCGTTGCAGATCGGCAGAACCCAGTCAGAGCGCATCTGGATGCCCTCGTTCAGGGATTTCAGCGCCTCGTAGTTGAAGGTGTACTTCGCCCCTTCCGACTTCGACGCCCAGATCATCGTCTCATGCGCATTGGTGAACCGCTTGCCACGGAAATTCGGCATCGGATTGGCCTTGCGCCAGATCACATCGTTCAGGATCCAGAAGCCTGCGTCCTGCAACGCGGCGCCAACCCGGAAGATGTTGTGATAAGAACCGATCACCCAGATCGCCCCGTCAGGCTTGAGCAATCGGCGCGCCGCACGCAGCCAGTCTTGGGTAAAGGCGTCATAGGCGGCGAAGTTGCTGAATTGGTCCCAATGGTCGTCGACCGCATCCACGCGGGAGTTGTCGGGACGGTGCAGCTCCCCCTTGAGCTGCAGGTTGTAAGGAGGATCGGCAAAGATCAGATCGACCGAAGCCTCAGGCAGACTGTTCATCACCTGGATACAGTCGCCATCCAATATCTGATTGATCGGGAGCGCGGCTGCGCTCTTCGCACGTGTCATCGTTGTCATTCTCTGCCTCTGTCCCCGGCGTGTTGTCACGCTCAGTCGTTGGTGTCGAATCTGAGTCGAAACCGATTCGCGGTCAATTTATTTATTGAATCAGTGGGTTGCAGATTTAGCTTGTCACAAGATATCGCGCACCGGCTTGAACGAACGTCTATGGAATGGCGTCGCCCCAAGATTTCGAAGGGCAGATTTGTGACACTTCGTCGGGTATCCGGCGTTCGTTTCCCATCCATAACCCGGGTACTGTGTCGCGGCCCTTTTCATGACATCATCGCGCCAGATTTTGGCCACAATTGAGGCCGCGGCGATGCTCGGGCTGCGCCCGTCGCCGCCCACGATACACGTCGCGTCACATGAAATACCGCCCGGTGCGCGGTTGCCGTCGACCAGAAGATGGTCCGGCGGCTTCGGCAGCCCTTCGACGGCCCGCCGCATTGCCAGAAGACTGGCTTGCAGGATGTTCGTCTCGTCGATCTCTTCGACGGAGGCCTGGCCGATTGACACCTCAGCGCTTTGCCACAAGAGCGGAGCCAGGAACTCCCGCCGCTTGATGGTCAGCTTTTTCGAGTCGTTCAGCCCGTCCGGGATCGATGCCCGGTTCAGCACCACCGCCGCCGCCACGACCGGCCCTGCCAGAGGCCCGCGCCCCACCTCGTCGACGCCAGCCACCCGATTCACACCCTGCGCCCAAAGCGCCTCTTCGAATCTCATTTCCATGGCGGGTTCAAAGCGCATGACGGGCGTTGCGGCAAGCGCCTCGATCCACGGCAGTCCCAACGAAACACGGACACCGCGACGTCAGGCAGGACAATTGCGGCTTCAACTAGGACCCGGGATTTCCTATCAAGTGGCACCCAGGCCAACGGAGTCCAGACGATGACCCTGCTGTTTGTGTACGGCACCTTGACCACGACCGCGGACCATCCAATGGGCGCGCTCTTGCGCCGCCATGCGTCCTCTCTCGGCCAAGGCACGATCCGTGCCAGGCTTTACCTGATCGACGACCCGGACGACCCCGGGCAAAACGCCTATCCCGGCGCCCTGCCCTCGCCCGATCCGGACGATCGGGTGCATGGCGAATTGCATCGCGTCCACGACCCGGATGCCGTGTTCGGTTCGCTGGACGATTTCGAGGGCTGCTCTCCGGACTGGCCCGAGCCGCACGAATACCTGCGGCGTACCATCGAGGTCATCCTGCACGATGGCACACGCCACGACGCCGAATGCTATCTGTACACTTGGGATGTCAGCACCGCGCAGCCGCTCCCCGAGGGCCGCTTTTCGGACGTTGCCCCCGACGTGCGCTGACCGTCAGACGACGGCAGAGATCAGCGACAGCACGGCGACCTCGGCATTCACGCCCCGCGCGGAGATCCAGATGTCCAGACGCGCCTGTTCCTCCGTGGAAAGCTGCAGGAGGATCGGACGGGCCGTGCCGGGGTTCACATCGACTTCCCAGCCGACCTCGCCGTCCAAAGCGCGGCGCAGGGCCTGTCGTGCAAGATAAGCGAGAGGAAGGAACTGACCGGAGGTCGAAACCAGACGCTTTCGGAGATCGTCCGGTAGACGCAGCTCCATGGCTTTCCTGCTGTCCCGACGACTCATGAGCGCGTCCCATCCAGTGCTGACGCAGGATAGCCATCGGGCATCGTTTCCGCGAGCGGAATTCCGGCATGGCTCGACACGCTCGGAATTTCAAGGAGCTCATCGGGACGCCTGCCAGGGCGACCAAGGCCAAACGACCGCATCCCTGCGACCAGATCCGCTACAAAGAAAAGGGCCGGTGAAACACCGGCCCTTCCGTGATTTGATCTGCGGCGGGCAGATTACATCATGCCGCCCATGCCGCCCATGTCGGGCATGCCACCGCCGGCGCCTGCGCCTTCTTTCTGCGGCTTGTCCGCGACCATCGCTTCCGTGGTGATCAGCAGGCCTGCGATCGAGGCTGCATCTTCCAGAGCGGTGCGGACGACTTTGGCCGGGTCGATGACGCCGAACTTGAACATGTCGCCGTATTCGTCGGTCTGCGCGTTGTAGCCGAACTTGAGGTCGGTGGATTCACGCACCTTGCCGGCGACGACGGACCCGTCGACACCCGCGTTCTGCGCGATCTGACGCAGCGGCGATTCCAGTGCGATACGCACGATGGAGATGCCGCGGTTCTGGTCGGCGTTCTGACCTTCCAGACCGTCCAGAGCCTTCGCACCCTGCACCAGCGCCACGCCGCCACCGACGACAACGCCTTCCTGCACGGCTGCGCGGGTTGCGTTCAGAGCGTCGTCCACGCGGTCCTTGCGCTCTTTCACTTCGACTTCGGTCATGCCGCCGACGCGGATGACAGCCACACCGCCTGCCAGCTTGGCAACGCGTTCCTGCAGCTTCTCACGGTCGTAGTCGGAGGTGGTTTCCTCGATCTGGGTACGGATCTGGGAAACGCGCGCTTCGATCTCTGCCTTCTCACCGTGGCCGTCGACGATGGTCGTCTCGTCCTTGGTGATGTTGACGGTCTTGGCGGTGCCGAGCATGTCCATGGTGACATTCTCAAGCTTCATGCCGAGATCTTCCGAGATCACCTGGCCGCCGGTCAGGATCGCGATGTCCTGCAGCATGGCCTTGCGGCGGTCGCCGAAGCCCGGTGCCTTGACGGCTGCGATCTTGAGGCCGCCGCGCAGCTTGTTGACCACGAGGGTCGCCAGCGCTTCGCCTTCGACGTCTTCCGCGATGATCAGCAGCGGCTTCTGCGACTGGATCACCTGCTCGAGCAGCGGCACGAGCGGCTGCAGCGACGAGAGCTTCTTCTCGTGCAGCAGGATCATGCAGTCGTCGAGCTCTGCAATCATCTTGTCGGCGTTGGTCACGAAGTACGGCGACAGGTAGCCGCGGTCGAACTGCATGCCTTCGACGACGTCGGTCTCGGTTTCGAGGCCTTTGTTCTCTTCGACGGTGATGACACCCTCGTTGCCGACCTTCTGCATCGCGTCTGCGATCTGACGGCCGATCTCGGCTTCACCGTTGGCGGAGATGGTGCCGACCTGTGCGACTTCGTCGGAGTTCTCGACGGTGCGGGCAGCGTTCTTGATGTGCTCGACGACCTTGGCGGTTGCCATGTCGATGCCGCGCTTCAGATCCATCGGGTTCATGCCGGCCGCAACGGCCTTCATGCCTTCACGGACGATGGACTGTGCCAGAACGGTCGCAGTGGTGGTGCCGTCACCGGCTTCGTCGTTGGTGCGGGAAGCGACTTCCTTCACCATCTGCGCGCCCATGTTCTCGAACTTGTCTTCCAGTTCGATTTCCTTCGCCACGGACACACCGTCCTTGGTGATGCGCGGCGCGCCGAAGGATTTGTCCAGAACCACGTTCCGGCCTTTCGGGCCAAGCGTCACCTTCACGGCGTCGGCGAGGATGTTGACGCCGTTCAGCATGCGCGTGCGGGCGTCGGTGTTGAATTTCACGTCTTTTGCGGACATTCGAAAGTCTCCTGTTTCAGAAGTTGTCGTTGGAAATCAGAACCGGCGCTCAGGCTGCCTTGGCAGCCGCGTCATCGGTGATGATGCCCAGGATGTCGCTTTCCTTCATGATCAGCAGCTCTTCGCCGCCGACGTTGACTTCGGTGCCCGACCACTTGCCGAAGAGGACCTTGTCACCCTCTTTGACGGCCATATCGATCAGCTCGCCGCTGTCCTTGCGTGCACCTTCGCCACACGCGACAACCACGCCCTCTGCCGGCTTTTCCTTGGCGCTATCGGGGATGATCAGGCCACCAGCAGTCTTTTCGTCCGATTCTACGCGACGAACCAGCACGCGGTCATGAAGCGGTTTGAATGCCATCTTCGAGTCTCCTAGCTCAAAGTTACAACCTTGGCCCCTCGTCTTCGAGCGGGCCGTTAGCACTCAAGTGGAGAGAGTGCTAACGGCGCTGAGGTAAGGAACGAGCCGAGTCGTGTCAACATGAGGCGATGAGAATTTTTGCGCGATCTTTGCGCTGCGGGGCCAAGGTTTCATGCACAGCATACATAAGCAGGACAGGGCCGAACCCAAGCCCCCCCGGGACGGATCACCGCACGGCCTGTCAGCCGCGTGTGACGCGCACGGTCTGCTCGACCAGCTCCGCAGGGGCCTGCGATCCGAGAAACGCGATGTCATAGGCGTCCCGGCCGACGGCCACGACGGCCAGGGCATCCGCAGTGCACATACCCGTGGGATCGACGAGATGCCACGCCCCATCGAGCCAGACCTGTCCAACCGCGTGAAAGTCTTGGGGGGTCACGTCCGGACCATATACGGCCACGCAGCGGGCCGGGATCTCGGCGGCACGGACCATCGTGCAGAACAGATGCGCATAGTCGCGGCACACACCCTGCCGGCCGGCGAAGGTCTCCAGCACATTTGTGTCCGCGTCCGAGCTGCCAGGAACGTAGTCCAGCTCGTCCTCGATCCAGTCCCGGATCGCCGCGACCTTGGCGCCCCCCTCCAGATGACCGAACCGCTTGCCGACGAAAGCCGTGAACTTGTCCGACTGGCAATAGCGGGAGGGCCGCAGGTAGGGCGCGGGCTCTGCCGGAATCTCCGGCAGCGGCGCGGTCTTCAAGGTGCCAAGCATCGGTGCGGGCCGCGTGATCTCCAGCGTCGCCCTGTAGTCCAGCTTCAGGGCTTCGCCGGGTATGCGGGCCCAGATCCTGTGACCGATGCCGGCATCTCCCGCGATCCGCGTCAGCTCGGCATCGCCGGCCACAAACGCCTCCGACAGGACCGACTGACCTTCGGTCCGGGCCGCCTCCAGCGCCAGAAAGGCGATGTTGGGTTGCGCGAACCGATAGTGCATCGTGACGTGTATCGACATGAGCATGAGAGGGGCCTTTCCGTGTGGGGGCCTGACGGCGGCAACGCCGGATCAGGATCGTTGCACATGTGTCCGGCGGTCGGCAGGTGGAGCGTGCCGGGGCCGGAGGCGGGGCACCAAGGACGTGCACCAATCTACGTCATCCTAGCCAAGCATGGCCAAGGCGCCACCCTAAGCCATTGATAACACTTGCCCGCGCAACAATCTGTGGCCGGACGCACAATCCCGCGCCATTTTCACCGCAAGCCGCGCACGAGAGGTCGAAGTTCTTTGCCCGGGCCGCTATCACGGTCCTATCCTCGGGTGAACCCTTTGCAAGGACCATTTGATGAAGCTCGGAATAGTCGGCGCAGGCATGGTCGGATCGGCCGCGGCCTTTGCCTGCATCATGCGGGGCGTGGCCTCTGAAATCGTTCTGGTGGACCTCGACACCGCCCGCGCACAGGCAGAGGCGGAGGATATCGCCCACGCCGTCCCCTTCTCCGTTTCAGCAAGGATCGTGGCGGGCGGATACGACGACCTGTCGGGCGCCGACGTGGTGATCCTGGCCTGCGGCGTCTCGCAGAAGCCGGGGGAAAGCCGGCTGGAGCTGCTGTCGCGCAACGCGGAGGTCTTTCGCGCCGTCGTGGGAGACGTGACGCGCGCCGCCCCCGATGCGATCCTGCTGATCGCCTCCAATCCGGTCGACATCATGACCCATGTCACGCAGGCACTGAGCGGCCTGCCTGCGGGCCGGGTGATCGGTTCCGGCACGATCCTCGACACCGCCCGCTTCCGCTGGCTGCTTGGGCGGCACCTGAACATCGCGCCGCGGTCGGTCCACGCCTATGTCCTTGGCGAACACGGCGACACGGAGGTGCTTGCCTGGACGGCAGCGCGGGCCGGGTCCGTCTCGATCGAGAGTTTCGCGGCGCAGATTCGCGCGCCCCTGACCGCCGATGTTCGGGAACGCATCGACAAGGGCGTTCGCAATGCGGCCTATACCATCATCGAGGGCAAGGGCGCGACATGGTACGGCATCGGCGCCGGTCTGGCCCGTTTGGTCGCGGCAATCGGTTCCGACGAACAGACGGTGCTGACCGTGTCTACCCTGTCCGACGTGGCGGGGGTGCGCCGGGTCGCCTGCTCCCTTCCCCGTGTCGTAGGCCGAGAGGGCGTGACCGCCGAACTGATGCCGGACATCTCCCGTCAGGAGAATGCCGCGCTCGAAGCTTCGGCCATGCTGCTCAAGGACACGTTCGATCAGCTTTCCCTGTAACGCTATTGCCTGTGGTGCCGCCGCAGGGCCGGGACCAGCGACGCCACCACAGCCCAGCCACTCACCAACCCGGCGACGGTTTCGATCTGCGCAGCCAGGGGCCATCGCGTGCGTCTGCCGGTCCACACACCCCGCCGGTTTCCGGAATGCCGCACATGGCGCTCGGCTCCATGTCTGCGGGCTGTGGGTATTGCCGCGACGCCCCTGTCACAGCACGCTCCCGGCACAGCCTTGTCCCTATGGCTGTCTTCGTCGCCTTGCGAGATAAGGACCGGCCGGACAGAGATGAAATACAGGGCTGAGACAGCGCCCTTGCAGATATGCAGGGCAGATGCCCGCCGCCTGCCATTTTCATTCTGCGACGCAGCGTCTAGTGTCTGCCAGTCCAAGATCCGAGTTTGCCATGCCCTCTCCTCAGGCCACGCCGATTCTGTCGGCCCGGCCAAATCCTAACAAAGGCCCCGAAAGCCAGAACATGCGCGGGATCGTCCTTATGGCGCTGGGGTTCTTCGCGTTCGCCGCCTGCGACGTGCAGGCTAAGTTCCTGACCGACACGCTGCCGCCCGCGCAGATCGTGTTCTTCCGGCAGATCGGCCTTTTCCTTGGTGTGCTGGTAATGCTGGCGATGAAGGGCGCGCACCTCCTGAGGTCGCAATTGCCCGGCGTACAGATCCTGCGCGGCATCTGCGCAGCGTCCTCGGCACTGTGTTTCGTGCTGGCGGTAACCTATGTGCCTCTGGCCGACGCAGTCGCCGTGACCTTCATCGCCCCGTTCCTCGTGACCTTGATGGGCGCGCTGTTCCTGCGGGAACCGGTCGGCCCGCGTCGCTGGGCCGCCGTGGCGGTCGGCTTCGTCGGGATGCTGATCGTGATACGGCCCGGGCTGGGCGTGTTTCACCCGGCCATCGGCTTCGTCCTGATCGCCGCCTGCTTCTTCGCGACAAGGCAGGTCCTGTCGCGAACCCTGTCGGGCGCGGACAACGTGATGACGACCGTTGCGTTCACGTCCATCACGTCGACGGTCCTTGTGGCCCTGGCTTTGCCGTTCGTCTGGACGACACCGGACACGCTGCAGCTCTGGCTCGTGATCCTTGGCCTGGCTTTGACGGCCGGTGTGGGCGAGGTTCTGGTGATCCGGGCGCTCGACATTGCGCAGGCGGTGGCGCTGGCCCCGATCCACTATTCGCTGATCATCTGGAGCACCTTCTACGGGTACGTGGTCTTTGCCGATCTGCCGGACGTCTGGACCTTTGTTGGGTGCGCCATCATCGTGGCGTCCGGCCTCTACACGCTGCACCGCGAGCGTGTCGCCCTGCGTGAAGGCCGCGCAGCCGCTGCGCGCGACCGGGCGTGCGAGGCCGCCGCCGCACCGCGGAACGGCATGTAGGGCGGGGCTACGCGCCGCCCGGCTCCCACGAATAGGCCCAGTGCACCAGTCCGTCGCGGCCGGCCTCCGACAGGTCATAGACGCCCGTCGCCACCTTCTCGAACCAGCCGTAATGATTGTCGCGCATCAATCCCGTAGCCCGCGCCACACCGGTCGCGGCAGCCACGTCGCGCCCCCGGCTGGGACCCGCCTCGGCAAGGTAGGCCGCGCAGGCCAGCGCGTCCTGACGATAGGCGGTGACGATGCCGTGCCGCGTGGCACCACCCTCGTTTGGATCGCCACGCAGCGCCCCGAACTCCCGCAGCAGATGATCGGATTTCTTGCGGTTCTTGCGCGGTGCATATGGTCCGGGGTCGCAAAGAACCTCCACCCGCCCGTCCGGCAGCACCACGATGAAGCCCAGACCCAGCCGTCGGCAAAGGTCACGGTTGTCCTTCAGCGCCCGCCGCGCCGTCTTGCCCGTGGGTTTTGGAACGGCGACGTAGACGTGGTCGGTCAGCTTCAGCCGCGCGCAGGCCTGGTGAAACAGCGACAGCGTGATACGCAGCTTCAGTTCCACGATCACCGGCGGATCGTCGCCGCGCACCGCCACCAAGTCCGCCGCGCCGACCTCTCCCTTGACCGTGTAGCCCTGCTTTTCCAGCAGGGACTTGACCGGTGCATAAAGCTCGCTTTCCCGTTCCATGATCGCAGTGTTTCCCGGGCTTTACCCCTTGTCCAGCGCCACACATGCGCAGAAAGTGCGGCTCAACCAAAGGAGCCTGTATGTCCCTGATGAAAACCGCCCGGCATGTCTTGCTGGGGCTGGCGATCACGACGCTGCCCGTCCTTGCGCACGCCCGTTGCGCCGGGGACGATCTGCGCCCCACCCTCTTGCCGGATGAGAAGGCCGAGGTCGATGCCCGCCTGGCCGAAACGCCCTACACGTCCGGCAACCACTGGATCGCCCGGCGTGGCGACGAAATCGTCCACCTTGTCGGAACGATCCACCTGTCGGACCCGCGTCTCGACGGCCCGACCGAACGGCTGTCGCCCCTGCTTGACGACGCCGCCGTCCTGCTGCTCGAGATGGCAGGCCCGGATCGGAAGACCATGGAAGCCAGCATCGCCAGCGACCCGGCCATGTTCATGTTATCGGATGGCAGCCTGCCCGACCTTCTGTCCGAGGACGAATGGCAGCAATTGTCCAGCGCGATGGCCGCGCGTGACATGCCGGCCTTCATCGGCGCCCGCATGCAACCGTGGTACGTCTCCATGCTGCTTTCGGTGCCGGCCTGCATGAAGGATCTGCTGGAACAGAACGACGGTCTCGACGTCCGGCTCGAAGCCATTGCCGAAGAAAAGCGGGTGCCGACCCTGTCACTGGAGCCTTGGGACACCGGCCTCGCGCTGTTCGCCGCCGTGCCGATGGCGGCGCAACTGTCCATGATCCGCTCTGCGCTGGCGCCGCCGGAGGTGAACGAGGACCTGTTCGAGACGATCATCACCACCTACTTCGAAGAGGCGCACGCCGAAAGCCAGCTGGTGCTCGAAGTCCTGTCGCCCCGCCTGACCCCCATGCAAGAGGAAGAGGCCGACGTAGTTTTCGACACGGTGAACAGCGCCATGATCGACGCCCGGAACCGCGCATGGATTCCCGTCATCCTCGACACGCTGGAAAGCACCGAAGGGCCGGTGGTCGCTGCCTTCGGTGCCGCGCATCTGTCCGGAGAGGAAGGGGTGCTGAACCTCCTTGCAGAAGAAGGATTCGAACTGGAACGCGCGCCGTTCTGAGCCGTGCCCGCCCGGCGCGCGCCCGTGGCATCAGGCCGCGAGGCCGCGCCCCTTCAGCAATGCATCGACGCCGGGCATCCGACCGCGGAACCCGGTGTAGAGGTCTTCTGCCTCGACCGAGCCGCCCTTGGACAGGATGAACTCTTCCAGCCGCTGCGCCATCCCGGGATCGAACGCATCGCCTGCCTCCTCGAAAGCGGCGAAGGCGTCGGCATCCATGACCTCCGACCACATGTAGCTGTAGTAGCCGGAGGAATAGCCGTCGCCCGCGAAGACATGGGCGAAATGCGGGGTGGCGTGGCGCATCACGATTGCGCGCGGCATCCCGATCTCTTCCAGCACCTGCGCCTGTTTCTGCATCGGATCGGCGGGTGCAGGACCGGCGTGGAATTCCAGGTCGACCAGCGCCGAGGCCACGTATTCGACCGTCTGGAAGCCCATGTCGTAGGTCGCAGCCGTCAGCACCTTGTGCAGCAGCTCTTTCGGCATCGGCTCTCCGGTTTCGGCGTGGGTAGCATATTCGGCCAGCACTTCGGGCACTTCCAGCCAGTGTTCGTACAGTTGAGAGGGCAGTTCGACGAAGTCGCGCGCCACGCTTGTGCCCGACACCATCTCGTAGGTCACGTCCGACAGCATCTGGTGCAGGGCGTGGCCGAATTCGTGGAACAGGGTGCGTGCGTCGTCATAGGACAGGAGCGCGGGCGACCCCTTGGAAAAGTTGCACACGTTGACCACCACAGGGATCTGCACGTCCGGGAACTTGCGCTGCGCCCGGAAGGCGGAACACCACGCGCCCGACCGCTTCGATCCGCGGGCGAAGTAGTCGCCGATGAACACGGCAATCGTATTTCCCTCGCGTTGCACCGTCCATGCCCGGCAGTCGGGGTGATACAGAGGAACGTCGAGCGGTTCGAAGGTCAGGCCGAACAGCCGTTCCGAACAGGCAAAGGCCGCGTCGATCATCCGGTCGAGCTGGAAGTAAGGCTTGATCTCACCCTCATCCAGATCGTGTTCCGCCCTGCGCCGCTTTTCCGCGTAATAGCGCCAGTCCCACGGTTCAAGCGGGCCGTCGATGCCATCCGCGTGCAGCATACTCTCCAGCACCTCCTGGTCCTTCAGAGCGGCGGCACGGGCCGGCGTCCAGACCTGCATCAACAGGTCGCGCACCTTGTCGGCGGTGCCCGCCATTTCCGTCTCCAGCTTGAAGGCCGCAAAATTCTTGTGACCCAGCAGGGCCGCGCGTTCTTCACGCAGCTTCAGGGTTTCGGCGGCGATGCCCCGGTTGTCGGTCTTGCCGCCGTTGGCGCCGCGCGCGGCCCAAGCGCGGAAGGCCTTCTCACGCAAGTCTCGGCGCGGGCTGAACTGCAGGAACGGCGTGATGACGGAACGCGAAAGGGTCACGCAGGGGCCCTTCCCGCGCTCTTCTCCCGCACCGCGCAGAGCGTTGACGACAAATGCCGGCAGACCTTCGAGGTCACTCTCGGACAGTTCCATGTACCAGTCGCGCTCATCCGCAAGCACGTTCTGGGTGAAGGCGGTGCCAAGCTCGGCAAGCCGCCCCTTCACGACCGTCATGCGCGCGGATTCGTCCCCGTCCAGCGCAGCGCCAGCGCGGACGAAGTTGCGGTGGGTCAGCATCAGCACACGCGCCTGTTCCGGCGTCAGGTCAAGCGTGTTGCGCGCCTCCCATACGGACTGGATCCGTTCGAACAGCGGCTTGTTTGAGAAGATGGCCGAGGAATGCGCCGACAGCCGTGGGGCATAATCGCGCATCAGCGCCTCGCGCGCGTCATTGCTGTCGGCACCGGCCAGATTGTAGAAGACGCCCGCCACGCGATCCAGGGCGGACCCGGTGTCCATCAAGCCCTCGATGGTGTTCTCGAACGTCGGCGGCTCAGGGTTGGCGGCCACCTTCTCGACCTCGGCAAGGTCTTCGGCCATGGCGGCGTCGAAGGCGGGGCCAAAGTCGGCATCGGAAATCTCTGCAAAGGGCGGCAGGCCGTAGGGCGTGTCCCATGTCTTCAGAAGCGGATTGGTCATGTCGGTCTCCAGGAGTGTGCACGAAAGCTATGCGCCCCGGCGCACCGCTTCAATCCGTTCCGACAGATCGACGGTCGCGACACGGTTCGGGGCGCGCCTGTGCCATCCTGCCGGTCGTCGCGCTCCGCGCCGATCACGAGGTGGCGAACGTAGGGCGGGGTTTCACGCCGCCCTACCCCCACAGTCCGGGCAGCCCGGGGCGGGTTTCAGCCCGATCTTGCGGGTCTCGCCCCAAAGCGCGTCGTAAATCAGCATCTCGCCGATCAGCGGTTGCCCGGCGCCCGCAATCAGCTTCACGCATTCGACGGCCATCATCGAACCGACCACACCCGGCAGAGGGCCCAACACCCCCGCCACCGCGCAGGACGGCGCAAGACCCGCGGCTGGCTCCTCGGGGAAGATGCAGCGGTAACATGGCCCGCCGCCCTCGGGATGGAACACGCTGACCTGTCCCTCCCACTGGCTGAGCGCACCCGAGACCAGCGGCTTGCCCGCCGCCACGCAGGCCGCGTTCACAAGGTAGCGGGTGTCGAAATTGTCGGTCCCGTCGAGCACGACGTCATACTCTTCCAGCAGGGCCGCCGCCGTCGCGGCGTCGAGACGGCGCTTGTAGGGCCGCACGGTGACATATGGGTTCAATGCCTCCATCGCGGCCTGCGCCGAAAACACCTTCGGCGTGCCGATCCGCGCATCCGTATGGATTACCTGCCGCTGCAGGTTGCCGCTGTCGACGGTATCGTCGTCGATCACGCCGATGGTCCCGACGCCCGCCGCCGCGAGATAAAGGAGCGCGGGGGACCCGAGGCCCCCGGCCCCCACGACCAGAACGCGGGACTGTTTCAGCCGCTTCTGTCCCGGTCCACCCAATTCGCGCAGCACGATGTGACGGGCGTAGCGGTCGAGCTCGCCGGGTCTGAACGCGCCAGGGTCCTGGATCGGGGCTTCGTCCGCCTCCTTCACCTCGGCGCGTTGCTTCAGCTTCCGCACGCCCCGGGCATAGATCAGCCCGAGCAGGACCATCGCGCCAAGGATCAGCCAGGGCGCGGCGCTTTCCCCAGTGGCCAGACGCATTGGATGGCCGAAGGGCAGGACGACATGCACCACAAGCACACCGACATACAGCAGGGCCAGCATGTAAAGACGCGCTTCGCGGCTTGCCCCCACCAGGCGGCCGAACCCCCAGATCAGGACGCCAAGACTGAGAACCAGAAGCATCAGCCGCGCCCCGTCGAACCGAAACCGCCCTTTCCGCGCGCGGTATCGGGCAGGGTGTCGGCCACCGAAAAGCGGCCACGCACCACGGGGGCCACAACCATCTGCGCGATCCGGTCACCGTGGCAGATCTCGAAAGGCGCATCGCCCGCGTTCATCACGATGACGCCCAGCGGCCCCCTGTAATCGCTGTCGATGGTCCCGGGTGCGTTGGGCAAGGTGATGCCGTGTTTCAGTGCCAGGCCCGAGCGGGGACGCACCTGCACTTCGTAGCCATCGGGAATGGCCAGGCGCAGGCCGGTCGGCACGAGGGCCCGGGCGCCGGCCTCCAGCGTCAGGGTGCCGCGGTCGGGAAGGTTCGCGCGCAGGTCCGCACCTGCGGCCCCCGCCGTCGCGTAGTCGGGCAAACCCAGAGACCTGTCTGCCTCCGGCTCCCAAACGAAGGCGATGTCGACGTCCTTCACAGTCATGATGGCACCTTCTTCAGCGCTTCGGCCAGTCGGTCGGCCAGCTTGCGGGCCACGTCGCTCTTGGCGGCACGCGGCCATGCCTCGGCCCCATCGGCGGTGATCAGGACCACAGCGTTTTCCGTGCCGCCCATGATTCCCGTCGCAGGCGAAACGTCGTTGGCCACGATCCAGTCGCACCCCTTGCGGGCGCGTTTCGCCGTGGCGTTGGCGACCACGTCATCCGTCTCGGCGGCGAAACCGACGACCAGCGCGGGCCGCCCTTCTGCCAGCTTGGACACGTCGCGCAGGATATCCGGGTTTTCCTCGAACTCCAGCACGGGAAGCTGTCCTGCCGTCTTCTTGATCTTCGAGGCCGAGGCCGACTTTACCCGCCAGTCCGCCACCGCAGCCGCGAAAACCCCTGCGTCGACGGGCAGCGCATCCATGACCGCCTCCCGCATCTCTCTGGCGCTTTCGACCTCGACCACCGTCATGCCCGTGGGCCGGGGCGCGTCCGCCCGGCCGGTGACAAAGACGACTTCGGCCCCCAGGTCGCGCAGCGCTTCGGCCACCGCCGTGCCCTGCGCCCCGGATGAACGGTTGGCGATGTAGCGAACCGGATCGATGGGTTCATGCGTGGGGCCTGAGGTCACCAGAACGCGGCGCCCCTTCAGCGGGCCATCCGACAGCGCGCCCTCGATCGCCGCGACGATCTCCAGCGGTTCCGCCATGCGGCCCGGGCCGAATTCGCCGCACGCCATGTCGCCCTCGTTCGGACCCACGATCCGGATGCCGTCGCCCCGCAGCGTGGCCAGGTTGCGTTGCGTGGCCGGGTGATCCCACATGCGGACGTTCATCGCGGGCGCGATCATCACCGGCGTGTCCGTCGCCAACAGCAGGGTCGAGGCAAGGTCGTCAGCATGCCCCCCGACCATCTTGGCCATGAGGTCGGCAGTGGCCGGAGCGACGACCAATAGGTCGGCGACGCGGGAAAGCTGGATGTGCCCCATCTCCGCCTCGCGCGTAAGGTCGAAGAGGTCGGCGTGAACGTCTTCTCCGGCAAGGGCGGCAACGCTCAAAGGCGTCACGAACTCCGAAGCCGCGCGGGTCATGACCGGCGTCACGGCGGCGCCGCGCTCTCGCAGGCGCCGGATCAGGTCCAGAGACTTGTAGGCGGCAATGCCACCGCCGATGATCAACAGGATCCGCCTGCCCGCCAGCATTCCATGCCCTTCCCGATATCGTGCGCCGCCAGCAGCGGCCTAGTCGTTCCTTAACGGGTGCACCCTACCCTCGTGCCCGAGGCAATGGAAAGGGCCACCATGGAAGGATCGGTCGGCAACGAAATTCACAGGGCGGGATGGGACGCCGTCGCGCCGCTGATGGCCGCCTATCACCAGAAGATCGCGGAGGCGCGGGAAGACTCTGCCGGGCTGTCCGGACCGGAACGAAAGGCAGTGTCCGAACTCAGGGCCCGCGACAGGGAAGTCCGCGCACACGAGCAGGCGCATGCGACAGTGGGGGGCCAGTTCGCCGGGGCACCGAGCTACACGTATCAGACCGGTCCGGACGGCAACCGCTACGCCATTGGCGGAGAGGTCCCCATCGACATCAGCCCGGTCGAGGGCGACCCTGAAGCGACCATAGACAAGATGGACCAGGTGAAGGCGGCGGCACTGGCGCCGGCGGAACCCTCTGCCGCCGACCGGCAGGTTGCTGCCCTGGCGGATGCGAGCCGAGCACAGGCGGTCGCCGACCTTGCCGCCCTGCGCTCCGCCGGCACTGGCGGCAGCGTCGATGTCACCGCGTGACTGGAAGGGTTAATTGCTGAACGCCGCGCAGGGATCGTCGCGTTCCGTCGCGGGCGCTGTATCCACCCGGTCGAATCCTCCCTCTGGCACGGCGCGTCCTTCCTCCCCCTGCGCGAGGGAAAAGATCCGTGCGTCCGGCTGCGCATAAGCCAGCACGGCGGGTGCGCCCCAGTCCTTGCGGGCATGGCCGTTGCCGGTGATGACCACCACAGGGCCGCCGGTCACGCCGAACGCCTCAAGGGCGACCGCCGCCAACCGCGCATCGCGAAGACGCTGGATGTTGACCATGCCCGGCAACATGTCGTCAGGAAGGGCATCGCAATGCGCCGCCTTCTGCAACGCTTCGCGGGCTGCCTGCTGATCGGCGGGCAGAGGACGGTCAAGCCCATACTGCCAGGCGTCCGCACCGAAAACCATCAGCGGTGCCTCCCCCATGCCCCGGCGCGCTTCCTCGCGGGGGAGAGCCGCGCCGAAGTGTTGTGCACCCTCTGCCGCGCGGAAGATTGGGTAGTACATGGAGAAATCGGGCCAGCCGTTTTCCTCCCACGACAGCGCCGCTTCCAATACCTTTTCGCTGGCCACGATTTCTGGCGTCAGGCCCACCGCGACAGGGCCGGAGATCATCTCCCACACCACTGCTTTCGGCTGGATTTCCCCAACGATCTCGGCCTGTCGGGCATGATGGGCGGGATTGTCGTGGATTTCCCCCAGGAACAACACGTCGGCATCAAAGTCCCCGTCGGCAAATGCCGCAGGGACTGAACAACCGACCGTCAGGGCGGCAAGGACAAGCGCATACTTCATGCGAGGAAGTGTTGCACTTCTCCGCTTTGAGCCTCAAGCGCCTTGCGCATCTTTCCAAACGCCGCCGCTTCTAGCTGACGGACCCGTTCTTTCGAAAGACCCAGCTCGTTGCCCAAGCTTTCGAGCGTCCGGGGTTCGTCGCGCAGCTTGCGCTCGCGGACGATAAAGCGCTCACGCTCGTTCAGCGACCCCATCGCCTGCACCAGCCAGTCGCGGAGACACTCCGTGTCATGCGAGTTCTCCACGATCTCCGCCCCATGCGCGCTGTCGTCTTCGAGGGTGTCGATCCATTCCCGGCCCTCGTCCTCGACCGACTGCGTGGCGTTGAGCGAGAAGTCGGACCCGGACAAGCGCCCTTCCATCATCTCCACATCGCGCAGCGGAACACCGATCTCCGATGCGATCATGTGACGAAGCTGGTGGCTGTCGAGCTGCGCCCCGATGGCCTGTGCCTCACGCTCAAGCCGCGCCTGCACGCGGCGCATGTTGAAGAACAGGGCCTTCTGAGAGGACGTGGACCCGGTGCGCACCATCGACCAATTGCGCATCACATAGTCCTGGATCGATGCCTTGATCCACCAGACGGCATATGTGGAAAAGCGGACGCCGCGATCAGGATCGAACTTGTCGGCCGCCTTCATCAGGCCAAGCCCCGCTTCCTGGATCAGGTCGTTCATCGGCGCGCCGTACCGCTTGAACTTTGCCGCCATCGAAATCGCCAGACGCATGTAAGCCTGGATCAATCGGTGCAGCGCGGCTTCGTCTTTTTCATCGCGCCACGCATAGGCAAGTCGCAATTCGGTTTCCGCATCGAGAAGTTCCGCCTTCATGGCCCGGCGCGAAAGGGTTTGATCGTTGAATCCGTCTAGTGGCATGAAACTCCCCTGTCGATGCGTTACCCTTGAAGTGGGATTTGTGAGTACTACGCATCAGCCATGAGAATGGTTCATTTGGCTGGACGATTTTTCGCACTATGGAAGCGCGCACCTCATGCCGATCGGTGATGGCGAGCGTCACGAACCGGAATTTCCTGCATCCCTCGCAATAGGTTAGCATTTCCTGGTGAATTCGAGAGGGAACGGAATGCCCGATACACTTTTTATTGGCGATTACGCTTATTCAAGTTGGTCCTTGCGCGGATGGCTGCTTTTCGACCGCTTCGGACTGGCGGTTTATTGCCGGTTGGTCGACTTCATGAAAGCCGGCGTCGCAGAGCAGATGCAGGACTTCGCACCGGCCCGGACGGTGCCTACTCTGGTCACCGAAGGGGACGGCGCGGTGATTTGGGACAGCCTTGCCATCGCCGAGGAACTGGCGGACCGTTATCCCGACGCGGGTATTTGGCCTGCCGACCCGGCGATGCGCGCGATGGCCCGTTCTCTGGCCGCCGAAATGCACTCAGGCTTCATGGCGTTGCGGGCGGCCTGCCCGATGAACCTGCGCACCGCCTATGTCGGGTTCACACCGTCGGACGACGTGACGGCCAACATCCGGCGGATCGAGACGCTTTGGACCCATGCGCTGGAGCGGTCGGGCGGCCCTTGGCTGGCCGGGCCGTATTCTGCGGCGGACGTGTTTTTTGCACCGGTGGCGGCCCGTATCGCCGGGTTCTCGATCCCGGTCGGCGACACGTGCCGCGACTACGTCGCGGCGCATCTGGCCGACCCGTCCTTCCGGCGCTGGCGGGCGCTCGGGCTGGTTCAGGGTGAAACCCTGCCGTGGTATGCGCAGGACCTTGAGGCCGCGCCATGGCCCGGCCCCTCGGTGCGTGAAGCGAAGGCGGTGGACAGCGGAGAGCCGGAGAACGACGCCTGCCCCTATTCCGGTAAGGCCCCCACGCACCTTATGCAGATGGACGGTCGGACATTCGGCCTCTGTAATGCCACCTGTCGTGACAAGACCGTCGCCGATCCGGAGGCTTGGCCTGCCTTCATGGCGCTCGTCTGACCGACAAAGAACCGATGGCACGTCGCCGGGACCGCCCCGGCGACTCCACGACCCTCAGTGCAGCGCACCTTCCATGCCCCTGAGCATGGTCAGACAGGCGTCAAGCTGGCCCCGCGCCACGAATTCGTCGGGCCGATGCGCCTGCTGGATGGAGCCCGGGCCACAGACGATGCACTGCGTGCCCAGCGACTGGAACAGCCCCGCCTCGGTCCCGAACGACACGACTTCTGTGCCGTTTGCGCCGGTCAGGCTGCACGCCAGTTCGGCGATGCGATTGTCCCGTTCCGGCATCAGCCCTGCAACCTCGCCGATCACTTCCCGCACGATGGAAGCATCCGGCGTGACCCGGCGCATGTCCGGAAGGAGAAGATCCGCATAGGCGTCGATCTCGGCCAGGACCCAGGCGGCGTCCTCGAACGAAACCGGGCGCATCTCCCACTCGATCTCGGCTAGACCGGCGATCACGTTGCGCGCCGTCCCGGCCGACATGCGACCGATGTTGAGCGTCGTCCACGGCGGCTCGAACGGGCTGGCTTCTGGCGCGCGGGTCTTGAGCGCGGTTTCCAGTTCCAGCAAACGGCCCGCGTAACGCGTCGCGCACGAAGCCGCATTCACCCCGAGGTCAGGCGCCGATCCGTGGCCCTCACATCCGCAGAAATGGGTGGTGTATTCGTAGCAGCCCTTGTGACCGTCCACGACGTTCATCAGCGTCGGCTCGCCAAGGATCACCATCCCGGGCCGCAGCCCGCGCCCCAGCAGCTCTGTCACCAGCGCGCGCGCACCAAAGCAGCCCACCTCTTCGTCGTAGGTCAGCGCCACGTGCACCGGAGCCGTCAGCCGCCACCGTGCGATTTCCGGGGCCAGGGCCATGACGCAGGCGATGAAGCCCTTCATGTCGCAGGTGCCGCGCCCATACAGCAGGTCGTCCCTTTCCCGCATGGAGAACGGATCGCCGCTCCAGTCGCTCTCTTCGCCGATCGGCACCACGTCCGTGTGGCCCGCCAGCACAAGACCGCCGTTGCCCTCCGGCCCGAAGGTCGCCAGAAGGTTCGCCTTCAGCCCTGTCACGTCCGACATGATCTCGCATCGGGCGCCGAATCCTTCGAGGTAGTTCGCCGCCCATGCGATCAGTTCGAGGTTGCTGTCCGACGACACCGTCGGAAACGCGATGAGATCGCCCAAGAGGGCTTCGGTCCGTGCCAGCAGCTCCATTATGCTCCTTTCACCCGGGAAACCGGGCCTTTGCCCATGAAATGACCTGACGGCGAAGCACGGTCAATGCTCCCTCCGACCCGTACTGGTCATCCCGCGACGGATCGGTTACCCAGTAGGCACCCTCGGCAATAAAGGCATTGCGCGCTGCTGCAGAGGCGAGCGGAGCCTTGGGCCCGGCCAGACGCGCTGATCTCCCGGCTTCGGTTTCTTGCAATGTTCCATGGCGGCGCGCTGCCGCAAAGGAGGAGAGCCATATGCTGACCAACGACCAGCTGTCCCAGTGGGACCGCGAAAACTTCTTCCATCCCTCGACGCACCTTGCCCAGCACGCGCGCGGAGAGACCGCGACCCGCGTCATCACCACCGGGCAGGGTTGCCACATCGAGGACCGTGACGGCACCAAACTGTTGGACGCCTTCGCCGGCCTCTACTGTGTGAACGTGGGCTACGGCCGGACCGAGATCGCCGATGCCATCGCCGCGCAGGCCAAGGAACTGGCCTATTACCACGCCTATGTCGGCCACGGCACCGAGGCGTCGATCACCCTGTCGAAGATGATCCTCGACCGCGCGCCCGCGCATATGTCGAAGGTCTACTTCGGCCTGTCCGGCTCGGACGCGAACGAGACCAACATCAAGCTGATCTGGTACTACAACAACATCCTTGGTCGCCCCGAGAAGAAGAAGATCATCTCGCGCTGGCGCGGCTACCACGGCTCGGGCCTGATGACCGGTTCGCTGACCGGGCTGGAACTGTTCCACAAGAAGTTCGACCTGCCGCTGGCACAGGTGATCCACACAGAGGCGCCCTACTACTTCCGCCGCCCCGACCTTGCCATGTCGGAAGAGGCGTTCAGCGCTTACTGCGCCGCCGAGCTGGAACAGCTGATCGAACGGGAGGGCGCGGACACCATCGCCGCCTTCATCGGTGAGCCGGTTCTGGGCACCGGCGGCATCGTGCCTCCGCCGAAAGGCTACTGGGAGGCGATCCAGCCGATCCTCGAAAAGCACGACATCCTGCTGGTCGCGGACGAGGTCGTGACCGGCTTCGGCCGCCTCGGGACGATGTTCGGGTCGGACCACTACGGCCTGAAGCCTGACCTCATCACCATCGCCAAGGGCCTGACATCGGCCTATGCACCGCTCTCCGGGTCCATCGTCGGCGACAAAATGTGGAAAGTGCTGGAGCAGGGCACCGACGAGAACGGCCCGATCGGCCACGGCTGGACCTATTCCGCGCACCCGATCGGGGCTGCTGCCGGTGTCGCGAACCTGAAGCTGATCGACGACATGAACCTCGTGGCCAACGCGGGCGAGACCGGCGCGCACTTCCGCAAGGCGATGACCGATGCGCTTGGCGACCACGCCAAGGTCGGAGACATCCGCGGCGAAGGCATGCTCTGCGCCGTCGAACTGGTCGACGACAAGGACAACCGGACCTTCTTCGATCCGTCGCAGAAGGTCGGCGCTCAGATCGCCTCGGCTCTCCTGTCCAAGGGCGTCATCGCACGCGCCATGCCGCAGGGCGACATCCTCGGCTTTGCTCCGCCGCTGTGCCTGACGCCCGCAGAAGCGGAAGAAGTCGCGACGAAGACGGGCGAAGCGGTCCGCGACGTCCTGGGCTGATCAAAGATGACGGCATGGCCGGGGACACGCGTCCCGGCCATGCCGACCGACTTACAGGCAGTCAGCCTTTCAATTCCGAATAGTCGACCATGACGTGCTCCCGGTAGGCCGGGCGTTCCACCAGCGCGGCGTAGTAGTCCTCCAGCCCCGCCGGCGGCTTTCGCGGCAGGTCGAGCGTGAAGTACCGGTACAGCACATGCCCCGCCATGATATCGGCCCGGCTGAACTGGCCGTCGACCAGCCAAGGCCCCGCGCCGCGCCGGGCCATCGCAACGCCCGCCAGTTCCTCGAACCGTTCAAGCGCACCCAAGACCGCCGGCATGTCGCGATCCGCTTCAGGCGTCCGGTAGTAGCCCCAGAAGACCGGCATGGTGAACGCGGCGCACATCGTGTATTTGGCCCATTCCGCCCACATGTCCTGCTCCGGCCCTTCGGCAATGGGGCCGGGTCCATGGCTGGCAACCAGGTAGCGCAGGATCACGGCGCTTTCGAACAGCGTATGACTGCCGTCCTCCAACACGGGCACGAGGCCCATCGGGTTCATCGCGCGAAACGCTGCCGTATCGGTTCCGCCGAACCGCCCGCCCACGTCCCGCCGGTCGACCTTCAGGCCAAGTTCCGCAGCCCCCCACATGACCGCCTGCACGTTCGAGGACGTCTTGCGCCCGTGTATCACCACTCCGGCCATCTTACCTCCATGGAACGCATCGTTTTCGATGCCTCACGAACTCTGCGGCCACCTTCGCGTCCGATATCCCCAGCCGTCAATCCGGATAGAGTGTACCGCACGTCCTTTCTCCGGATACCATTTTCGACATCCAAGAGCGTCCCGGCGGATGCATCCGTGCTTTGATCGGCCGAACCCGCCGATCTGCGCAAACTCTCCCTAAGGCTGAAAACATTTCTGAAAAACGCCCAGCCATGTTAACGTAGCGTCAAAGCTATTTCAGCACCGAGGGATTATTATGTCGAACATTGCCGGCAAGGCCTATGCCATGAATGTGGTAACGCCCAGCCATCCCCGGATCACCTGGGTCAACCGCCTCTTGTTCATGGCCGCACGCGGGCTGCCCGAAAACCTTGCCGGGCTGCTCGGCCTGTCGCTGATCCACTTCGCCCGTTGGGTCATCATCCGGCGGAAGGACTGGCCAGACCTCGGACAAGGGGAGCAGCACCAGCTCGACAACGACTACGTCCTGTTCCTGTCGAACTTCAACGGCACGTGGGACCAGTACATCGATGCCTTCTCGGACGGGATTCCGAAGGGTCTGGACCTGTTCTGGTATTCCGCCACCAAATACCCGCTGTCGATCCCGATCACCCCGTTCAAGACCTACATCACTCACAATCAGATGTTCACCGACCACTACTACAACGCCACGCCCGGTTCGGCGCAGCGGGACATAAAGTCGGCGCTGAAGGTCTATGACGCCGTCCTGACACTAGACAAGGCCCATGCCGACCAGACCCCCGAGGAGTTCGCCGCAAGCTGGCGCGCCGCGATGACCAAGGTGCAGGGCAACCTTGGCGAGCCGGGGTTCGGCCCGGTCGCCAGCCTAGACACCGAACGCGCGGACCAGAACCGCGAAGCCTACGTCCGCAAGGCGCAGGCGACGTTCGACCTCAGACGGGCGAGGAGCTGAGCCATGCCGGATCTCGACTCGGGCCACATCTTCCTGACCACCCTCGCACCGATCCGAAACGGCACATGCGCCGACGGACACGGTTCTTGGCGGCAACGGGTGCGCAACGCGCTTATGGAACTGCCCACCGCCCAGCAAAGCCCCGCGACGATCAAGTCGGGCATGACCAGCCCCTTCGCCCGCAACATGCGCACGCATCTTGCGCGCATGTTCGTGCTGGACGATGTGATCTACAACGGGCGCGAGGGGCACGATGCCATCGCCTCGACCCTGCGCAGCTTGACCGGCGACAAGGACGCCGGCAATCCCGCGATCCCGCAGCACACAGACTTCCTCAATTGCTCCTACCTCGTCTTCTGTGCCGACATCGACGCGGTGAAATCCGAAGGAGCCTCCCTGCCGACGACCCTGACAGCCGCCGAACAAAGGGATGTACGCACGTCGTATGCAGAGGAGCTGTGGCACACGATGGGAGAGGAGCTGACCGCGATCTACTCCAATTGCGTGGGCTTCGACGGCATCGACAGCGCACGGAAATTCGCCGATTATCTCGACCGCTGCCACGTCGAAACGACGATGCCATTCCACGACTACTACATCGACGACCCTTCCGGTGCCTTTCACCGGCTGCCCCTCAAGGCGCTGGCAGCCGCTGTCGGCATTCCGGCCATTGTCACTCTGCTGGCCCTGTTGTGGGCGCTGTTCACAAGCGCTCCGATGCCGGTTTTCGGCGGCAATCCGATCTGGACGGCCCTGATCGGCGGGGCGGTCACCTGCGCCGCCTTCGTGGCATCGGTAAGATACGCCATCGCGAACGGCGAGAAGCCCTTGCCACCGGGACCCTACGACGATCTGCGGTCCGTGTTGAAGGCGCTTTACGTGCAGCAGAGCTTTGCCGACCTGGCGATCGACATGCAGGGCGCGTCGCCCGAAGAGATCCACGCGGCGTACGGCACATGGTCCGCCGCGCATCGTCCCGCCGATGTTGCCGGACCGAGCCAGCCGCCAGGTGTCATCGAGACACCGCGCGCCGCCAGACCGACGGAGGGCGCGGCATGAGCTATCGCCTCGACCTGGACGACATCCAGGGCAATGTCGTGCGTGCATACGGAAAGTATTCATATCCGTTCGCACGCTACTTCTTCCTCAACATCTCGGATGCGGCGAAGGGACGGGCGTTTGTCGGCGAGGTCTCGAAACGTGTGACCACCGCCGCCCGCTGGCCCACGCCAGAGGCCCGGCCGCGCTGCACGCTCAACATCGGCTTCACCTTCTTCGGCCTGTTCCGGCTCGAAGTCCCGACCCGCACGCTGCAAGCGCTGCCAGAGGAGTTCATCGCCGGCATGAAGGACCGCGCCTTCCTGCTGGGCGACCGCGATCAGACGATGACGGAAGACCAGGCCGACCGGCAGAACTGGGACGGTCATTGGGACCCGATCTGGCAGCGCAACCGGCGCGGCGACGGGTACGACGACGACAACGTGCACATATGGATCTCCCTGAACGCCCTCCGCGATGTGACGCCCCAACATGTGCTGGACGGCAAGCCCGATCCGAAACTGACCCGCATAGACCCGGTGCCGGAGCTGGAGGAGACGACACAATGGTTGCGCGACCTGTGCGCGGAGAACGGCGGGGTTCGCATTCTGCCGGGCAACGGACAGGACGGCAGCGCCGATTTCCACGCCGCACAGGCTGTCTTCGACAAGTTCGGAGACATGTGGCTGCCGACTCCCAAGGAGCATTTCGGATTCACGGATGGCATCGGCGACCCGATCTTTGCCGGGCAACTGCCCGAAAAGGATGAGAAAGAGGCTGTCATTGGACGTGGAAAACGGATGGGCAAAGGGTGGGAGCCGCTGAACCCCGGCGAATTCATCCTGGGCCACCCCGACGAGAGCCAGGAACTGCCACCGACCGCGAAACCGCCGGAGTTCATGCGCAACGGCAGCTTCATGGCGTACCGCAAGCTTCACGAGAACGTCGGCAGCTTCCGGGAGGTCATCGCCACCGAGGCCGACCGTTACGCGCGAGTTCAGGGCATTCCGCAGGACGAGGCGCAGGTGACCCTGCGCGCGCGGATGGTCGGACGCTGGCCCGACGGCATCCCGCTGGCACACGCCGCCGCCTTTTCCGACTGGCAGAAGGCCCGCGCGGAAACGGGCATGGACGACCCGAACCCTCTGAAGGCCTACCAGAACCAGATCGCATACATAAAGAGTTCGACGTCTTCGGACTTCCGGTATGCCGATGACATGAAGGGCTACAAGACCCCACCGGGCGCGCACATGCGACGGGTCAACACCCGCGACTACCTCGACCCGCTGAACGCGCCTGAAGGAGAAAACCCGGAGGCCACGACCGCGCTGAACAAGCGGCGCAGGATCATGCGGCGCGGTCTGCCCTACGGCGCCCTGCCGCCCGACCAGCAGACCGACAAGACCGAACAGGGTGTCACGATGATGATCGTGTGCGCCTCTCTTTTCAGACAGTTCGAGTTCATCCAGCAGCAATGGATCCAGTACGGGCTGGATTTTCACCAGGGAAACGACACGTGCCCGATCCTCGGCAATCATGGCAAGCACCGCCGGATGGCCCTGCCAGCGGACCCCCAGAGCGGAGCGTGCCCCTACACCATGAGTCACCTCAAGACCGTGGTGGAGTGCCGGGGCGGCGACTACTTCTTCATCCCGTCGATCACGGCGCTGCGGATGTTGACCATGGGAGTCATAGATCCGACCTAGGCGCTTTCCGTGCTCCACGCCCGTTCAAGAACGACCGTCAGGCCCATCAGCTCATTGTCCTGGACAAAGTATGGCGCGATCACCAGCGACATTTCCTGGTTATCGACCGTAAACCGGACCTTGCCCGTCTCCCGGCGCTTCAGGACTTCGCTGCAATTGTCGATGAGGCGGGGAAACTCTGCGTTCGGCAGTTTGACCTGGCTGATGTGGCCAAGGTGGGCGACACGTTCGGACAGGCCGAAGATCTCGATGGCCCGCTTCGACGCACTCTTGATGTTGAGCATCTGGTCGAGCACCAGCATAGGCAGCGGCAACGCCTCGAGAATGGCGATCTGTTCCACCACCAACTTGTTCAGCTCGTCGGTGTTGATCAGCAGTTCCTCGTTGACCGTGATCAACTCCTCGTTGGTCGACTGAAGCTCTTCGTTCGAGGTTTCCAGTTCCTCGTTTGTGGACTGCAGCTCCTCGTTGGTGGATTGCAGTTCCTCGTTGGTCGACTGAAGCTCCTCGTTCGAGGTCTGCAATTCTTCCATGGTGATCTGCAACGCTTCGCGTGCATCGGCCAACTCATTCTCGACATAGGTGAGGTAGCCCGAGTTTTCCTTGTTGTCGCCGTGGCTTTGACGATCGGCGCTGATCTCAAGAAGGTCGGTTTCGATGGAAACCAGGACATAGCGGGTCTTGCCCTGCGACGGCAACGTCATGGGATAGCAGCGCAGACGGACGCGATTGAACCCCTGCCCGAGCATCTCTCGCCACAGGCCGTCACGGGCCCTGTTGTACTTCAGGCAGAGCGGGATGAGGCTGGCGGCTTCGGAGGCAAGCTCTTCCTTCAGCGTGTTGGTGGTCAAACGTCCGCGCACCGCGTCGGTCACCTTTGTAAAGGCGCTGATGTCACCGAATATCCGGACAAGATCCTTCTGATCGTTCGCGAGAAACCCGATAGGCGCGACCGAGGACGCCAGGACTTCGAACATTTCCTCTTTGTTGGAAGACGACTCCCCCTGGCCGTACTCCTTGCGCGTGTCACGCTTCTGACGGCGTGGAGGGACACCGAACCGCGCCATCGTCTTGTGATCGAAGGCCGAATTTGTCCGTTTGGCGAACAGCTGCATACGATCGGCCGCCTGTTCGAAAAAGGGTCCCATTTCACCCACGTTCTCGGAGGTGCCGAGGAACAGCAACCCACCCGGCCGCAGCGCATACAGGATGCGCGACATGACCTTTTCCTGCAGAGAACTTTCAAAGTAGATGAGCGTGTTGCGGAAGCTGACCAGATCGATGTCCGAAAAGGGCGGATCCTGAAAGACGTTGTGTTGCGAGAACCTCACCATCTTCTGGATCTCCGGCCTCACGCGCAGAAGATTGTCGCCGAGGGTGAAGTACCGGCGGAGCATGGACTCCGGGATTCCGGCCGAGGCTGAAGCCGGGTAGACCCCTGCCCTGCCGCGAGCCAATGCCGCGGCGTCGAGGTCGGTGGCAAAGATCTGAACACCGAGTTCGCCGTCCCCGCCGGTCAGCTTCAGCGCATCGGCCAGCAGGAAGGCGATGGAATACGCCTCTTCCCCCGACGCGCAACCGGGCACCCAGACACGGATCGGCCTGTTGCCGACCTCGGAAAGGTAGCGTCCCAGTTCACGACGCAGGGCATCGAACTGTTCGGGATCGCGGAAGAACCGCGTGACCGAGATCAGCAGGTCGCGGAACAGCGCGTCCAGCTCTTCGACATTGGTGCGGCAGAAGCTGACGTACTGACCGTAGTCGTCGAAGCCAATGGCGATCATCCGGCGCTGGATGCGGCGGCTGACGGTGGTTTCCTTGTAGTGGCGGAAATTGACCTTCGTACGCGCTTGCAACATGTGGAACAGGTCGTCGTATTCGGTCGGCTGCTCGACAAGCGCCTGAAGTTCGGAAAAGTCGCGCGGATGGGCGAGGATGGTTTTCAAGTGTTCGCCGATCTGACGCGGCGACAGGATCAGGTCCACGGCGCCCGTCTCCACCGCCGAGGTGGGCATGGTGTCGTATTTCGCGGAGCTGCTGTCCTGCGCGATCGTGATCCCACCGGCCTCGCGGATCGCCTGGACACCATAGCTGCCGTCGCTGCCGGTGCCCGACAGGACGATGCCGACACTGTGTTCCCCGTAGGATTCGGCGATGGACCGGAACAACCGGTCGGCCGAGGGTTTAGGCTCTGCCGGCAGGCCCGACGGCGTACGCGGGTGAACCATACCGTCTTCGACGACCAGATCGGTTTTGGGCACCGGCACGTAGATCGTGTTCGGCTCGATCGGCAGGGCGTCCTGCACAGCCTTGACCGCCAGGCGTGTCTCTCTGGAGATTAGGGTCGGCAGGACGCTGTCATGATGCGGCGACATGTGCTGCGCCAGGATGTAGGCGCAGTTGAGGTCCGTCGGCAAATGCTGGGCAAGCAGGGATATCGCTTCGAGACCGCCGGCCGACGCAGCGATGCCGACCACCGTCTGAACATTTCCAGTATCGCTCATCTGTTGTCCCCGATCCGGCGCGCCGTGCCTTCGGCCGCCGTTAAGCTATTATTCACCTGTTTTCGTTTACACATGTTTAACGTGTCGTCTTTGGATTCGGGCGCACGCCTGAATTACGATAACGGCTGGTATGGATTCGTTGCAAAAATGATAGGATTACTCCCAAACGACAGCGGCACGATCGAACTCTGGTTGTTGCGTACCGACCCAGACAGGATTTGGCACCTCGCGAATGCGCGCCTGCGCGGCCGAATGCACTCCAACCGGATGGTCCCCGACACGCCGATCCCCCTGGAAGATGTGTTCCAGCCGGTGATCGCCCGGATCCTTCTGGGGCATCTGCAGTGCGTCGAGGACACGGCCGTTTTCAGCCAGTCGGACTTCCAGGTCCAATTGCCCGGGCTGGCTTTGCACGGGCTGCGTGTTCTGACCCATTTCAATCGCGACGGCCATGCCTCTGCCAACGTCCGCTTCGTGCGCAGTGTGGGCGAAAGCTCCGCCATCTTCCAGGAAAGCTACCGCTCCGACCGAACGATGGACCGCAGCCTGAGCGACATGGCTCTTCCGGTTCTGCAAGAACTGTTGTGCCCCGCGCTGGAGGCCTTCGATCACATCCTCGAACATGGGCTTTCAGAGCAGCAGACCGAACTCCTGCAGGCCCGGGTCAAGACGATGCGTTCGCGGCGCGACGAACTCTCGGATTACATCACATTGCTGACGCGGTATCTTGAAACCGTCAGCAAAGAACCCGGCGACGATGGTGACGCGGTCCATATCGAACTGGACCGGGACGTGCCGGTGCCGGGCATCGTGGGCAAAAACCTGGACATCGCCGCACGGGGCACGTCGCGGACCGGCACGCTGCGATGGACGGCAAAGGGCGGCACGGTGCGGGGCGAAGACCTCGGCATCCTTCACGGCCACCAGAAGGCCATCGACACGATTAGCTGATCAGTCTCAGTTGGGTTCGATCAGCAGGGGGCACCCAGTCCAAGCCGGCCAAAGACGCAGCGGCTCTCATCGCATATGGCTTCGAACCCCGGCTGATCCTTGTAATGGGCGAGGATTACAACCGCATCGTAAAGCGCCCATCCGCGCGCACGCCGCCAGAGATCGTCGCTTGCGCCAAGCGCCTCCTGGAAATTGGACATCTCCCACTCCGGCACCCAGCGCCACGCGACGGCAACGTCCGCCGCCGGATCGCCCACCGCCGCCCGGCCCCAGTCGATCACGCCGACCAGCTCACCATCGCGGGCAATCATGTTCGATGCGCGCAGATCGCCATGCAGCCAGCGCGGCTTGCGCACCGGGCTGGCATCCAGGGCGCTGAGCCATGCCTCTCGCGCGACTTCCGGTTCGAGTTCGTCGTCGAGCTTCGAGAAACACGTAAGTACCTGCTGCGTGACCTCCTTCAGGTTGACGCCGCGATAATGGTTTGCCTCTCCGGCCAGCGGCGCATCGCGGGTCGATTTCTTCCACAGCGCCTTGAGAAAGGCCGCAAGGCTCTGAACCGCTTCGGCCATATCCGAAACCTCGGTCTCGTCGGCCTCTACGCCGTCTATCCAGTCGACGATGGTGAATGGCCAGTTGAACTGCTGCGTCGGCGCGCCCAGCACGCGAGGCACCGGCACGGACAGCGGCAGATCAGCGAGACGCGGCAGCCACTTGGCTTCCGTTTCGAGCATCTGCACGACTTCGGGGCGCCGCGGCAACCGGACAGCCCATTTGTCGCCAAGCCGAAACATCGCGTTGTCCGCGCCAGAGGCGGCCAACGGCTGAATCCTCTGGCCGCGCCATGTGTCGCCCTGGGCCGCGACAAGGGACCCGACCAACCTCTCGTCGGAAAGGATGACGACGTCGTGCATGCCGTTGCTCCGTTGATTGACCACTCTACCAGCAGATTTGCACGAAAGTCCGCCGGAGGCCAAGGCCGTGTGTGGCCATGTGTCAGGTCCGAACCGGCCCGCGACGCATGGCCGAGCTGCCGTGCCACAGCAGGTAGACCGCCGCCAGCCCGAGCGCCGGAAGGAAGATCACTGCCGCCTTCATCATCACGGCGACCGCCAGACCGAGGCGCAGGATGACCTCGGGCGCTCCCATCGCCCGCATGTCATAGCGTGCCAGCGCCCCTGCCATCAGATAAAGCCCCAGCGCGAGGCGCGCGCCGACAGACGCCAGGCCCAACCAGTCGATTCCCGGCCCATAGCCCTCGATGTACACCTGCGCCCCGGCCGTGGCCGTGGGATCCAGCTTGGCCGGATCGATCAGCAGGAGTTCGGGGTAGAAGGCGAAGACGAACGGCAAAACGAACATCACCACACCGGCGCGCACAGCGGCAAAGCCGGTGGCCATGGCGTCCGCCTTGGTGATCGACGCCGCAGCGAAGGCCGCGACCGCGACCGGCGGTGTGATCGCGCTCGCCACCGCGAAGAAGAAGATGAACATGTGCGCCGTGAAGTTCGCGATGCCCAGCCCGACGACCAGAGGCCCCATCAAGAGGGCCACGTTGACGTAGGCCGGCACGGTCGGCATCCCCATGCCCAGGAGGATTGCCAGCAGCATCGTCACGAAGAGCGCTGCGAACAGGAAGATGCCACCACCCTGTACCTCGGCCCCGAAGGCGCGCAACAGACCCAGCACATCCCGCGCGACAAATCCCGACAGTCCGGTGAAGTTCAGGCAGAAATCGATGACAGAGACCGACAGGAACATCAGGTAGAGGGTCGCGATCAGAACCCCCGCGTCCGCGAAGGCCCCGACCAGCGCGCGCGGTGCCTTGCGGAATTCGGGGTCCAGGCAGAACAGCGCGACAAGCAGCAGCACGGCCCACCAGCCCGCCGAACCGGCATCCCCTGCAGAGTTCTGGACGATCTGGAGCAGGAAAGGCAGGCTCTCGGCCACGCAGGCGGCCCCCTCGCCGCTGCGCTCGACGCCGAGCAGCGTGCCGAAGATGCCGCAGCCCACCGCCTCTTTCGGGGTGATGAGCAGCATGAGGATCAGCAGGATCGGCAACAGGATCATCAGCAGGTTCAGCCGGTCCTGGCCATTCAGAATCATGTCGGGTGTCTTGTCGCCGACCGCCTCTATGCCCTGTTTGCGGGCCTGGAAGTGTACCGTCAGGAAGAGGCAGCCGAAGTAGGCAATCGCAGGGATGACCGCCGCGACGATAACCTCGCGATAGGGCACCACCGTCATGGCTGACAGCACGAAGGCTGCCACGCCCATGACCGGTGGCATGATCTGCCCTCCGGACGATGCGGCGGCTTCGACACCGCCCGCGAAGGTCTTCGAAAACCCGCGCCGCAGCATCATGGGGATGGTCAGGACGCCGGTCGACAGAACGTTCACCACCGGCCCGCCGGAAATCGTGCCGAACAGCGCGCTCGACACGATAGCGGCGTGGGCCGGGCCGCCCTTCAGCCGCCGTGTCCAGAGGAACGCCAGCTTGATCAGCGACTTGCCCCCGGCCGAGATCCCGAAGAGCGACCCGAGCACGATGTAGGGGAAAACCGTCGACAGCAGGATGCCCATGAACCGGCCCAGCAGACCCTGCGCATTGTTGACGAGGATATCCTCGACATTCGGACGGCCGTCCATCAGCGAACGCGGCTCGCCACCCAGTTTGGTGATGAGGTACTTGTTCATGTCCTCGGAGCCGAAGAAGTACCAGATCCCCACGGTAATGAGCGTGTAGGCAAAGATCAGGATCGCCACAGCGACCAGCGGTAGACCCCAGACCCGCACGTTGTAGCCCAGGAAGACGGCGATGCCCGCCCCCACCACGGCGAAGATCCAGACGCCAAGGTTGCGGATACAGGCAGGATCGTCCACCGATGTCGGCGCGGGCAGCCCATAGAGTTCGGCGAATTCCTTCTCTTCCAGCAGGGCACGGGCGATCAGTTCGGCGCGTTCGCCGGTGAATTGGTCGATCAAGCACACCGAGTCGATCTCGATCAGGTATGCCGCAGAAACCGCTACGGCCATCGTCACCAAAAGGATGTCCATGAAGGCGCCGAAACGACGGCGCCCCGGGCCAAACCCCCGAACCGTCCAGTCCGCCCAAAACGAATGGTTGCAGGCCACGGTCAGCATCATCAGCACGAAGGCGATGGGATAGAGCCATTCGTAGGGGAATCTCCGGATCGCGAAGGCCGGGTTGCCGGTCACATCCTGCGCCCAGGCATCCAGGCCGGGGATGGACGGAATGGTGTTGAGCATCCCGATGGTCACGAGGATCAGCCCAAGTGCCTGCGCGGCACGCTTCAGGAACGGCATCTTGTCCGACATCTCAGGATCTCCCGGCAAAGGGGGCGGGCCCGGCAGCCCGCCCTGTCAGGTCACTTCGCGCAGTCCGGAACGTCGTACCCGGCCTCTTCCCATGCAGCGATCGCGCCGGGGTGGTACTTCAGGGTCAAGGCTCCGCAGAAACCGGTGGTTCGTTGATCCAGCACGTCGAAATTGACGTTGCCGGCATAGGGCGCGCGCTTTTTCAGCTCCGGGAGCGAGGCGATGTAAGCCGCCGTGACCTCTTTGACCAGTTCGTCGGACAGATCGGCGCGCACGTAGGCCGCGAAGGGCACGCCCGGCGAGCGGAAGGTGTCATCCTCGGAAATCACGTTCACGCCCTGGTCCGGGCCATAGCCCATGTCCGCGATCTTGACCTCGACCGGGCTGTTGCCCGGGGCCGACAGGAACTTCTCCATCCCTTCGCTTTCCCAGATGTCCTTCGGGAAGGAGACGATGTTCACGTCACCGGCTGACAGCGCCATGACCACGCGATCCGAGGGGAAGGTGATCGGCACAAGGAAGGCTTCGGCCGAGCCGTCGACCAGCGCGGTCGGCAGTTGCCCCCAGTTGGTCTGGTAACCGGTGTAGTCCTCGCCGTCCTTGAAGCCGCCCGACCCCAGCAGGATCGTCTGACGCCCAAGCGTCAGGGCCGCGCCGCGCGGCGGACCGTTCCAGACCGTGCGTCCCTTGAGGTCCTGATAAGAGGTGATGTTCGACGCCACCGGCGCGAACAGCCCGTAGGCGCCCGCATTGAACGGCGCGATGGCGCGGATGTTCTGCACAAGATCCTTGCCGCCCTCACCGATGTTGGAGAACGGCCCGCGCCCGTTTTCCAGCAGGAAGAAGAGGATGGTGGGCGCCGTCACCATATCGGACTTGCCCTCGGCCACGTTGACCATGGAGTTGGTGGCGGTCTGGCCTTCCTGCACCTGCACGTTGGCCACGCCCTCGCGAGCAAGCACATCGGCAAGGTGCATCATCATCAGGTGCGGCGAGTTGCCTGCACTCGATGTCTCGGCGCTCAGGTTGGCCTGCGCCTGCGCCATGACACCTGTCACCGCAAGGGCGCCTACAACGGCGGCCGTCTTCAAGAATGTCTTCATGGTTCTCCTCCCCAAGACATGGTTCCCTTCGTCACTCTCCGGGTGTGCCCGGCGTCGTCCCGCGCATGTCCTTCGCCTTGCGCCCGGTGTACTTGGCCGTCAGTTCCTGCGGCAGCTCGGTCTCCTCCACGATCCCGATCAGTACCCCGGTCCGGCCTGCGCCCAAGGTCCGCTCCTTCACGAAAGCTTCGTTCGACATGGTCGTCCGCGCCGCCGGGCGCCGTGCCCAGACGTGCAGGTGGTCGTACATCCGCGCCCTGACATCCGCATGGGCGGCACTCGCGCCCAGATCCTCCAGTTCCTGCGGGTCGTTCCTCAGGTCGAAAAGCATGGGACGGTGGCCACTTTCGAAATGGATCATCTTCCAGTCTTGGTTGGCGACCATGAACATGCGCGACTGATCCGGGTGCAGACCCAGCCGACCGGCCAGCGGGCTGCTGGAGTAGTCGTATTCGCAGACCACCACCTCGCGCTCTGGCGCCGCGCCCCCTCGGAGCATCGGCAAAAGCGACTGGCCTTCGAGAATGTGGTCGAGTTTCGCTGGATCGCCGCCCGCCACCTCCACGAAGGTGGGCAGGAAGTCGATGCATTCGACCAGCGCGTCGGAGGTCGTACCGCGCGTGGCATCCGCCTCCGGCGAGGGGTCGTAGACGATCAGCGGCACCTTGACAGACGCCTCGTGGAAGAAGGTCTTTTCGCCCATCCAGTGATCCCCCATGAAGTCGCCATGATCGGACGTCACGACAATGAGCGTGTCCTCCATTCGGCCGGTGCGTTCGAGGAAGTCGAACAGCACGCCCATCTGGTCGTCGCACTGCTTGATGAGCCCCATGTAGGCGCGCAGCACCTTCTCGCGCACGTCGTCGCGGGCCAGCGCCTTACCGATGGGTGCATTCTGGAACCCCTTGAAAACAGGGTGATCCGTCTCGCGCTCGGTTTCCGAAGCGACGCGCGGCAGGAAGTCCTGCGGTCCGTACATCGAGGCGTAGGGTTCCGGCACGATATAGGGCCAGTGCGGCTTGATGTAGGACAGGTGACAGCACCATGGTCCCTCCGCCTGCTCGATGAACTCGATCCCGCGGCGCGTCAGATAGGGGGTTTCGCTGTCGTCTTCACGGATGTTCGCGGGCCGGTCGGAGTTTTCGAGAAACCAGCCCGACAACACGTTGCCGTCGTCGTCCAGTCCGGAATTGGCATAGTCGTGCCAGGGATTGTCGCTCTCGTAGCCCTTGCCGCGCAGGTATTCGTTGTACTTCAGCGCGCCGCCCTCGTCATAGAGCCCGTCCGGCCCCTCGGGGCGCATGCCGTCGTCACGCTCGAAGATGTCGAAGCCGCATTCGCCGACCCGCGCACCGATCACGCTGTCCTGTTCCAGCCCGAGCCTGCGCATCCCCTCGGCGTCCGCCGCCATATGGGTCTTGCCCACCAGCCAGCAGCCCATTCCCAGATCGCGCAGATGGTCGCCCATCGTCAGCTCCCCGACCTTCAGGGGCACGTTGTTCCAGGATGCCCCATGCGAATGGACGTAGCGCCCGGTGTAGGTGGACATCCGCGACGGTCCGCACAGCGGCGACTGGATCGTGCAGCGGTCGAAGCGCATCCCCTTCGACGCCAGCCGGTCCAGGTTCGGTGTCTTCAGATGCGGATGGCCGTAACAGCTCAGGTAATCCCAGCGGAGCTGATCGAACATGATAAACAGGATATTCTTCGGAGCCGCCATGCGCGCCGTTCCCCCCTTGGATTGTCGCGCTCTGACGGCGCCGTTGCTGCAAGCTAGCGGCGGGAGGCGCAAACATGAAATCGATTCTACGCTTTTAGTATACCGGATCGGGTATGGCTTGCTGCTGTCAGGCGTAGTCCCGCGCCACCACCCGCACCACTTCGGCAAAGCGTGCGGCCTCCGGCGACAGGGCCCGTCCGGAACGGAAGGAGATACCGACGGACCCGACAAGTTCCTCGCCGGACAGGCCCAGTTTCACCAGCTCGCCCTCCGCCAGTTCGTGCCGGATCGCGCCAAGCGGGATCGCCGCGACAGAGGGCGTCTCGCGCAGGAAACTGCGGGTGAATTCGAAGGACACCGTCTCGATCTGCCGGCGGAACCGGGCCAGGCCGCGCGCGGTCATGAACTTGTCCAGCTCGCGGCGGATGATCGTCCCGGCAAGCGGCACCACGACCAGTTCGGCCCCGACTTCTGACAGCGTCACGTCATCGGGCCGCGCGGCGAAAGGGTGCGTGTGGTGGACGGCAAAGACGATGTTTTCGGGATACAGGTGTTCGAAACTGACGCCGTCCATGTGTTCGAGCGAAAGGAGACGGCCCAGCAGCATGTCGATCTCGCCCCGGTTCAGGCGCACGATCAGCTCCGACACGTTGGCCCAGTGCAGCTCCAGATCGACGTCGGGGGCATCCTCCTTGAACATGACCGACGACCGCATTGCCAAGGTTCGCGCCACGTTCGGCAGCATGCCCACGGAAACGCGCGGCACCGCCGCCGTCCCACCCGCCAGCCGCACGCCCTCTTCCATCTGCGAGACTGCCGGGTCCAGGTGGCGGCGCAGTCGTTCGCCCGCCTCCGTCAGCGTCAGACCTCGCCCGCCACGTTCGAACAGGGGCTGGCCGACCAGCTTCTCCAGTTCGGCCAGCGACCGCGACACCGCGGGTTGGGAGGAGTTCATCTCTCTCGCCGCCGCGGTCATCGACCCGCAGCGCGCGATGGTCAGGAAGCAGCGGACATGCCGCATCCTCAGTCTGTTCAGCAAGACGACTTCCCCTTACGTTCCCGGGGCGGAGCCTAGCGCCGCCCCGGCCAAAGGTCACGCCGTCAACGGCTCTGCCGGGGCAGGGGCCTGCCCGTCGTAGCCGCCCCAGACCGACTGGTCGAAGTGGATCACCGCACCCGTCATCATGCCGCTGTCGTCCGACGCCATCCAGAGCACGGCCCTGGCCACTTCTGCCGGTTCGAGCAGCCGCCCGAAAGGCATCGTCGCCGCCACACGGTCGATGAAGCCGGCATCGCCCTGCTCGGACTCCTGAAGCGCGCGTTCGTTGTCGGAGTTCATCCACCCGATATCGAGCTGGTTCACCCGAATGCCATTGCGCATCAGGGCAAAGCCGGAGTTCCGCGTCAGCGTCGCCAGCGCCGCCTTCGAGGCGCAATAGGGCGCGATGAACGGCTGACCCGCGTGCTCGGACGTGGACCCGATGTTGACCATCGTGCCCTTAACCCCCTCCCGGCCCATCAGCTTGACCGCATCCTGCATCAGGAAGAACGGCGCACGGGTGTTGATCGCGAACATGCGGTCGAACATCTCGGGTGTCGTGTTCAGCAGGTTGCCCCGATCCGTCAGCCCGGCCGCGTTCACGAGGATGTCGACCCGGCCAAATGCCTTGTCGACCGCGGGCATGATGGCCTGCACGTCCTCGACGCTGGCGAGATCGGCGGCGATCATCTCTACCGGGACGCCGGTCGCCTCGGTGATCGAGGCGGCCACTTTCAGGCCCTTGTCCACGCCTCGTCCGACAATCGCGATGCCCGCCGCGCCCGCTTCGGCAAACAGGCGTGCGATGGCGGCGCCCAGCCCCTGCGTGCCGCCAGTGACGACGGCGATCTTTCCATCTATTCGGTTCATCCTCATACCCCCTGCCGCTGTTTGCGGCGCAATGCTTCCTGTCCGTCCCGCGCCTTGCGGACGCTTTCCCGTTCGTTGATTTCCGGCACGCCCACGTACCAATCGGCGCCGCCGTCGGTCCAGACATGGGCGTCCGTCTCGATCACCAGCACCGTGGTACGGTCAGTGGTCTGCGCCCAATCCATCGCGGTCTCCAGGTCGGTCAGGCTTTCGCAGAACCGCGCTTCTGCCCCCATCGCCCGCGCGTGGGCGGCAAAGTCGACGTGTGGTGGCGCGTCCCGGTTCTGCACCCGCGCGTCCTTCAGCAGGTTGTTGAAGCCGGGCACGCCCATGCCGGTCTGAAGCCGGTTGATGACGCCGAACCCGCCGTTGTCGCAGACCACCACGATCATCTTGTGACCGGTCAAAACCGTCGAGTAGATGTCCGAGTTCATCATGAGGTAGGACCCGTCGCCGACCATGACGATCGGCACACCTTTGCCTTCCTTTGCCATGGCATGGCCCCAACCGCCCGCGATCTCGTATCCCATGCAGGAAAAACCGAACTCCAGATCGTAGGTGTGGGGCGCCTTCACCCGCCAGTTCTTGGCCGTCTCGCCCGGCAGACCACCCGCCGCGGTCACCATGGTGTCGTCGGGCGAGGCCTTGCGATTCACGACGCCGATCACCTGAGCGTAAGAGGGCACCGCCGCGTTGGTTGGCTTCTGCCCCTCGTCCAGCGCAAGGTTCCACTCGGCATACAGTTCCTGCGCGCGCGCCATCTGCGCCGGATCGCAGGTCCAGTCCCCCAGCGCCTCGTCCAGTTCGGTGATGCACTCCAGCGCGTCGCCCACGACCGGCTGGGCAAAGTGCTTCGACGCATCGAAACGCGCGGCGTTGATGTTCAGGAACTTGGCGTCCGGCGCGAAAGTCGTCCACGACCCGGTGGTGAAGTCCTGCATCCGTGTGCCTATCGCGATCACCACGTCCGCCGTCTCGGCCAGTTCCTTCGAGGCGTCCGTCCCCTCGATCCCCATGGCGCCGGTATAGGCCGGGTGATCGTGCACGACGGCGCCTTTGCCGGCGATGGTTTCCGTCATCGGGATGCCGCGGCGCACGGCGAAGTCGGCCAGCGCCTCGCCCGCGCCGGAGTAACGCACGCCACCGCCCGAGATGATCAGCGGGCGTTTCGCGCTTTTTAGCAACGCCACCGCCGCTGCGACCTCCGACCTTGCGGGACGGGGGCGCGGGATGGTCCAGACCTTCTCGGCAAAGAAGGCCTCGGGGTAGTCGTAGGCGATTTCCTGTATGTCCTGCGGCAGGCCGATGAAAGCCGGGCCGCAGTCGGCCGGGTCCAGCATCGTCGTGACCGCCTGCGGCAGAGACGACAGGATCTGCGCCGGATGTACGATCCGGTCCCAGAACCGCGACACTGCCCGGAAGCCGTCGTTCACCGTGGTCGACGGGCTGCCGTAATGCTCCACCTGCTGCAACACCGGATCGGGCAGACGGTTGACGAAGGTGTCCCCCGACAGCAGCAGCACGGGCAGCCGGTTCGCATGGGCCACCCCCGCCGCAGTGATCATGTTGGTCGCCCCGGGCCCGACCGAAGAGGTCGCGACCATGATCTGTCGGCGGCGTTTCGCCTTGGCAAAGCCCACCGCCGCAAGGGCCATGGACTGCTCGTTCTGGCCGCGCCATGTTGGCAGCCTGTCCTGCACCTGTTCCAGCGCCTCGGACAGACAGGTCACGTTGCCGTGGCCGAAGATCCCGAAGACGCCCGCGAACAGCGGAACGCGCTCTCCGTCGATCTCGGTGTGTTGGGCGCAAAGCCAGCGCACCAGCGCCTGCGCCATGGTCAGGCGGACTGTTGCCGTCATACCGATTCCTCCTCCTCTTTGGGGAAAAACCTACGGAACGATCATTGACAATGCAACGTCATTGCAACGATCATTGCAGAAACTTCGGGAGGACCCCATGACCAGAATCGCATTGCTCGGCTGCGGTCGCATCGGACGCATGCACGCCGAGATCATCGCGGCCCACCCGCGCGCTAAGCTTGCCGGCGTCTTCGACGTCCATTCGCCCAGCTCCGAAGAGGTTGCCGTCAGGCTGGGCGTGCTCCAGTACGACTCGCCCGAGGCCGCCTTCGCTTCCGACGCAGATGCCGTCCTGATCGCCACTCCGACCGCGACCCACGTCGACTTCATCAAGGCCGCCGTCGCCGCCAACAAGGCCGTCCTGTGCGAAAAACCCGTGGACCTCGACTTTGCCCGCGCGCGGCAATGCGCGGAGGACGTGAAGGAGGCCAGCGCGCCGATCATGATCGGTTTCTGCCGCCGCTTCGATCCCGGCCACCGCGCCGCACGCGACGCCCACCGCAATGGCCAGCTGGGCGAGCTGCATCAGGTGGTCATCACTTCTCGCGATCCGGGGATGGCGCCGGACGGGTACATCGAGACCTCCGGCGGCATCTTCCGCGACATGACGATCCACGACCTCGACCTTGCCCGCTTCATGCTGGACGAGGAGGTGACGCATGTCACCGCCACCGGCGCGCGCCTGATCGCGCCCGCCTTGATGGAACGGTGCGGCGACTACGACACGGTGACGGTCATCCTGACCACCGCTTCCGGCAAGCAGGCGATCATCACCAATTCGCGCGAAGCGGTCTATGGCTACGACCAGAGGGTCGAACTGTTCGGATCGGGCGGCATGGCACTGTCCGACAACCACCGGGAAAACGCCGCAGAGGTCTGGGGCCAGGGCTTCACCCGGCACGCGGCACCACTCCAGCACTTCTTCATCGAGCGTTACCGGGCGGCTTTTGTCGCCGAGATCGACAACTTCGTCGACGCCTGCGCCGGGACCGCCGTGCCCGAAGCGTCGCTTGAGGACGGCGTGAAGGCTCTGGCCCTGGCCGAAGCGTGCTTCCGGTCGATCGCCGAAGCCCGGACCATCGCGGTAAAGGACGTCTGACATGAAGAACAAACTCAAGGCGCTGTGGGCCGAAGGCAAACCGGCGATGAACGGCTGGTGCTCCATCGGTAACCCGTTCACGGCCGAGATCATGGCCGCGCAGGGTTACGACTCCGTCAGTGTCGACTGGCAGCACGGCGCGCTCGACTACGCCGACATGCTGGCGATGCTGCAGGCGATGCGGGCCAGCGGCGTGACCCTGATGGCGCGTGTGCCATGGCTCGATCCGGCGTCGATCATGAAGGCGCTGGACGCCGGCGCCATGGGCATCATCTGCCCGATGATCAATTCCCGCGCGGAGGCGGAGCAGTTTGTTTCCTACATGCGCTATCCGCCGCAGGGCCAGCGCAGCTTCGGCCCGACGCGCGTGGGCTTCGCAATGCCCGGCTACGGCACGCAAATGAACGACGAGGTGCTGGCCCTGGCAATGATCGAGACGCAGGGCGGCGTCGACAACCTCGAAGAGATCGCCGCCACCCCCGGGCTCGACGGGATCTACGTGGGACCTGCGGACCTGACGCTCGGGACACAGGGCGGGCGACTACCCCCCGGCTTCGACCGTCGGGAGCCCGAGATGGTCGACCTGATCAAGCGCATCGCGCAGGTCTGCAAGGCGAACGGCATCAAGGCCTGCCTGCATTGCGGGACACCGGACTACGCGGCGCAGGCCATCGGTTGGGGCTACAACCTGACCACGGTCGGCGGAGATTCGCGGCTGCTTGCCGCCGCGGCCAGCGCCTCCGTGAAACGGTTCCGCGACCTGACCGGCGCGGGCGCCGATGGCAACGAAGGAGCCTACTGATGCCCCATGTGCTTGTCGCCGGAAAGCTGCACCAGTTCGGGCGCGACATTCTGGATGCCGCGCCGGACATCACGACCACCTACATCGACGAGATATCCGAAGACAGCTACACCCCACATATCGCCGGGGCCGATGCCCTGCTGATCCGGACGCAGGCTCTGACCTCGCCGACCATCGACCGGGCGGACCGGCTGAAAATCGTATCCCGGCATGGGGTCGGCTATGACGCGGTGGATGTCGCGGCGCTCAATGCGCGGGGCATCGCGCTTGCCGTCTGCGGCGACGCGAACTCCACCTCGGTTGCCGAACATGCCTGCATGTTGATCCTCGCGGCGTTCAAGCGGGCCTTGCGCGCGGACGTGGCGGTGCGGCGTGGACCTTGGGGATGGCGCAACCAACTCGAGTCACAGGACATTCGCGGCCGCAACCTGCTGATACTCGGGTTTGGCCGCATCGGACAGCACACCGCAACGATGATGTCGGGCTTCGGCATGAACATCCGGGCGCACGATCCCTACCTGCACCGCCACGGCTGGCCGGACGGCGGCATTCCCGCATTCGAAGACCTGGGCGAGGCACTGGGCTGGGCGGACGTGATCACGGTCAGCGCGCCCAAGGGCGACCGCCCCCTGATCGGCGCGGCAGAGTTCGAGGCGATGAAACCCGGGGTGGTGATCGTGAACACTGCCCGGGGTGGCATCGTGGACGAACGGGAACTCGCAAAGCACCTGAAGTCGGGCAAGGTCTCTGCCGCCGGTCTCGATGTCTTCGAGGCAGAGCCGCTGCCTGCGATCCACCCCCTGAAAGGGTTCGACCAGGTGATCCTTTCGCCGCATATCGCGGGCGTGACCGAAGGCGCAGCAGAACGCATGGCGGTCGCGTCCGCGCAGAACGTCCTCGACTTCTTTGCCGGAAAACTGGACCCGGCGCTGATCGTCAACCACGTGCAGATCGCACAATGACGGCATCCGCGCCCCCGGCAGATTACGAGGAGCTCATACGCCTGATCCACGACCGTTTCGACGGTATGAGCAAGACCTACCAGCAGATCGCAGAGTATCTGACCCAGAACCCCAACGAGGTGGCCGTGCTCTCGGTCAACGCCAGCGCGGCCCAGTGCGGGATTCACGCGTCCAGCTTCGTGCGGTTCGCGCAGGCCTTGGGCTATTCCGGCTTCAAGGACCTGCAGACGCTCTTCCAACGCCGCCTTTCCACGGCCGCTCCGGGCTTCGAGGCGCGCAAGAAGGCGTTGGAAGGCGATCTGCGCCAGCATGGCGGCACGGCGCCCGATGCGCTGCATGACCTTGTGCTGCGCGATATTGCCTCCCTTCAGGACCTGCTGGACCGCACCGACCCGGAAGCCATGACCCGCGCGGCCGAAATGATAGACAGCGCCCGCACCGTCTATCTGATCGGCCAGCTTCGGTCGGAACCGGTCGTGGTCCTTTTACGCTACATCCTGACGATGCTGGGCAAGCCCTGCGTGCTGCTGGATGCGGCGGGTGGGCTGGCCACGCACGTGGCGCGGAACATGTCGGAGGCGGATCTTCTGATCGCCGTGGCCTTCCGCTTCTACGCCAACGAAGTGGTCAACGTCGTGCAAGAGACAGCCGGCAAGGGTATCCCCGTGATCGCCATTTCCGACAGCACGCTGTCGCCGCTCAACAAGCCAGCGACGCTCCTCTTCGCGGTGCCAGAGCACGACTACACCTTCTCCCGCTCACTGGCGGCGCCGATGTGCCTCGCGCAGGCATTGATGGTGGCAGTCGCCGCGCGGTCGCAGCCCGGGGCCGAACTGCCGCGCATCCCGACGGTCACGACGCGCTAAACGGAATCCGCCCGAAGCCTTACCCTGTGAGACAAGATATGGTCGGCACCGTCGTCAGGCGAAGCGAACCCGCGCATCGACCGACGGCTCCACCCCTTACGGCCATCGATCCACCGCCTGCCAGCCCGTCAGGCGACCGCACGGGAAGCGATGCACGACCGGAATCGCGCCGCGGATCTCCTCGAAATGGTGATCCGCCGCTCCCTGCCCCGCTCCAACCCGAGCAATCTCCAAGACGCCGGCTGTCCGTGTCGATACACGGCTTGTTCGCCTTTCTGAACGGCGGAAACCCGCGTCCCGCAAGCACCCCGAGCACCGCAACACCGCAACACCGCAACACCGACAAGACCAGCCACTCCCGGTCAGTTCACATATCCCATGTCCGCGCGGAATCCGCCCGGGATGTGACCGAAAGGCGCCGCTCCAGTGTAAATAGAGACGAACAGCCACCCGATGCGCCCCATAAAGCTCCAAGGCCTTCATCTTGGCCCAAATACCTCGGGGGGCCCGAAGGGCGGGGGCAGCGCCCCCTCTGCGGCCGGCCATCGGAGCCCGCCCATTTGTCGATGATCCCCAATCCCGCAATGATCCACGCCCGCCACTGGTCACCTGACATGCGCTCCAACTCCCTGCCCCGATCCCATCTTTCTGATCCCCGACGACCGGCTTCAGACCGCCGTCGTTTTCCGCAACAGGGGCAGGTGCTCTGCCGCTCGAATTGACACGCCCCGAGACACGCCGTCCACCTTTCTGAAGAATTCGCGGGTGCTGGCATCGTATGCTATTGCCAAGGCACGGCTGGTCTGGAGCCGAAAGCCCAAGTTGCCGGGAAGCCTCTCTTCGGATCCGGCCAACGCAAATGGGTGAGCGTGCATTCGGACCCGGCCCAAAAGATCACGGGACCCCAAACGATCACGGGACAAGGAGACGGCGATGGACATTCTCGTCAGGGGCGGCACCCTTCCGGACGGCACACAGGCCGACATTGCGATCACCGGCGACCGCATCACCGCCATCGAACCGGGCATCGACGCCGAGGCGGGCGAGGTCATCGATGCCACGGGCAAGCTGGTCTCCGCCCCATTCTGCGACGTGCATTTCCACATGGACGCAACAATGTCCTACGGTCGGCCGCGGGTGAACGCGTCCGGCACATTGCTCGAAGGCATCGGCCTCTGGGGCGACCTGACGCGCCTCCAGTCGAAGGAGGACATCGTCGCCCGCGCCCTGAGCTATTGCCGTGAGGCCGTCGGAAAAGGCGTACTCGCCATCCGATCCCACGTCGACGTCACCGACGAGACGTTTAATACTGTCGAGGCGCTGCTGGAGGTCCGCGAGACGGTGAAGGACGTGCTCGACCTGCAACTGGTCGCCTTCCCTCAGGACGGCTGGTATCGGACGCCCGGCGCCGAGGATCAGGTCGTCCGGGCGCTGGACGCGGGCGTCGATGTGGTGGGCGGCATCCCGCATTTCGAACGCACCATGACCGATGGCGCGGCCTCCGTCACAGCCGCCTGCACGCTCGCCGCCAAGCGCGGCCTGCGTGTCGACCTGCATTGCGACGAATCCGACGACCCCCTCTCCCGCCATATCGAGACGCTGGCAGCGGAAACCATACGTCTCGGCCTGCAGGGCCGCACGGCAGGCAGCCACCTGACCTCCATGCACTCCATGGACAACTACTACGTTGCCAAGCTCATACCACTGATCGCGGAGGCGCAGGTTGCAGCGATTCCTAATCCTCTGATCAACATCACCCTTCAGGGCCGCATGGACACTTACCCCAAGCGGCGCGGCCTGACCCGCGTGCCAGAACTGCGCGCCGCCGGCGTCACCGTGGCCTTCGGGCAGGACTGCGTGAAGGACCCGTGGTATCCGCTGGGATCGGGCGACATGCTCGACGTCGCCCATATGGGGCTGCACGTGGCGCATATGACCGCGCCCGACCAGATGCGCGCGGCCTACACCATGGTCACCGACACACCGGCGGAAATCATGGGGCTGGATTTCGGCCTTCAGGCCGGCAAGCGCGCGTCGCTCGTGGTGCTCGACGCGACCGATCCAATCGAAGCCCTGCGGCTGCGCCCCGCCCGGCTGGCCGTTATCTCGAACGGCCAGGTCGTCGCCCGAACAGAACCCGCCCGCACGACACTACACGCCTTCTGACCTGCCCCGATGGCCGGAATATGTACAACGTCCGCTGTCGCCAACCTCGATGCCGATTTCGCTTTGAGTTTACCTGCACAATCGGATTAAAGACGTCGCAGCGGTCCCTTAGCTCAACTGGATAGAGCAGCTGACTTCTAATCAGCAGGTTGAGGGTTCGAGTCCTTCAGGGATCGCCATTGTATTTCAGTCAACGATGCCATGGCGCATGCAGGCGCGCGGAACGTCCGCTGTTCGTGCACACATGTATCGCGGCATTAATTGCGACATCACGGTCTTTCCCGACGTCTTCCGGCATTTTCGAGTTTACGTCGCACTGCCGCTGTCAGTGAAAACTCTCCGATGCCGCCTCGACCACCAATGACGAAACCGCGGGCCCTCGGCATGAACGAAGGCCCGCAGGACGACAGATCACCCTGTCAGCGTCCGGTGATCCCCGGGAAGGCGATCAACAGGCCGACCGCCAGGACTTGCAGCGCGATGAAGGGCAGCAGGGACCGGAAGATCTCGCCCAGCGAAATATCCGGCGGGGCCACCGACTTCAGGTAGAAGGCCGCCGGGCCGAAGGGGGGCGACAGGAAGCTCACCTGCATGTTCATTGCAAACAGCACGCCGAACCACACCGGGTCGAGGCCGAGCGTCTTGATGATCGGCACGAAGATCGGCATCGTCAGAAGCGCGATCCCGACCCAGTCGAGGAAGGCGCCAAGGACAAAGAGGATCGCCATCATCACCAGCACGATGACGGTGGGATTATCGGAAATCCCCGTCATCAGCTCGGAAATGAAGCGGATGCCGCCCATCAGGTTGTAGACCCCGACCAGCGCCGTCGCACCGATCCCGATCCAGACGATCATGCCCACGGTCGCCAGCGTCTGCATCGCACTGTCACGCAGCATTTTCAGCGAGAACTCGCCCCGTAGCACGGTCGACAGCAGCACGCCCCCCACACCAACTGCAGAGGCCTCCGTCACGGACGCAATCCCGGCGTAGATCGAGCCCAGCACGAAGAACACGACCAGCAGCGGCAGGATCAGGCCCTTGAGCAGCTTGATCTTTTCTGCGCCGGGCATGGGCACCGGATCGGGCGGCGGGGCAATGTTGGGTCTGCTGTAGGACAGCACGAGAATATAGACCACGTAGAACATCGCCAGCATGAAACCGGGGATGAAGGCGGCGGTGAACAGGTCTCCGATCGAGACGTTGGCAGTCAGCCCGTAGATGATCAGCACGATCGACGGTGGCACCATCGTACCCAGCGACCCGCCAGCGCAGACCACGCCGATGGCGAGCTTGCGGTCGTAGCCCTGGCGCAGCATCTGCGGGAGGGCGATCATACCCAACAGGACGATTTCGCCGCCGATGATCCCGGACATCGCGGCCAGAACCACCGCGACAAAGATCGTCTGCACCGCAACGCCGCCGCGCAACCGGCCGCCGATCAGCTTCATCGCATCGAAGAGATCGCGCGCGATGCCGGATCGGTCCAGCAGCGCGGCCATCAGCACGAACATCGGCACCGAGACAAAGACGAAGCTTTCGACAAAGGTGTAGATGCGCGAGGTTATGATCGGCACCGCCATGGTGCCATAGCCCAGCACCGCAAAGACCAGCGCCACCAGCAGTGTGACAAAGGCCAGCGGCATCCCGGTCAGCAACAACGCAACCATCAGGCCGAACATCCACAGAGTCAGCGGTCCGATGCCGATTGCGGCGAAATCCAGAACGGCACTCATACGTCGGTCTCCGAAGCGCGATCCGCAGGCGCGCGCAGGTAGTTGAAAGCGAGAATCAGGAACTGGAGGGCCATGGCGATGAGCATGAGCAGCAGGAACCCCTTGACCAATGCCGGTGTCGGCGGGTTCCAGGCAGAGCCGGAGGTTTCCATGCGAAAGTCGCCGGTCGGCGTCCAGAAGGCCTTGGACACCATGATCCAGCTGGCAAAGGCGAAGAAGCCCGAGGCGATCAGCGACAGGATCGAGATGGCGACGTTCAGCCAGCGCCGGGCGCGCGGCCCGATGGCGTCGTAGATCAGAACGACGCGAATGTGGCTGTTGCGTGCCACGCAGAACAGGCCGCCGTAAAGGAACGCGAGCCCGCAGAGGAAGGTCGTTGTCTCATGTGCCCAAAGCGTCGGGCTGTTGAAGACGTAGCGCAGGAAGACCTCGAGCAGAAGGATGCCCGCGGCCAGCACGATACCCGCCGCGAAGACGTAACCGCCCTTGTCGATGATGCGTCCCAGGCGGCCCGCCTCGGGCGCCACACGCTTGGCCAATTCGCTCATGTCTCTCCTCCGCGCTTCAAGGTGCCGGGGCGGGCAGCGATGCCCGCCCCGGTCCGGTTCACTTGATCAGGCCTTTGGACTCCAGGTAGGCGTTCAGGCTGTCATAGACCTTCTGGGCCATCTCGGACTGGCTTGCGACCTTCTCCCATTCGCCGCGCGCGATGCCGCGGAACTTGGCGCGCTCTTCGGCGGGCCAGTCGTGGATGGTCACGTCACCCTTGGCTTTGGCCTCTTCGATGGCGGCAAGGTCGCGCTCTTTCAGGGCGTTGATCTGGGTCTGCTGGAATTCCTTGACCGACGCTTTGAACATATCCTGCACGTCTTCGGGCAGCGCGTCCCACTTGGCCTTGTTCATCGAAACTTCGATCAGCGGCAGCGAGTGGAACCCGGGATAGACCGGGTGCGTGGCGACTTCGTTCATGCCGACCTCCTGGTTGACCGAAAAGACCGAGTAATCCGCCGCATCGATCACGCCCTTGTCGAGCGAGGTGTAGACCTCGGATGCCGGCAGGTTCACCGGGGCGGCCCCCGCGGCACGGAAGACGTTGGCGATCAGTCCTTCGGGGTTGCGGACCTTCAGCCCTTCAAGGTCTGCCACGCCATCCAGCGGAACCTTCGAGACGAACGCTTCGAGACCGGGGGTCGATACGCCGATGAATTCCAGCCCGTAGGGGTTCAGCAATTCGTTCATCAGCTCGGCGCCGCCGCCATTCTCGACAAAGTCGATCATCTCGGACGGATCGGACCATGCGCCGACCGGGTTGGCGATCAGGCCGAAGGCCGGGTCCTTGCCCGCGAAGTAAGAGGTGTCGGTGATGTGGCCGTCGATGATGCCCGCGCCGACCGCGTCCTGGGTTTCCTTGTAATCGACGATGGAGCCGACGGGCAGCAGCTCAACCACGACATTGCCGTCGCTCATCTCCTTGAGCGTTTCGGTCCAGCCCTGCTGGAATTCGAAGTTGGGGTTGCCCGCCGGGTCGGAGGACTGGAAGCGGAAGCTGTAGTCCTGGGCGTTGGCGGCCATGGCCGTGAGGCCGAGGGCCAGCGCACTTGTGAGCAGGGTCTTGTAGGTCATCGGGGTCTCCTCCCTCTGGGTGAAACCGGCGTGTCAGGCGCCGGAGAAACGGATTTGCACCTTCATGGCGCGGGACTTGTCGGCGGCAAGATCGAAAGCCGCCACAGCGTCGTCAGTGTCGTGCACGCCGGTCAACAACGGGGCCAGGTCGATGCGCCCCTCGGAAATGACCCTGGCGGCGGTGGCGAATTCCTCGTGAAAACGGAAGGCGCCGCGCAGGGTCAGCTCTTTGGCGACCGTCAGTTGCAGCGGCAAGGGGGCCTCGCCCCCCATACCGACCAGCACCACCGTGCCCCCTGCCCGCGTTGCGGTCAGCAGCCCGCCAAGCGCCTGTGGCGCGCCGGAACACTCAAAACTGACGTCGATCTGGCCTTTGTCGCGCTGGAAGGGGGCCAACCCCTCCGGCGTGGCGGCCAGGTTGATCGTCTCATGTGCGCCCATCGCGCGGGCGACACCAAGGGGCGTGTCTGAGATGTCGGTCGCGACGATCCGTGTTGCTCCGGCCAGACGGGCGGCGGCGATAGTCAGGCAACCGATGGGGCCTGAGCCCGCCACCAACACCGTTTTCCCAAGCAGCGATCCGGCCTGCCGCACGGCGTGCAGACAGACCGCCAGCGGTTCGGTCATCGCGGCGAAGGCCAGGTCGGCCTCCGGTGCGAAACGCTCTACCAGCGTCGCGGGCAGGGTCAGCGTCTCGCGGAACAGGCCCTGTTCATGCGGCATCCGCATGGCCGAGCCGTTGAAGCGCATGTCCAGGCACTGGTTCGGCTGTCCGCGCAGGCAGTATTCGCAGCGCGCGCAGGGACGCGAAGGGTTCACGGCCACCTTGTCGCCGACCGCCAGACCTTCGACGCCGTCGCCCACGTCGGACACGACGCCCGAGACTTCATGCCCCAGCGCCATCGGTTCGCGGACGCGGATCGCGCCAAAGCCACCGTGCAGATAGTAATGCAGATCGGACCCACAGATCCCGCCGTTGGCCACGTGCACCTGCACCTCGCCAGGGCCGGGCTGCGCGGCGGGGGCCATGTCTTCGATGCGCAGATCGCGCGCACCGTGGATGACAACTGCCTTCATGAGTGGGCCTCCTTGATGACGTTGATCAGAGCGTCGCCGCGCGCCAGCCGGTTGACGTTCTCTGCCACGGTGGCCGTGCGACGGGCGATGGTGCCGCTGGTCCAGGCCGACATGTGCGGGGTGAGGGTGACGTTGGGCAGTTCGTGAAACGCATGCTTCGACGGCAGCGGGTTCGGCGCGTCCTTCGAGGGATAGACGTACCAGGTGTCGAGGATCGCATTCAGACGACCGTCCTTCAGCGCGGCAAAAAGCGCGTCCTCGTCGATCACCGGACCGCGCCCGACGTTCATGATGACGGCACCGTCGTGCATGGCCGCAAGCACCTCGGCGCCGATCAGACCTTCGGTGCTGTCCGACAGCGGCAGCGTGTTCAGCAGCACGTCCACCTGCCCCGCCATCCCGGCCAGCGCCTGCAGCCCATGCGCCGTGACGCGTGCATCATCGACCGGCGAGCGGTTGGCCACGTGCACCTTCATGCCGAAGGCCAGCGCACGGTCCTTGACGGCCTTGCCGATATGGCCATGCCCCACGATCCCGATGCTCTGCTGGCCCAGCTCGGTCCGAAGCCCCTCCGTACCTCCCGCCCAGTAATGCCAGTCGCCCTGCCGCAGCCGAGCGTCCGCATCCGCCAGCGGCACATGCCGCGACAAGAGCGCCGACATGACGTATTCCGCGATGGCGTTTTCGTGGCCGAAGGCGTTGCACACGGCACAGCCCGCGGGCAATGCCGCCATGTCGACCAGGTCGTACCCGGCGGCGGGCAGCTGGAACAGACGTGCGCTCTGCACGCCCGCCCCCTTGAGATGCACGCCCACGACCACGTCGGCCCCGGCGAGCGCCTCGGCCTCGCCCGGGGCGTCTGCGCCGTCCGAAATCACCGCGATCTCGTGAGGTATCTCCAGTTGCTCGGACAGACCCGGCTCGAAGGCGGCGGCATTGATGCCGTAAAACACGATCTTCATCATGGGCTACAGAACCGAGATCATGCCGCCATCGGCATAGATGATTTGTCCCGAGACATAATTCGACGCGTCCGAAGCGAGGTAGATGCAGGTGCCCGCCAGTTCCTCCGGCAGACCCCAGCGACGCATCGGCGTACGGCCCTTGACCCAGGCGTCGAACTCGGGGTTCGACAGCAGCGCCTCGTTCATGTCGGTGACCATGTAGCCCGGGCCGATGGCGTTGGCCTGAATGCCTGCCTCGCCCCATTCGGCGGCCATCGCCTTGGTCAACATCTTGATGCCGCCTTTGGCGACCGTGTAGGGCGCGACGGTGGCGCGGGCCAGCTCGGACGTCAGCGAGCCGATGTTGATCACCTTTCCCCGGCCCCGCTTGGCCATGCGCTTCGCGGCTTCGCGGCCGACGACAAAGGCCGCAGTCAGGTTGATGTCGATGACCCGGCGCCAGTCTGCGGTGTCCAGCTCCAGCATCGGTTTGCGGAACTGGATGCCCGCGTTGTTCACGAGGATGTCGACGTCGACGACCTCGGCATCCAGCGCCTCGAAGGCGGCGACAATCGCCGCCTCATCCGCCACGTCGAAGGCCGAGGTCAGCACGTCAAAGCCCTGATCGCGCATCTCCTGCGCGGCGGTTTCCAGCCGGTCGGCATTTACGCCATTCAGGACGATGCGCGCCCCAGCCTGCGCGAGGCCTTCGGCAAAGGCGCGGCCGAGGCCCCGGGAGGAGCCGGTGATGAGGGCGGTCTTGCCGGTCAGATCGAACAGGGGATGGCTCATGAAACCTCCGAAATGCGTGTTGTCAGGTCGCCGCGCGCGAAGAATTCGGGGCGCAGCTCGGTGCCGAGGCCCGGGCCTTCCATCGGGTAGACATAGCCTCCTTCGATGCGCGGCACCTCGGTCACCAGCTCGCGATACCAGCCGTTGTAGAAGGCGCGCACCGATTCCTGGATCAGCGTGTTGGGCTGGCTGAAGGACATGTGGATCGCGGCGGCAAAGCCGACAGGGCCGATGCAGTCATGCGGCGCGAAGGGGCGGTGGTAGGTGTCGGCCATGGCAGCGATCTTGCGCCCCTCGGTCAGCCCGCCGGTCCAGCAAAGATCGGCCATGACCACATGCGCGGCGTCCCGGTCCATGAACTCCTTGTAGGCAAAGCGCGATCCCAGCGTTTCGGAGGCGCAGGTCCAGACGTTCGTCGACGCCGCGAACTCCGCCAGTGCCTGCGCGTTGTTCATGCGGATCGGGTCCTCGTACCAGCGGGGGGCGTAGTCCTCCAGCACGCGGGCGATGTCCTTGGCCACGGGCAGGTTCCACAGGCAGTGCATCTCGACCATGATCTCCATCCGGTCGCCCACGGCCTTGCGGATCTGCTCGAAGGGTTTCACTGCCGATTTCATCTGTTCGGCGGTGATGAACATGCCCTTGTTCTCGATCGCGGGCGGATCGAAGGGCCAGATCTTCATCGCCGTGATGCCGCTTTCCAGCAGGTTCTCCGCCAGCGCGCCCGCGTCGGTCATGAAGGCGTCGAGATCCTCGTACTGGCCTTCATCGCGGTTCCACGTATCGACCGGCTTGATCTTGTTGGTCCGCACATAGCGCGTGCCCGCACAGGTGTTGTAGACGCGGATGCGGTCCCAGCTTTGGCCGCCCAGCATCACATGCACCGGCTGGCCCGCGACCTTGCCGAAGATGTCCCACAGCGCGATATCGACGGCAGAGGCCGCACGATATTCGACCCCGGTCGACGCCTGCGCGTTGGGCAGGCTGACCATCTCCTTGTGCAGCGCCTCGATGTTCAACGGGTTCTGGCCCAGCAGGCGCACGGCGAGCGTGTTGTGGATATGCGCCTCGCAGGCCTCGGCCCCGTAGAAGGTTTCGCCAAGGCCGGTGATCCCGGCGTCAGTTTCAACGTGAACCCAAAGCACGTTGGCGAATTCCTCCGCACGATAGGTGCGGATGGCGGTGATCTTCACGTCAGATGTCCTCCCTAAGCGTCCGGTGAGGCCGGTTTAGGCCAACGGCGTTCGTTGCGGCGGACCCTATCTGCCACGATCCATCGCCGCCATATTTTGTGACAATTTCCAATGGATTGTCAGACAAAATTCATGCATTCTGGCAGAATATCCTGTGATGGGACCCCTCGATGACGGGAACCAAGCGAAACTGAGCTGAGAGGCCTCTTTTGACGAAGCCAATATCCAGTGAGCCGGGGTTGGCCGAAATGGCCATGACGGGCATCCGCGACCTCATTCGCACGCAAGCGTTGCGGCCAGGCGATACGCTGCCGTCGGAGGCCGCCTTGGCCGAGCATCTGGGCGTATCCCGCCCTGTCACCCGAGAGGCCCTACGCGGCCTCGCGACGCTGCGGATTCTCGATATCGGCGGGTCTCGAAAGGCCCGCGTGGCCCTGCCCGATGCCTCTGCCCTGAGCCTCGTGCTGGATCATGCGACCTACAGTCGGGGGATCAGCATCCAGCAGGTACTGGATGTGCGCCGGACGCTGGAAATGCGCACCGTCGGACTGGCTGCGATGCGCCGCAGCGACGCCGAAGCCACGGAACTCCTGGACATCACCACCCGCATGTTTGCCGCCCTCGAAGGGGGACACACGGAGCTGATGGAACTGGACATTCGCTTTCATTCCCTGATCGCGAAGGCCTCGGGCAATCACCTCTATGCTATGCTGGTCGACAGCTTCTGGATCATCACGCGGCAGACCTGGGCCATCGGCTGGCGCTCGCGGGCAACGCACCAGAACCGCCGGGAGAACATCAAATGCCACGAACGCATTGCGACGGCGATCATGGCGCAGGATGCCAGTCGCGCCGAGACATCCATGTCGGAACATTTCGACAGCGCTGTCAGCGTGCTGTTGCGGGCTGGCGTGACCTGAGGAGCGCGGCACATACCCCGCCGATCCGCTCGGCAGCTTGCTGGGTCGCGCGTCGGCGGCCGGTCTCCGGGGAAACCACGACTGCCATGCGTCGGGGATGCCTGAATTTGGCAACGGCCCGCTCCCTAGGTGTTTGATCCCATGGTTCGATGGTGTGATCCTTTCGCAGGACTGAAAGGATGCACTTTGGGACAAGTTCGTCACGGCAGCGCCACGTACTTTTACCCGGCAGGCGATTTTCATGGCAAATCTGCCGAGAGGGCACGCACGCCGTTCAATTGTGCCGGTCTTTCTAAACCCCGTTCAAATGACCCTTGCGCCAGCTCTCGCGGATCGGCCGCGCGGCAGGACGGTTTCGCCTGCAACTAAGGCGAGAACATTCGGGACATCCGCCCCTTGCCAGTGCCAGTTTTCGACGCGCGCGGGGCGCTTGACAAGCCGAACAGGGCTTTCGATCACTACAGCGATTTTCACCTCACTATGTGAGAAATTGAGCGCGAGGCCGAGATGACCGAAGACAACAGAATGACCGCCGGGGCAGCGCTGCTGTCGCGGTTCAGCGCTTTGGGTGTCGACTACGTCTTTGCCAATTCCGGCACTGATTTTCCCCCAGTCATCGAAGGCTTGTCCGAGGCAGAGGCGGAGGGCATGACGCTGCCCCGCACTGTCACCGTGGCCTTCGAGAGCGCGGCAATCGGCATGGCACACGGCTACACTCTGGCCACCGGCCGCCCGCAGGCGGTCATGGTGCACACCAACGTCGGCCTTGCGAACGTGGCGATGGGCGCGATCAACGCGGCCTGCGACAACATCCCGATGCTGCTGTTTTCCGGCCGCACGCCGACGCTGGAACGGGGACGGCTGGGCGCGCGGACGGTGCCCATCGGCTGGGGGCAGGAGATGCTCGACCAGGCCGGTCTGGTGCGCGAGGCGACGAAGTGGGACTACGAGCTGCGCTTCCCCGAACAGGTCTTCGATGTGACCGACCGCGCCCATGGCATCGCCTCATCGACGCCCAAGGGCCCGGTCTACGTCAGCCTCCCCCGCGAGGTGCTGTGCGAGACGGTGCCTGCCGAGGGCGCCCTGCGCCGCCCGCAGATGCGTCCCGCCACGATTGGTCCCGACCCGGCGGCGATGGACGAGATCGCCCGACTGATCGCCGGGGCCAATAACCCGGTGATCTTCGCCCAGCACGGTGCCGGCTCCCCCGAAGCCTTCGATGCGTTGGCACGGCTGACCGAAGCCTGGGGCATTCCGGTCTGCCAATACTGGGCCGTCGAACTGGCGCTGGCCACGACGCACCCGATGGCCACCGGCCCGGACCCCCGCCCCTGGCTGGAAAGGGCCGACGTGATCCTCTGCCTTGACGTGCTGGCGCCCTGGTCGCCTGCGCTGGCCGGACCGCTGGAGGACGCAACCGTCATCCAGATCGGCCCCCGCCCGCTGCAAGACCGCTCGGGCGTGCGGAATTTCCGCTGCGACATCGCCGTGACGTCCGAGATCTCGCCCGCCATCCTCGCGCTGGAAAGCGCCCTCTCAGACCTCAGGGACGCCGACGGCCATAAAGCCGCGGACCGCGCCAAGGCCATCGCGCAGATCAACGAAACGGACAGAACCGCCCGCTTCGACGCCGCACGTGCAGATGAGGGGGCGGCTGCGCTGACCAAACGCTGGGTCAGCCACGAACTCGCGCTGCATATACAGAACCGCGATGCCGCCATATTCTCGGAGCTCGGCTGCCAGTTGCCGTCGATGAAGCTGGAAACACACCAAAGCTGGTTCGACGGGCCCCATTCCGGCGGGCTGGGCTGGGGCTTTCCTGCCGCGATGGGCTTTGCCCTCGCACGGCCCGAACGGACGGTGGTGGCGACGATGGGCGACGGGTCGTACATGTTCGCCAACCCGGTCGCCTGCCACCAGATCGCCGAGGGCCTTGGCATCTCGATGCTGGTCCTTGTGCTGAACAACGCCGAATGGGGCGCGGTCCGACAGTCGGTGCTGGACATCTACCCTGACGGTCACGCCGCGCGCGCCAACGCCGTGCCCCTGACCGACCTCTCGCCCAGCCCGGATTTCGTCAAGGTCGCCGAGGCCTCGCGCGCATTTGCACGCCATGCGAAAACCGTGGCAGAGTTCCGCGCCTCGCTGTCACTGGCGCTCGACCATGTCGCTGCACGCAAGGGCCTCGCCCTCATCGAGGTCGCGGTCTCGAAGTCCTGAGACGTGCGCGCGCCCGGATTGGCAGACAGGGCAAGGCGTCGATCCTGCGCAAAGTAGAGCGACAGTTGCGTTGATTGGCGACTATCCGACAGGTCCGTCGGTGCGCATGGATTCGATTGCGCTGGCGGTCGCCTTGGCCGCCCGCAAAGATCGGAAACCTGTTAGTATCCAAGGGGCTGTTTCAAGACCGCCTAAGCCATGGACGCACCAGTTTCACCGCCGGATGGTTCGAACACAGACGTCGTTAACGCCTTTCTAACCAGTCCCGAGACAATCTGCCGGATCGGTACAGCGCGAGGGAGTCATGGTTGCCGTAGCATACACGGTCGCCTTCGAAGGAGTCGAGGCGCGCCCGGTCCAGGTTCAGTGCGCCGTAACCCCGGGTGTCCCGGCGTTCTCCATCGTGGGCCTGCCGGACAAGGCCGTCTCCGAAGCGCGCGACCGCGTGCGCACAGCACTGACGTCGCTGTCCATCGCGCTCCCGTCGAAACGGATCACGATCAACCTGTCACCCGCCGACATGCCAAAGGAAGGGTCGCACTTCGACCTGCCCATCGCGCTGGGGCTGCTGGCTGCGCTGGAGATCGTGCCGAAGGATGCCGTGGCGCAGACTGTGGCGCTTGGCGAATTGTCCCTGGACGGCGGACTCGTGCCCGTTTTGGGCGCCCTGCCCGCCGCCATGGCCGCCGCCGAGGAAGACCGCATCCTGCTCTGCCCGCGCGCATCCGGCGCCGAAGCGGCCTGGGTGGAGGCCTGCAATGTCCTCGGTGCCTCCAACCTTCTGGAAATCATCAGGCATTTTTCCGGGCAGGAGATCCTTGAACCGGCTCGACCGGGGGAAGTCCGCGCCGATCCTTCCGCGCGCGACCTTCGCGACGTGAAGGGGCAGGAGCGGGCCAAACGCGCACTCGAAATCGCCGCCGCCGGGCGCCACCATCTCATGATGATCGGGCCGCCGGGGTCGGGCAAATCTATGCTGGCCGCGCGCCTGCCTTCCCTCCTGCCGCCGCTGACTGCGGTCGCGGCGCTTGAAACATCCATGATCCACTCCATCGCGGGGCTCTTGACCGATGGCGGCATCTACCGCACCCGGCCGTTCCGCGAACCGCATCACACGGCCTCCATGGCGGCGCTGATCGGCGGCGGGCGCGGCGCGAAACCGGGCGAAATCAGTCTCGCCCACAATGGCGTCCTCTTCATGGACGAGTTCCCGGAGTTCCCCGGCATTATGGAGCAAACTCACCAAATATGGTTAGTTGAATAACCTGAAATGGTTAGCTATGCTGGGGTCATGAAAAACGAACCTCAGTATGAACGCCCGAACACAGTTGCGGGCTTGGTCGCAAAGCACGCTGAGTTATCCGCGCTGCGCGACCGTTACCGCGAACAGATCAAGAAGCTAACGGTGGACATAGACCACCTGGACGCGGCTATCCGTCTCTTCGATCCACAGGCCGACACGTACGCCATAAAGCAATATGTTACCAAGCACCGGGCCAAGAAGGGCAGCGTCAAGGCGTTCGTGTTGAACATGCTGCGCGAGGCGGATGGTCCCCTCACGTCCCGCCAGATCACCGAGGCATGGTGTGAGGATCGCGGGCTTACTGCTGACGATGCTACCATGGCAACGCTACGCAAGCGGATCGGGGCGTGCATCAAGGAATGCGCACGTCAGGGCTTGATAGAGGAATGCGGCGTTACGACAGACCACGGGCCGTGGGGGCCGTACAAGCTGTGGAGATTGATGGGCGTTGGCACATCATGATGTTGACGTGAGATTGACCGATGACGTGCCGCACTGTATACATGTCGGAAAATCGAATCGGGGCTGTCATGTCGAGCATTACCCTCACAAACAAGACCGTTGAAACGTGGAGGGCGGAAGCTGCCTCGCTGCGCGCTCAAATCGCGCACATTGAGCGCAAGATCGCTGCGGCGGAAGTGCTCCTGACTGATGTTGATGACGCGGCCCACCATGTTGAAAAAACAAGGAGCTCGGACGCCGGGTCCGATATGTCCTTGGTGGATGCAATCCTTCGGGTTCTTCAAGATATGGGTGGTGGGCCACTTTCCAACGACGAAATCAAGGATTTGCTGCCAACCGTCGGTTTTGACATCAATTCCATGCATCGCAACTACTACTACACGGCAACTAAACGCCTCTCTGACCGGGGATCTGTCAGAAAGAATGAGGATGGGACATACTCCCTTCCCAAAGAGAATGAGCCGCCCAAGGGCGGCTCAGAAGCCGAGGAGATTGCAGCCTCCTCAGAAGCGCACGAACAGGGCAAAGACGGGGACCTGCTCGGCTATCATTCCTGACCCCTCAGGCCAGACCCGGCACTGGAAGTTGCCGGGAGTATCATAGGGGGAACCCATGAGGATAACCCCTTCCAGCCGGTGTGCGATGCCGTAGCATGGCTATCCGGGTGCAGCCCCGTTGGGGGACATTCTACCAACCTGATCCCCTCCACAGGGGTTTCAGAGCAGGCATCGGCGCGGTTTCCACTCCTCGCCGATGTCTGTGCTTTTATCTGGCTTGGTTGGTTTGGTCAAGATTCTTGTCCAGAATCCATCCTATTAGGCGCGTCGCTGCCAGTATCCACACATCCGCTCGGACTTCCCGCCAAGCGCTGCGGCACCCGCCGCCATGACAAACTGATATCCATTGGCAACGCGGTTGTTGTCCTCACGCCAAGCCATTTCAGCAGCGTACGCACCGAGGTATGCGCCAGCAATATGGTGATGCGTGCCGATCTCAGCGCGGCGAAGGCGGCTAAAGAAGCTCTCGGCTTGGTTAGTGCAGGCGCCGTCCTTGGAGTATGCCTCTTTGTGGTTGATGCGCTTTATCGGGAACGCAGCTGCCAGACGGTCCCAATGGGACGCCTCATCAGCATGAACCGTTGCGCCGCGCTCGACGGTCCGTGCAACCAATTGCACGCCCTCTGCTTCGGTCTTGCCAACGCTGGTAACAGTGCGACCGCCACGCTCACGGACAACGACAACAACTTGGCGCTTGCCGGTTTGGTTCTCCAACTTGCGACGGTCTTTGCGGTCTTTGCGCTCGTTGGCGGGCTTCACGTACCCACCGAAGTAGGCGCCATCAACCTCAACGTCACCTTTCAGGGCGCCAGCTTCGCGAGCGTTCTCTATGGCTTCACGAACCTTGTGCAGCAGGACAAACGCAGTCTTGTAGTCAACGGCCAGATCGCGGGACAGTTGAAGGGCGCTGTAGCCCTTAGCGCCGTTTATGAAGACGGCGATGGCGGCGAGAATGTCGCGGATCGCCAGCTTGCGGCTGTGAAACGTTGTGCCGCTGGTGGCGCTGAACTGCTTGCCGCAGCCTTTGCACTTCCACACAGGGCGGGTCTTGAGGTCGTAATGCTCGACGCAACCACATTCCGGGCAGATCGGCTCACCATCAGTTTCCGGCCAGCGCAGGCCTTGGAATGCCTTGCGTGCCTCTTCTTCCGACATGCGCATGATCTTGACCAGCGAGAGGGTCTTGGCTTTCGGAGAGAGGAGGAAGTGCTGGGGCATCTGGGAATCACCTTATATGGTGACTACGTTATCGCATTGGACAACCGGGCCGTCAACAGTTATTATCACCATATCCGGTGATTATTGAGGCTAGATATGAACGCAATCGGAAAGGTCGAGCGGCGGGCGCCGCCGAAGCCCACCGCTAGGAAGGGCAGCCCTGTCAACGCAGAGTTTGAAGACCGGGCCAAGGAGTTCTTGCGCGATGCTATGCGCCAGCAAGGCGTAACCATAGAGCAGCTAACCGAAAGGTTGGCCGCGATAGGCGTTGAGATGAGCAAGGGCGGTGTTGCGAACAAGATAAGCCGAGGCGGGTTTAGCGCGGCGTTCTTGTTTCAGTGTACGGAAGCTTTAGATCTTGACGTAGAGACAAGCAGGCGATGAATTACGCGCCTTATGACTTTTACTCTTGAGCACGTTCAGCAGGTTAGGAACGGGCAGCCTAGGCAGGTAGGCGTGCTCCCAGATTCCGTTTGGCGCCAACTATCCTGGCCTTGCCCTTGGGTGTATTTGGGGCAATCTGGCTTGCGCCACATTGCCGAGAAGCACCCCGACGTAACCGACTTTGATTTGCTCTGGCTACCGCTCGCTATCGCGAGCGGTGTGGTGGTCCAAGTCGAGAAGAATCCAAGGCAGGTTCTTGTCGGATACTACGCGGACCATGGAAAAAACTATAGGTGTGCTTTGAAGTCAGCAAAAAACGGCACAGAAGTTTGGGTGGATTCGTTCTACCGGATTAAAGCAAAACAAGTCCGTCAACTGTCGCGACAAGGGCCAATCTTGCGTGCGCACTTGTAAGTGCGGACCGCGCCCGAAAGCGCAGCCCGCTACATCAACTGGCGGGCCTGCCAGAACCCGCATACTGCCTCAGTCCTAAGACCTCGCCACGGCAGGCAGAGTAATCACCGTGTCGCAGTTGATACCTAAAGGTGTACCCTTTCTCTTGCTGGAAATCAAAGCGCCGACTTAGGCAAGTATCTGAGTCCACTTATTGAATCTGTTCAAAGGCTTGTGTGAAAGTTGTGGACATGTTGGGAATGGATTTGAAATATTTCGTGAATCCAGTAGCTTAGTGTAGTGGAAAACTTTCTGATGGTGATGTAACCATATTTGGTGAGTTTGCTCCATAATGCCGGAGAAATAAGAGAAAAGCCCGGCAACCCCCTGCCAGGCACCGTTGAGGAAATCGGAGATGACCGTCGGCTTTTCCTCCTCCGCCCGGAGGGGGATCGCGGCGGGCATCTTGCCCTCCGTCTCGCCGACGAGGAAGGTCGCGCTGTCGAAGACCATGACCTGCGTGCCCTCCCGCAGGTCGACACCCTGCAGGATGGCCGCGACGTCGACGCCCTGCGCTGAACCCAGCGGCGCCGCACCCGGTTGCAGCTGGCTTTCGAAGACCTCGGCCAGCAGCTCCACTTCGGATTGGAGCGCGTTGATACGCTGGATGGCCAGCGTATCGCGGGACGAGTTCAACCAGAGCACCCCGGCAACCAGCACGTTCAACGCGATCAGGTTGAACGTGATGATCTTGCGGGTCAGAGGAGAGCGATTGAGCGTGAACAGTCCGCGCTGCGCACGCGTGGCACGCATTTCCTTTTCCACCGTGCTGTCCGGGGCGACCCAGTCGTCGCCCAGCACAACATCGGCGTCGCGACGGTTCTCATCGCCGTCCTTACCCATCGCGATCCGCTCGGCCAGCGCCATTCATCACTCTTCGTTGTAACGATAGCCGATGCCGTAGAGCGTTTCGATGGCGGAGAACTCCGGATCGACAGAGCGCATTTTCTTGCGCAGCCGCTTGATGTGGCTGTCGATTGTCCGGTCGTCCACGTACACCTGATCGTCGTAGGCCACGTCCATCAGCTGATCTCGCGACTTCACGAAACCGGGGCGCTGCGCCAGTGCCTGCAGCAGCAGGAACTCGGTCACGGTCAGAGACACGTCGAGCCCCTTCCACGTCACCGCGTGCCGCAGCGGGTCCATTGTCAGCGACCCGCGGGTCATCAGCTTGGTCTCTTCTGTCTCGCCGACCGCGTCGCCGGCCACCGCTTCCTGGCGACGCAGGAGCGCGCGGATCCGTTCAACGAGAAGGCGTTGCGAGAAAGGTTTCTTCACGTAGTCGTCCGCGCCCATGCGCAGGCCGAGAACCTCGTCGATCTCGTCATCCTTGGACGTCAGGAAGATGACCGGCATCTTGGATTTCTGGCGAACACGCTGAAGCAGGTCCATGCCATCCATGCGCGGCATTTTGATGTCGAACACGGCCATATCGGGCATCTTCTTGGTGAAGGCGTCCAGTGCGGCCTGTCCGTCATTGTAGGTCTCGACTTCGAATCCCTCTGCCTCCAGAGTCATCGATACCGATGTCAGGATGTTCCTGTCATCGTCCACGAGGGCGATTTTCGACATGGTATTGTCCTTGTACTGCTCTGTTTTTGTATTTTTTCCCTAAGTATCAGCGATTTTTCGCCCTGCGGCAATCCTTAACTGCGAATCGGACTCCGCGCCTCTCCCAAGGGGAACCGAATTTGACAAAGGAATGGCTAAAATGTCCCACTGCTTATGTATAGGTTTCTTACAAAGCAGGCAGGCATCCGCCCGCCAGACGACATGGTATCGCTAAACCTCGGGTGGTATCGCTAACTGCGCGAATGCGTCCTGTTCACCCGGAAAAACGACGTGCTAAAGGATCGATTACCGGCGCATGTCGTCGCGTAATTTTCTTTCTCGGACAAGCGCTGCACAGGAGCTATGCTGATGACATTTGGACGGGTGAACCCGCAATTCAAGCTTGAAGATCAAGGGATCGAAGGGCTTGGCAATGTCTATTACAACCTCATGGAGCCCGCGCTGATCGAAGCGGCTCTGAAACGGGGCGAAGGGACGCTTGGCAAGGGCGGCTCTTTCCTCGTGACCACCGGCACCTACACGGGTCGCTCCCCCAAGGACAAGTTCATCGTCAAGACCCCTTCGGTCGAGGACTCGATCTGGTGGGAAAACAACGCCCCGATGGAGCCCGAGGCCTTCGACCGGCTGCATGCCGACATGCTCGAGCACATGAAGGGTGGAGACTACTATGTGCAGGACCTCGTGGGCGGCGCCGATCCGGCCAATGCCATAGACGTCCGCATGGTGACCGAGCTGGCGTGGCACGGCCTGTTCATCCGCCACATGCTGCGTCGCCCCGATCGTGAGGACCTGGACAGCTTCACCGCCGATTTCACCATCATCAACTGCCCCAGCTTCAAGGCCGACCCGGCCAAGCACGGCTGCCGGACCGAGACGGTGATCGCGCTGAACTTCGAAAAGAAGCTGATCCTGATCGGCAACACCGAGTATGCGGGCGAGAACAAGAAATCCGTTTTCACCCTGCTGAACTACATCCTGCCGGGCAAGGGCATCATGGCCATGCACTGCTCTGCCAACCACGCGCCGAACAACCCCGTCGATACGGCCGTGTTCTTCGGCCTGTCCGGAACCGGCAAGACGACCCTGTCCGCAGACCCGGACCGCGTGCTGATCGGTGACGACGAACACGGCTGGTCCGACCGCGGCACCTTCAACTTCGAGGGCGGCTGCTACGCCAAGACGATCAACCTCTCTGCCGAGGCAGAGCCGGAGATTTACGCCACCACCGAGAAGTTCGGCACGGTGATCGAGAACATGGTGTTCGATCCGGAGACCTTCGACCTAGACTTCGAGGACGATTCACTTACCGCCAACATGCGCTGCGCCTACCCGCTGCACTATATTTCCAATGCGTCGAAAACGGCGCTTGGCGGACATCCGAAAAACATCATCATGCTGACTTGCGATGCCTTCGGTGTGCTGCCTCCCATCGCGCGGCTGACCCCGGCGCAGGCGATGTATCACTTCCTGTCCGGCTTCACCTCCAAGGTGGCGGGAACCGAGCGCGGCGTGACAGAGCCAGAGCCCACCTTCTCCACCTGCTTTGGCGCCCCCTTCATGCCGCGCCGCCCGGAAGCCTACGGCAACCTGTTGCGCGAGAAGATCGCCAAGCACGGGTCGTCCTGCTGGCTGGTGAACACCGGCTGGACAGGCGGAGCATACGGCACCGGCTCTCGCATGCCGATCAAGGCCACGCGCGCCCTGTTGCACGCCGCGCTGAACGGATCGCTGAACAGCGCGCCGTTCCGCAAGGACCCGAACTTTGGCTTCGAAGTGCCTACCCATGTCGAGGGCGTGCCGGACATGCTGCTCGACCCGCGCAAGACCTGGGACGACAAGGAAGCCTACGACGCGCAGGCCGAGAAACTGGTCGGTATGTTCGCAGAGAACTTCGCCCAGTACGTGCCCTACATCGACGACGACGTGAAGGCCGCAGCGCTCGGCTGACGCCCATCGCATAACATGAGCTCCAGTCCTTCGCGGTCCACCCGCGAAGGACTTTTTCGTTTTCAGGCGGTCTCTTGCCGTGGTGCGGAAATCCTGCCTGCGCCCACCTGCCGAGCCGTGCTAGATATAGGCGGCAACCGGTTCTCGAAAGGGAAGACCATGTTTCGCACCTGCCTGATCGCCGCCTTCCTGACGATGTCCGCTGCCGCCTCTGCGCAGGAGACCGGCGGCTTCGTGCGACCGCCGCTGTCCGATATGCAGTTCGGGGTGCATTGCGATGTTGCCAAGAACGGCAGCCGCGAGGAGCCGGGCACGGTTTCCGGTATCATCAACCTCATCGACCAGCACCAGACGGTGGACGTGGTAACGCAGATCGTTCCGGCGGAACTAGGCATTTCCTTCGGCATCGGCGCATGGCTGGACGCGGAGTCCGAACCACTGCTGTTAGAGGTTGTGGTGAGCCATCCGCCCATGGGCGAGAATGGCCAGGAAGTGGAGATCTGGTCTGCGCCGCTCGACCCCGGCGAACCGGCGGTCAACCTCTTCACGTTCGAGAAACCCTTCGAAATGGTGGAAGGGCCGTGGCGCTTCCAGCTCAGGAAAGACGACGAGGTGCTGCTTGAACAGAATTTCCTCGTCACCCCACCGGGGACCGTGCCCGCCGTGCAAAACGCGTGCTTCAGTGCGATGATCATGTCCTGAGCGCACACCGGGCATCCGGCCACACGCCATGCGGCGGCCAGATAGCCATCGTGCTTACCGTCGCGCCAATATTCCGGCCGCTTCCGGGATGGGCGCCTCAGGCGGCGCGCAGCCCCAGCATCTCGCGCGCCTGTGCGTAGGTCGCCACGGGGCGCTCGTATTTCTCGCAGAGTTTCACGGCGCGCTCCACGAGCGCGGCGTTCGACGGAGCGAGTGTGTCGCGGTCCCAGCGAACGTTGTCCTCAAGCCCCGTGCGGGTATGCCCGCCGGCGGCAATGCACCACTCGTTGACTTCGACCTGGTGCCGACCGATCCCGGCCGCGCACCATTCGGCGTCCGGCGCCAGCCGTTCGACCGTCTTGATGTAATAGTCGAAGACCTCGCGGTCGCAAGGCATGGCGTTTTTGACACCCATCACGAACTGAACATAGAGCTTGCCCGGGATACGCCCGTCACGGTTCATCTCGGCGGCCTTGAAGATGTGGCTGAGATCGAAGGCCTCGATTTCCGGCTTGATCCCGTAGGTCTTCATCTCGGAGGCGAGCCAATCCACGAGGTCCGGCGGGTTCTCGTAGACCCGGCTGGGAAAATTGTTCGATCCGACCGACAGCGACGCCATGTCGGGGCGCAGCGGCAGCATTCCGCCACGCGTCTGCCCCGCCCCGGAGCGACCTCCGGTCGAAAGCTGGATGATCATGCCGGGACAGTGTTTCTGGATGCCTTCCACCAGCCGCGCGAACTTCTCAGGGTCAGAAGTCGTGGATTCGTCGTCGTTGCGCACATGCGCGTGCATGATCGACGCCCCCGCCTCGAACGCGGCCTGCGTGCTTTCCACCTGCTCTTCGATGGAGATCGGCACCGCCGGATTGTCCTTCTTCTTCGGTACGGAGCCGGTGATGGCGACGCAGATGATGCAGGGTTTGGTCATGAACAGCCTCGGGCGTTGGTCCTTTTGGGACCTTCAGGATAGTGAGTATTTGCGAAACAGAGAAGCCGGGAGACCGCTAAAGTCCCCCGGCGTCAGGGTATCATCAGATATCAAAGAAGATGGTTTCATCCGGCCCCTGCAGGTGGATGTCGAAGCGGTAGGCATCGCCATCCTTCCGCGCCAGCAAAGTCGGGACGCGCGACTGATGCTCGATCCGGGTGAGAATCGGATCCTCGGCATTGGCCTCTTCTTCGTCGGCGAAATACATCCGGGTGTGCAGGCCGAGATTGATACCGCGCGCGACGATCCAGAAGGTGACATGGGGCGCCTGGAGGCGGCCATCCGGGAAGGGCACCCGGCCGGGTTTCAGCGTCTCGAAAGTGAATTCGCCGGTGTTCATGTCACCGGGCGAACGGCCCCAGCCGGTGAAGCCCTCGGCCCCGCCCTTGCCGGCGAACCTGCCTTCGGCGTCGGCCTGCCAGACCTCGATCAGGGCATCCTTCAGCGCGTTGCCCGCGCCGTCGATCACGCGACCCTTGATGGTGATGCGCTCTCCGGCGGGATCGCCGGTGATCAAGCGCGTGCCGAGGTCCTCCGGGTACACGCCCTCTATCCCGAGGAAGTTGGGCGTGCAGCCGATGTGAACGTAGGGGCCCGCCGTCTGCGAGGGGCTTTCCTTGGCACGGTGCGTCATCGGTCCGGTCATCACATCCCCTCCATGCGGTTTTCGAACATCGTCTGGCGGCGGCCGCGCAAAGTGATGTCGAACTGGTAGCAAAGCGCGTCCATCGGGATCGATCCGGCGCGGTCCAGCCGGGCGACCAGCGTCTCGATCGCCTCGCGTGAGGGGATGGTGCCGACGATGGGGCATTGCCAGATCATCGGGTCGCCCTCGAAGTACATCTGCGTGATCAGCCGCTGCGCGAAGCTGTGACCGAAGACGGAGACGTGGATATGGGCCGGGCGCCAGTCGTCCGGGCCGTTGGGCCACGGATAGGGACCGGGCTTCACGGTGCGGAACTCGTAGAAGCCGTTCTCGTCGGTGATACAGCGCCCGCAGCCCCCGAAGTTCGGATCGAGCGGCGCAAGGTAGCCTTCCTTCTTGTGGCGGTAACGCCCGCCCGCATTGGCCTGCCAGACCTCCACGAGCGTGTGCGGCACGGGGCGGCCGAATTCGTCGCGGACGGTGCCCTGAACGACGATGCGCGGCCCGATGGCCATTTCGCCGGGCGCGGCGAAGTTGGTGATCAGGTCGTTGTCCTTCGGTCCGAGAAGGTCATGCCCGAAGACCGGGCCGGTCTCTTCCGACAGTGACGTCGCTGCACCGATGGGCGCGAAGCGCGGACTGCGCGCGACGCTGGTCTTGTAAAGCGGGGTCAGCGCCGGCGGGTGCCAGCCCCTGTCCCGCGCGGTGTATCCGTTGGTCATTCGGGTCTTCCTCCTCAGGGGTGCGCGTTTCCCTGGTCTTCCATTTCGGCATAGGTCTGTTTGGCAAGTTTCAGAGCGTGGTTCGCCTTCGGCACACCGGCGTAGATCGCCACGTGCTGGAAGGCTTCGGCCACGTCCTCCTTCGATGCACCGGTGCGCGCGGTGGCGCGGATGTGCATCGGGATCTCATCGAAGCTGCCGGTCGCCGCCAGCACCGCCAGCGTCAGCATAGAGCGCTCCCTGTCGGTGATCCGGTCCGACGCCCAGACGTTGCCCCAGGCGGTTTCGGCGATCATCTCCTGGAACGGCGTGTCGAACGGCGTCTTGGCGGCCTCGGCCCGGTCCACATGGGCATCGCCGAGGATGCGGCGGCGCACTTTCATGCCTGTTTCGTAACGGTTGGTCATGTATCCTCCGCGGGGCGCGACGATCCTTTCGGAGATCGGCGCCCATCTCAGTATGGCAGGCCGACGTAGTTGATGGCCATGGTTTGCTGCGCGCTTTCGACAGTGGCGAGGTGTTCGATCTCGGCGCGCTGGATTCGCAGTTCGTAGGGATCCGTGTCGGGAAAGCGGTGCAGCAGCTTCGTCATCCACCAAGAAAAGCGCTGGGTCTTCCAGACGCGGGCCAGCGCGCGTTCGGAATATCCTCCCATCGCGGCGGCATCGCGTTCTTGGTAGCGCGCCTTGAGCGCCTCGAAGAGATAATGGATGTCCGAGGCCGCCGTGTTCAGGCCCTTCGCACCGGTCGGCGGCACGATATGGGCCGCGTCGCCCGCGAGGAACAGCCGCCCGTATTGCATCGGCTCGCAGACGAAGCCACGCAGGGGGGCGATACTCTTTTCGATAGACGGGCCGGTGACAAGCGTCTCGGCGATGCGGCTGGGGATGCGGCGCTTGAGCTCTGCCCAGAAGGCGTCGTCGGACCAGTCCTCGACCCTGTCGGTCAGCGGCGCCTGCAGGTAATAGCGGCTGAGCCTCTCGTTCCGCATGGAGCACAGCGCGAAGCCCCGCTCCGAATTGGCGTAGATCAGTTCATGGTGCGCGGGCGGCGTTTCGGACAGGATGCCAAGCCAGCCGAAGGGATAGACGCGTTCGAATTCCTTGCGCTTCTCTGCCGGGATCGCCCGGCGGGAGGGACCATGGAAACCGTCGCAACCGGCGATGTAGTCGCATTCGATGGTCTTGCGCTGGCCGTCGTGCGTGAAGGAGACCGTGCAGCCCTCATCGCCGTCCAGCGCGGCGTTGCCAAGCTCGACCTCGTCCACGTCGTGAAGCGTCAGACCGCCAGTCTGGTCGCGCGCCTCGTACAGGTCGCGCGTCACTTCCGTCTGGCCGTAGACCATCACCGAGGTGCCCGTGTGCTTGCGGAAGTCCACACGAACTTCCATGTCCTCGAAGGAAATCACCGTGCCGTCGTGCGGATAACCCTCGGTGTCCATCCGCGTGGCGACCTTGGCCTCCTGCAGCAGGTCGACGAACCCCTGTTCGAGCACGCCCGCCCGGATCCGGCTGAGCACATGCTTGCGCGAGCGTCGTTCGAGCACGATAGCATCGATACCAGCCTGATGGCAAAGCTGGCCCAGCAACAGTCCGGACGGTCCACCGCCAACAATGCAAATCTGAGTTTTCATGACGATCTCCCTTGGACGCATTTGATAATGAACTATTGCAGCTTGTAAATTGAGATTTGAGGCGATTTAGTTAACCATTATGACAACAATCTCCCGTATCACGCAGGTCAAGCTGCGCCATCTTGAGGCTTTTTCGGCCATCGCCCGTCTTGGCAGTCTGAAGGCCGCCTGTGCCGCGCTGCACCTGTCGCCCCCGGCGTTGTCCAAGACGCTTAAGGAACTGGAGGAGGGGCTTGGCACCACGCTGATGACGCGCGACCGGGGCGGCACCCGCCTAACACCGCAGGGCGCCCTGTTCCTGGATTTCACGAACCAAAGCCTGGCCGCGCTGCACCGTGGTATCGCAGGGGTCAGCGATCTTCGGGACGGAGGGCGCGAGACGCTACGCGTCGGCGCACTTCCCAGCGTCGCGGCGCGGCTGATGCCCGAGGCCGTCGCGCGCTTTCGCCGGGCGGCGCCGGACACGCAACTGATGTTGCGCGATGGCTCTCATGGGGTACTAACCGACGCGCTGAAGTCCGGAGCGCTCGACATGATCGTAGGGCGAATGGGGGCCGCGGAAGCCATGCAGGGGCTGTCCTTCACGCAGCTCTACCTCGAACCCGTGGTCTGCGTTGCGCGCGCCGGCCACCCCCTAACGAAAGCGCCTGTCAGCGTGGATGCCCTGGCGGACTGGTGCATCCTCTACCCGCCGGAAGACGCCGCGATCCGCCCGTTGCTGGATCGCTGGTGCCTGGCGCAGGGGCTGGCCCCCTTCCCCGAACGCATCGACTGCGTCTCCGGGGCGTTCGGGCGCAACTACCTGCGCGTATCGGATGCCTTGTGGTTCATTTCCGAAGGCGTCATCGCCCAGGACCTTGCCGACGGGAGGCTGGTGTCCCTGGACTTCGACCTGAGATTGACGGCGGGACCGGTCGGCCTCATGACGCGGCCCGACACGGTGACATCCCGTAGCCGGCAACTGTTCGAAAAGGCCCTGCGGCACGCCGTACACGATTCTACACTTTACGAGTCCGAATCGGAAAGAATCCACAAGTAAATTAAGTTATCAACAAAGTTTTGCTTTACACCGCCCCATGGCCGCAGGCACGATATCTAGCGAGGGCATGGGGTACGCCCCCAAGACCCTTGAGCAGGCAGCAAGTGCTGGGGCGCATACAACCACCCGGCGCTACAAAAGAAAAATGAGGTGGCGGCATGGCTTTATCCGAGCAGTATCTGACGGACGAATTGCATCCTATCGACATCGTCGAGAACATCGCCCAGTTCAACGACTGGGATTTCGACCGCGTGACCGACGACCAGATCGCCATGGCGGTCGAGGGGCAATGGCGGACGTATTCCGTCACGCTTGCATGGAGCCACCCGGACGAAACCCTCCGCCTGATCTGCACCTTCGAGATGGAGCCGTCGGCAGACCGCATGCATGTCCTGCACGAAGGGCTGAACGCGGTGAACGACCAGTGTTGGGCCGGCTGCTTCAGCTATTGGGAAGAGCAGCGCCTGATGGTCTACAAGTACGGGCTGATGCTTGCAGGCGGCAACATCGCCTCGGCCGAGCAGATCGATACGATGATTACCGCCGCCGTGCTGTCGGCTGAACGCTATTACCCGGCCTTCCAGCTTATGGCTTGGACCGACCGCAGCGCGAAGGACGCCTTGCAGATCGCCATGGCCGAAGCCTACGGACGCGCCTGAGCGCCCGATCAATGTCCGTTCCCGCGAAGGGCGCCCCGCACGGGCGCCCTTTTTTCTTGAGAACACACGCCGCTCCCGCAATTCTACCCAAGGGAGAAAGCCCAAGGGAGGACATCATGAAGACCACATTTGCCGCGCTGGCGCTATGCGTCGGCGCGACCCCGCTATTTGCCCAGCAATCGGAAACGGACTGCACCGCGTTGCGCGACGTCGTGTTCAGCGGCGGTTACGTCACTTCGGCGCGGGCCGTCGCGGCACAGAACAGCCTGCCCAGCTACTGCGAGGTGCGCGCAACCGCACTTCCCTCGATCTCGATAGAGGTGCGCCTGCCCCTCGAGAACTGGAACGGCAAGTATTACCAAGCGGGCTGCGGCGGCTTTTGCGGCATTCTCGGGCGGGCCGATGCCGGGGCAAGCTGGGTCAATGCCATGCGTCCCGGGCTGGAACTGGGCTACGCCACGGCCACCTCGGACAGCGGGCACCACGCGCTGTCGGTCGTCGACGCGGCCTGGGCGGCGAACAATCCCCATGCGGAGCGGGACTGGGGCTGGCGCTCTATCGGGGAAACCAACCGAGTGGCGGGCGTCCTGATCGACGCGTTCTATGGCGGGCAGGCAGAACAGGCGATCTTCCAGGGATGCTCCACCGGGGGGCGCATGGCGCATGTCGCCGCGCAGCGCTATCCGGAGATGTTCGACGGCATCATATCGGGCGCACCTGCGATGGATTACACCGGGCTGGTCGCCACGGCGATGGCCTTCTTCGTGCAGGCCAAAACCGCCGACGACGGCAGCCAGATCCTCGGCCCGGACGACGCCAAGGCAATCGGCGACCTCGTGATGCAGCAATGCGATGCGACGGACGGCACAGAGGACGGGCTGATCGAAGATCCCCGCGCGTGCGAGATCGACTACAGTTCCCTAGGTCTGTCGAATACCAAGATGGATGCGCTGATGAAGTGGCGCGAGGGGCCGCGCAACGCGGCGGGCGACCAGTTGTACCCCGGCGGCATCCCGGAAGGGTCGGAACCGTTCTGGTGGCTCTGGCTGACCGGCAACGCAGAGGGGGCGGCGCCGCTGGTGCCCGCGTTCACCACCGGCTTCACGCAATACATGGCCTTCGCCGACGATCCCGGCGCGGAATACTCGCCGCTCGATTTCGACATCGAGACCGATCCGGCCCGGCTGGAAACGATGGCCGAGGTCTACAACGGCGACAATCCCGATCTGTCGGCCTTCCGCGCGGCGGGCGGCAAGATGATCGTCTATCACGGCTGGGCCGATGCCATTGTGACCCCTTACAAAACCGTCGACTGGTACGAACAGGCATCCGAAGCTGCCGGGGGTGAGGAAACGCTGAAGGAAAGCGTCCGCCTCTTCATGGTGCCCGGCCTCGACCACTGCGGTATCCTGCCGGGGCCCGGCGGCATCAACGCGGCATCCCTCGACCCTATGGCGCCGATGGAACGCTGGCTGAACGACGACACCCCGCCGACGTCGATCATGGCCGAGTGACGCTCACATCGGAAAGAAAAAGCTGATCGCCAGCACGGCGGTCAGCCCGACAATCAGGTTCATCGGCACGCCCATGCGGAGGAAGTCGGAGAACTTGTAGTTGCCGGCACCGTAGACCAGTGTGTTGGTCTGGTAGCCGATAGGCGTGGCAAAGCTGGCGCTTGCCGAGAACATGACCGCCACAACGAACGGTCGCGGATCTACACCCAACTGTGCGGCGAGCGAGATCACGATGGGCGTGAAGATGACCGCCACCGCGTTGTTGGTCACGAGTTCCGTCAGGATCGAACCCACGGCATAGATCGCGATAAGCGTGACGAAAGGCGACAGGCCGTCGAGAAAAGGCATGAGCCAGCCGACCAGCAGTTCAACGGCACCCGTGTTCTCCAGTCCCTGCCCGACGATGAGCATCGCGAAGATCAGGACAAGCACACCGCCATCGATGGAATTCCACGCCTCGTCGTTGTCGATGCAGCGCAGGACGAGGATCGCAGCCACACCGATCAGCGCCAGGACACCAATCGGCATAAGATCGAGCGCGGCCAGAACGACGATGCCCACCAGCGCCAGAACCGCGATGGGCGCCTGCCTACGGCGATAGGCGCGGCCGCCCGGTGCCGTGACGTTCACCACGTCGCCCGAGCGCGTCAGTTCCTCGAACCCCTCCGGCGTGCCTTCCAGCAACAGCTTGTCAGCGGGCCGCAGATGTACGCCGGACAGATCCGCCCCGGCGATATGGCGCGGGCGGTAGGCACCCAACACGCGGACGCCGGCACGCCGCCCCAGGGCCAGATCGGCGATCCGAAGGTCGGAACTGCGCCGCGAGGGTGTGACGATGGCCTCGACCACCTTCACCTCTGCCTCCGGATCCAGTTCGATGGACCGCCGCAGGCCGACCCGCAGACCGGGCTGTTCCGCAAGTGTCAGGAGTTCGGACGTCTGCGCGATGACGATCAGCGCGTCGCCCCGCTCGATCACCCGCTTGCCGAGGTCGCTGCGTTCGATCCTGCCGCCGCGCCGGATACCGGTCACGCGAACGCCGGACCGCTGGAAGTCGGCGATCTTTCCAAGGGCCGTGCCGACATGCGGGTAGGCGGACCTGACGGTGATCTCGGACAGGAACGCCGTTTCCGCGTCCTCGGTGCCGCTTTCCTTCTGTGCCCGGTCTGGCAAGAGCACCTTGCCCAGGATCATCATCGTCAATCCACCGACGACGGCAACGGCCAGTCCGACCGGCGCAATTTCGAAGATCGAAAACGGCTTGATCCCGGCGTCCTTTGCCACCCCGTCAACGAGAATGTTGGTCGAGGTGCCGATCAGAGTGCATGTCCCGCCCAGGATCGCCGCATAAGACAGCGGGATCAGCAGCCGCGTGGGCGCAAGTTCCAAGCTTTGCGCAAGGCGGATCACCACAGGGATGAGCACCAGCACGACCGGCGTGTTGTTCATGAAGGCAGAGGCCGCGATGGTCGCGAAAATGAACAACCCGATGGCCATCATCGGGCGAGCCTGCGCCTTGTCGATGACAATGCCCGCCAGCGCGTCCAGCACGCCCGTCCGGACCAATGCACCGGAGACGACGAACATCGCGGCAATGGTGATGGGGGCCGAGCTTGAAAACACCGCCATGACCTGGTCGCTGGGGACCATGCCCAGGATGATGAAAAGCGCCGCCGCTCCGGAGGCGGTCACCTCGGGCGGGAATTTCTCGAACGTGAAAGTGATGAACAGGATCACGAGGATCGCAAGTGCGACCAGCGGCGCATCCGTTCCGTAAAGGTGGTCGAGCATCAAGGTTCCCCGGTTCACAGAATACACACCCTTCGGCACAAGTCCCGAGCACGGTCAAGGTTCCGCCCGGTCGATGGGACTGCGTGTGATAGTCTGTCCTTTTGCGCAGACGTGTGCCCCGACACGAAGCGAAGTCAATGGGCCGCGCAACCGCACGACCACTTCGCCATCGAACTTCGCCAGCCGCTGCTCATTTTGCAGAAGAGAGCTTCCTTCGGCTCGTGACGGCGGTGGACAGCCCGTCCCCATGCCGCTTTCCACGTCGCCCGCATTGCCCTTTGCCTCCGCTTGGGGCTACGTCTTGGCGGTGCCACTAAGCAGCAGGAGGAACAGGTATGAAAGACGGGATACTGGCCGAGAAGGGGCTTGTGCTGCTGGGCTGCGGCAAGATGGGATCGGCGATGCTGGAAGGCTGGCTCAAGCGCGGACTGCCGGCAAATTCCGTCTGGGTGACGGACCCCAACCCCTCGGACTGGCTGAAGGGTCGCGGCGTACACCTGAACGAGGAACTGCCGGCCGAGCCAGCCATCGTCCTGATCGCCGTCAAGCCGCAGATGATGGGCGAGGCGCTGCCCACGCTTCAAGCCATGGGCAATGGCAGGACACTGTTCGTCTCCGTCGCTGCGGGCATTTCCATCGGAACTTACGAAAGCATCCTCGGCAGCGACACCCCAGTGATCCGGGCCATGCCGAACACCCCCGCCGCGATAAGCCAGGGGATCACCGCCATGATCGGTAACAGCAAGGCGAGCGACGCTCATCTCGACCTCGCCGAAACGCTTCTGTCTGCGGTGGGAGAGGTCGTTCAACTGGAAGCGGAGACGCAGATGGACGCGGTCACCGGCCTTTCGGGCTCAGGCCCGGCCTACGTCTTCCATTTGATAGAATGCATGGCCGCCGCCGGTGAGGCACAGGGGCTTGCGCCGGATCTGGCCATGACCCTCGCCAAGGCGACCGTTGCGGGCGCGGGTGCGCTTGCCATGCAGGCGGATGACGACCCTTCGCAATTGCGGCGCAACGTGACCTCTCCGAACGGCACGACTCAAGCCGGTCTGGATGTGCTGATGAACGAGGAAGACGGGCTGGCGCCCCTGATGAAAACAACCGTGGCCGCGGCCGCCAACCGATCCAAGGAACTGAGCAATGGGTGAGATCACATTCGACGATTTCATGGCGGTGGACATCCGCGTCGGCACCGTGACCCGGGCCGAACCGTTCCCCGAAGCGCGCAAGCCCGCGATCAAGCTGTGGATCGACTTCGGGCCGGAGATCGGAGAGAAGAAGTCCTCGGCCCAGATCACGGTTCACTATGTGCCGGAAGACCTGGTCGGCCGCCAGGTTTCGGCCGTGGTCAACTTTCCGCCCAGACAGATCGGACCGTTCATGTCCGAAGTGCTGGTTCTCGGATACCACGACGCGGAAAATGCTGTAACGCTCGCGCGCCCAGACCACCCGGTCCCGAACGGCGCGCGGCTCTGCTGAGGACGCGCCGGACGAAAATGCGTCAGAGTTCAGGCGCCTTGGGGTCGGGGACGATACCCACCCCGCCTGAATAGTGCCAGTTGGGATCGTTCTTCTTGATCCGGACAGAGATGACTTTGCCGACGGGCCAAGCCGCCACGAGGCCGATCACGCCTGCGACTGCGAAGGCAGTCCAGCTATACCAACCGAAGATGAAGAAGACGATCAGCGCGGCGCCTGCGATGCTGGCGCCCGCGATGTGCGCGATGAAATACGCCAAGCGGTCCATGTCGTTGCTCCTTTGCGTCTGGGGACTGCAAACAAAACGCGCGGCACGGAGACGGGTTCCGCCACGCGCTGCTTGACACACCTCCTGCGGTGCGGATGCTGGCCGCAACGCAGGAGGAGACCATGTTCAGACCCGCCATCACGGGGCACGGGGTATTCACCCCATCCGAGAGCATCACCAATGACGAACTGGTGGCGGCGTTCAATGCCTATGCCGACATGTGGAACGAGCGGCACGCCGAAGACATCGCCAGCGGCGAGGTGCAGGCGATGGACCGGTCCACCTCCGATTTCATCTTCTCCGCCTCGGGCATCGAGCGGCGCTACGTGCTGGACAAGTCGGGCGTCCTCGACCCCGAGCGCATGTTCCCCCACCTGCCCGCCCGGCCCGACGAAGCGCCATCCATCATGGCGGAAATGGCCGTGGACGCCTGCGGCAAGGCGCTGGACATGGCGGGACGTGCCGGTGCGGACGTCGATCTTGTGATCTGCGCGGCGTCGAACCACGAACGCGCCTACCCTGCCATCGCGATCGAGATCCAGCAATTGCTGGGCGCACAGGGCTTTGCCTTCGACATGAACGTCGCCTGTTCGTCGGCCACCTTCGGCATGCAGGCTGCGGCGGACATGATCCGGTCGGGCAGCGTACGGCGCGCGCTGGTGGTCAATCCGGAAATCTGCTCTGGCCATCTCGAATGGCGTGACCGCGACTGCCACTTCATCTTCGGCGACGTATGCACCGCCGTCCTGATCGAAAACGCGGAAGAAGCACAGGGCGCGCGTTTCGACATCGTTTCGACCCGTTGCGCGACGCAGTTCTCCAACAATATCCGCAACAACAACGGCTTTCTGCGGCGGACCCACGACCAGATGGAAGACCGCCGCGACATGCAGTTCATGCAGAACGGCCGCAAGGTCTTCAAGGAGGTGCTGCCGATGGTCTCGGCGCATATTCTCGGCCACATGCAGGCGGAAGGCTGGGAAGCCGACGACCTGAAGCGTCTCTGGCTGCATCAGGCCAACAAGACGATGAACGATTTCATCGGAAAGAAGGTTCTTGGCCGCCCGCCCGAGGAAGGTGAACAGCCGAACATCCTGCAGGACTACGCCAACACGTCCTCGGCCGGGTCGATCATCGCGTTCTCGAAGAATTCCGGCGATCTCTCTCCCGGTGACCGTGGCGTGATTTGCTCATTCGGCGCAGGTTACTCCGTGGGGTCCGTGCTGGTGGAGCGCGGCTGAACCGGCTTTTCGAAGAAGACCCGGTCGAAACCGTCCTGCATCTGCCGATGCGTCTCGACGTAGCCGAGGTGCGGGTACATGGAGAGGTTCTCTGTCATCTTGGCGTTGGTATAGAGGCTGACACGGTCCAACCCCAGACGTGCGGCTTCCGACTCGCAATAGCCGATCAGCGCCTTTCCTATGCCCCGGCCGGAAGCGTCTGGCGCCACGCCCACCGCATCCAGCGTCATGTCGCGCCCCTCGGACCAGAACACGATGTAACCAAGCGGCGGTGGGCCGTCATGGACGTACACGGCACCCTGCCCGATCTGCGCTTCGATATCCGCATCCATGGGCGCGGGGCGACGCCCGATACGCGACACGTACCGGGCATAGGACGCCTCGGCGATCTCTTGGATCCGTGCAAGGTCCTTGACTGTCGCCCGCCGTATCACCCTAGGCACCGCGAGTTTGGAAGGCGTTCGCTTCGGCCAAATCGTAGCCCCGTGGTGACGGCCTGAGCCCTACCCATACCTAGCGCCCGACCTTTTGCCGCCAGTGACGGCGGCACAGGCTGACGTAGGTTTCGTTGCCGCCGATCTGGACCTGCGCACCGTCCAGCAGTGCGCGGCCCTCGGCGTCCTGCCGGATCACCATCGTCGCCTTTCGACCGCAGTGGCAAATGGTCCGCACCTCCCGCATAACGTCCGCCAGAGCCAGCAGCGCGGCCGAGCCCGGGAACAGTTCACCGCGGAAATCCACTCTCAAACCATAGGCCATGACGGGCACGTCGAGGTCATCGACCACGCGGGCAAGCTGCCAGACCTGTTCGGTCGTCATGAATTGCGCCTCGTCGACGAAAATGCAGGCCACTTCACCCTTCGCCCGCCGCGCCTCGATCATCTGAAAGAGGTCGGAATGGGTGCCGAAAACGTCCGCCTCCCGCGCGAGCCCGATGCGCGACCCGATCCGCCCTTTTCCAGCGCGGTCGTCGAAGGCCGCGATCATCAGGTATGTCTCCATGCCGCGTTCATTGTAGTTGTGCGCCGCCTGAAGAAGCAGCGTCGACTTGCCCGCGTTCATGGTCGAGTAATGGAAGTGCAGCTTGGCCATGATCCGCTTTTGCGTCAGCCAACCGGCGGTGGCAAGAGCGGCCAAGGCTGTCCTCGCCGGATCGCGGGGCGGCCTGCCTGCACCGGGTGTCAGAGTGAGCGCCCTGTTGCCAGTGGGTTGATTTCGCCATGACGTCGGCGCCTTCCGCGGGTAATGGGACTGCAACGCGCCACCCGCGCACCATGGCCCCCAAAATGAGAGAAACACGATGGCGAACGTCGGAAACTACCTGAAAAAGCACAGCGAAGCCCTGGTGAAAGACGTCGGAATAGAGCGTGCCTGTGCGCTTGCAGGCAAGTCCAAGGCAACACTGGGCCGGTACTACTCCAATCATGTTGAACACACGGAGCGCTTCATGCCGGTGGATGTAGTGGCGGCGCTGGAAGAGAAGGCCTCCTACCCGCATGTCACTGCCGCACTGGCAGAGCTCAAGGGCATAACGCTGCACTTCACCGAGGACCGCCGCAACGCGCGCACGCCGGGCGGGATGAACTCCGATGTGATCGCCCTGTCGCAACGTTTCGCCATGCTGATGGCGGAATATCACACGTCGATGGTCGACGGCGACATCTCGGTCAACGAAGCCAAGCGGATGCTGAAGGAAACCCTGGAAATCCAGAAGGTGCTGATCGACATCAAGATGCACCTGGAGGAGGAGACCGCCGGTTAGGTCAGCCGTCCCCAGAGGTCATATTCCCCGGCCTCGTCCACTTCGACCGTCACGATCTGACCCGGCTGCAACGCCCCGGCGCCTTCGTCGATGAACAGGTTGCCGTCGATCTCAGGCGCGTCCGCCTTCGTCCGACAGGTGGCGATGCCGTCCACGTCCACGTCGTCGACGATGACGTCCAGCCGTTGCCCCACCTTTGCGGCCAGCTTGGCCTCCGAGATCGCCTGCGCCTTTTCCATGAAACGCGCCCAGCGTTCGGCCTTCACTTCTTCCGGAACGTGATCCGGCAGCGCATTGGAGCGGGCGCCATCCACGTTCTCGTACTGGAAGCACCCCACACGGTCGAGCTGCGCCTCGTCCATCCAGTCGAGCAGATGCTGGAATTCCGCTTCGGTCTCGCCGGGGTAACCGACGATGAACGTGGAGCGCAGCGCAATGTCCGGGCAGTCCGCCCGCCACGCGGCGATCTCGTCCAGAGTGCGTTCAGCGGCGGCGGGCCGGGCCATGCGGCGCAGGGTGTCGGTGTGGCTGTGCTGGAAGGGGATATCGAGGTAAGGCAACACCTTGCCCTCCGCCATCAGCGGGATCACCTGCCGCACGTGCGGGTAGGGGTAGACGTAATGCAGCCGCACCCAGGCGCCCAGGTCGCCAAGGTCGCGGGCCAGGTCGACAAAGGGGAATTTCGCGTCGCGGTCCTTCCAGTCCGTCCCGTAGGCAGAGGTGTCCTGGCTGATGACCAGAAGTTCCTTCACACCGGCCTCCACCAGCTTTTCCGCCTCGCGCAGGACGGCGCGGGCCGGACGGCTTTGAAGGCGGCCGCGCATGTCGGGAATAATGCAGAACCGGCACTTGTGATTGCAGCCTTCGGAAATCTTCAGATAGCCGTAATGCCTCGGCGTGAGAGAGACACCGGTGGACGGAAGAAGGTCGATGAAGGGATCGGGCGACGGCGGCACCGCGCCATGGACGGCATCCAACACCTGCTCGTACTGATGCGGACCAGTCACCGCCAGCACTTTGGGATGTGACCCCGTAATGTACTCCGGCTCCGCCCCCAGACAACCGGTGACGATCACCCGCCCGTTTTCCGCCAGCGCCTCGCCGATGGCATCGAGGCTTTCAGCCTTCGCGCTGTCAAGGAAACCGCAGGTGTTCACGATCACCGCATCGGCGCCGGAATAGTCGGACGAAATACCGTAGCCCTCGGCGCGCAGGCGGGTCAGGATGCGTTCGCTGTCCACCAGCGCCTTCGGACAGCCGAGGGAGACCATGCCGATGGTCGGCTGGCCGTCGCGGACAGTGTCGGTGATGCGGGCGCGCGCAAGGTCGGGGCGAAGATCTGGGGGATTCTGCATGGGCCGCCTATACTGCACCCTTCGTCACCGGTGAAGACCCGGTCGTCATCCGCTACGAAACAAACGCCCTTGGCGGGCATCTTCCCGCCAATCCCCTCACGGCAATCGGGCGTGCAGTTACCGCCGCCGGTCGCGGCGCGCGCTCATCGGCTGGAACGCGACGCCGACGTGGGCCTCGCAGTAGGGCTTGCCCTGCTGGACGGGCAGCCCGCAGAACCAGAAGTCCTCCGTCGCGGGATCGCCGACCGGCCACTTGCAGGTCCGTTCGGTCAATTCCATCAGGGTCAGCTTCTTCGCCTTCTTTTCGACTTCGTTGACTTTCGCCAGCGCCTCAGGGCTGATCTCGTTGGTAGAAGGCTGCGGCGGCAGAGGCTGGCCCGCCGGAATGATCTGCTTGCGCGCCGGGGACTGCGGCGCGGGTGCGGCCGCAGCGGGTGCCGGCGCGGGCTCTGCCGGTTTGGCTTCGGAGGCAGCGGCGGGCTTCGGCGCCGGTTTCGGCTTGGCCGCCTGCGGCTTGGCTTCCGGCTTCGCTTCTGCCGGAGCGGGCGCGCTGCCCGCGCGGTTCGACAGCCCGAGGCGATGTACCTTCCCGATCACCGCGTTGCGGGTCACGCCGCCCAGCTCTTTTGCGATCTGGCTGGCCGACTGACCCTCCGACCACATCTTCTTGAGCATTTCCACGCGTTCATCTGTCCACGACATCGGAGCTTCCTATTGAAAAAGCGGCCGCGTTTGTCCCGGCCGCCTGACGGTCTATTCGTTTGAGGCCATATTCTAATCATCGCGCCCAAAGTTACAAGGCGGTGCGATTCTGCTGGGCGGCAGCCCGCGGGTCAGCGCAGCGCGCGGGCCACGTTTTTCAGGGTCGCCGAGGGACGCGTGATCTGTGTTTGGCCAACCTCCCCTTCCGGGCGCGGAAGATCGAGGACAAAGCGTGCACCCTCCCCCGGCTGGGAGATACAGCTCAGATGGCCGCCGTGGCGCGCAGCGATACGACTGCACGTCGCAAGCCCCAGTCCGCTGCCCGGAAACTCGCCTTCGCCGTGCAGACGGGCGAAGGGCTCGAAAACCTGGATCCGGTGCTCTTCCGCGATGCCTATTCCGTTGTCCGCGACTTCGATCCGCCAGCCGAAAGGCGTTGTCGCGCCGGTTATTTCGACGCGGGGACGCGCGGCACGATTGAATTTGATGCCATTCGCCACGAGGTTTTGAAGCAACTGCAGCAGCAGGACCGGATCGGCGTGGACGCTGGGCGCGTCGCCGACCAGGAGAAGGTCGGCCTCCCGTTCCATCAGGTCCGCGTTCAGCGCCATTCGCAGGTCCGTCACGATGTCCACGAGGTCTACGGTCGTTTGCCGGGGTTTCGCATCCGCCCTGCACAATCCGTAGAGCGACACGATCAGCCGCTCCATCCTCTGGGCGCCACCCCGGATGAACTCCAGAACCTCCGCATGGGTGTGCTTGTGTTCGGGTGCAAGGTCCTCGATCAGCATGTCGATGCCGCCGCCGACCGACCGCAGCGGCGCGCGCAGGTCATGAACGAGGACATGCGCAAAGGTTCTCAAGCTGTATTGCTGGTCGTCTATCCTGCGGGCCATTTCCGTGCGTTGAACGGCATTTGCCACGGCGCGGGACAGTCCCTCCGCCGTGATCTTCGTCAGCACGCAATAGTCCTGCGCCCCGCGCTTCATCACGTCGACCGCAATGCCCGCGTCCGCGGGGGCGGCAATGTAGACCACCGCCATGAACGGGCACGTCAGCGCGACTTGCGTCACCAGTTCCGGCCAGCACGGGTCCTCGCTGTCGGGGACGAGGATCACGCAATCGATGCGAGGCAACTCGGCGATCCGTTGGAGGCAGGCCCTCCCATCGGTCGTGAATTCCAGATCGGACGCCGGCGCACCCTCCTTCAGCATTCCGGCCACCTGGGACCGGCGGGCATCTGTCTTGCCCACGACAAGAAGCCGCGTCATGGTCGCGGACCGTGTGGCAGTCCGACCCGAAAGAAACCTTTGCGTTGGCGGTTCTTGGCGCAAGGCATGAGTCGGTAGCTCCTCCAACATTTGGTGCGAAAGCTGGCGGGATAGTCGCCAGCATGTGGACGTCGGGCCGCCCAACGCGAGACAGTGTCGCGGAACTGCGCTCGACCGCCTTCGGCTTTGTAGCCAGAGGACGGTTATCAAATGGTTATCCGCAGCACACCTGCACACCGGCCTCGCTTTCCGCTTGGCGGGTCCGCCCCACGTGGTGCAATGATGTGCAAATGAAACCGCGCCACCGGAAGAGCCTGCAGTACCAGCCGCCCCCACCCTTGGGCTGAACCCTTCATCTGCCCATTCATTCCGGAGAAAACACGTGACCCGTCCCAACATCGTCGTGATCATGGCCGATCAGCTTGCGCCGCATTTCCTTGGCGCCTACGGCCACAGGTCAGCAAAGACGCCCAATATAGATGCCCTCGCGGCACGCGGCATGCGTTTCGATGCCGCCTACTGCAATTCACCGCTGTGCGCACCGTCGCGCTTCGCCCTCATGTCCGGCCAGCTCATCAGCCGGATCGCAGCCTTCGACAACGCCTGCGAATTCCGCGCCTCCGTGCCGACCTTTGCCCATTACCTGAAGGCGCTCGGCTACCGCACCTGCCTGTCCGGCAAGATGCACTTTGTCGGTCCCGACCAGAAGCACGGCTTCCAGGATCGCGTGACCACCGACATCTACCCCGCCGACTTTGCCTGGACGCCCGATTGGGAAGCCCCCGATGAGCGCATCGACAAGTGGTATCACAACATGCAGACGGTCAAGGAAAGCGGCGTCGCCGTCGCCACTTACCAGACCGACTACGACGACGAGGTGGAGTTCGCCGCTCGCCGCTGGCTGATCGACCGTGGCCGCGACCGGGCCGCCGGGGATCAGACGCCGTTTTGCATGGTGGCCAGCTTCATCCACCCGCACGACCCCTACGTCGCCAAACCCGAATGGTGGGACCTCTATTCCGACGACGACGTCGACATGCCGGAGTACTCGCTGGCCCCGGAAGAGCAGGACCCCGGATCGCGCCGCGTGATGGACGGGATCGAGGCCAGCTACATTCCCCTCACCGATGAAGAGGTCCACCGCGCACGCCGCGCCTACCTGGCCAATGTCAGTTACTTTGACAGCAAGGTTGGCGCGCTGGTGAAGACGCTGGAAGACATCGGCGAGCTGGACAACACGCTGCTGGTCGTCACGGCAGACCACGGCGACATGCTGGGCGAGCGCGGATTGTGGTTCAAGATGAACTTCTTCGAACATTCGGCCCGCATCCCGATGATTATGACGGGACCGGGCGTGGCCAAGGGAGCCGCCCCGAACGCCTGTTCGCTGATCGACCTGCTCCCGACCTTCATCGAAGCGGGCGGAGGCGACACGTCGATGCTGGGCGAACCGGTCGACGGACGCTCCCTGATGCCGCTTGCGCGTGGGGAAAACGATCCGGTCGACGTGGCGATCGGCGAATACTGCGCCGAGATGACGCCTTCGCCGGTGTTCATGATCCGGCGCGGGTCACTGAAGTACATCCACTGCGATCCCGACCCCGCGCAGCTCTACGACCTTTCGAAGGACCCGATGGAGAAGGTGAACGTCGCTTCCGACCCGGCCTATGCCGACGCCGCATCCGCCTTTGCCGCCGAGGTGGCCGAGCGCTGGAACAGCGCGACGCTGCGGGAAGACGTGATCCGGACCCAGAAGTCCCGGCGCGCGCTGCATGCCGCAATGGAGGCAGGCGCTGGCGAGCACTGGGACTACAACCCGCCGCGCGATGCCACGCAGGAATACGTCCGCAACCATATGGACTGGGCCGTGGCCAATAACCGTTACAGGTTCCCGCCGCTCTGAGGGATGATCTGGGCAGGTCTGCCGCGTGCTGTGGCGGGCCTGCCGCTGCGTCTATGCGCCGCCCGGATAGTGCGCAGGGGCCGTGGTCATTTGCGGGTAGGCGATGGACATCACGCCCTCTTCGAAGGCGTCGAAGCTCTTCGACCATTGCCGGCCCGGCCAGAAGACCTCGACCCGGCCGGTCCGCGGCCTGTACGCGGCGGTGTAGAGCGTGCCGAACCCGCGGTCGAAGGCCAGCGAATAGAGCGGCGGACGCAGGAAAGCACGGATGAACTTGTCCTCCGGCTCCGGATGCAGCGTGAGCCTTTGCAACAGGTAGCGTTCACGTTCGACGGTCGCGGTCAGCCGTGCGTGGCTGCGCCATTCGACCCGCTCCTGGTGGTTGGTCGCGACGGCCGCGTGGGTGATCTGTGGCGCCCGGTCCGGGGCCAGATAGGCGGTCGCGAACCGCCGTTCCGCATCCAGCACGGTGACGTTGTAGCTCATGTGGCTGGGCACGCGCGCCAACACGTCGATGGCCTCGGGCACCGTGGTGCAAGTCTGGAGAATGTAGCGCAGCAAAAGCGGCACGCCGAACCCGACACCGGCTTCGCGCCGCCCACCGAAGGTCAGCGAGACCGCAAGCCCGTCCTCGTTCATCCCGTCCACCAGCCCGAACAGCCCGTCCGACATGCCGATCACCCGCCGCCCCTGCCAACGTGTCCGGAGCAGAACCGCATCGACCGCGTGCGGATTGTAGTCGTAGTTTCGCACCATCAACGGCTTGTCGCCGGGCCAGATCGCCTGACTGCACCCGGTCAGATACCGCGGCGGGCAGTAGAAACTGAGAAACCGCGCCTCGCGATCGCCCCCCCCCGCCAATTCGACCAACCGCTCATAGAGCGGCACGATTTCCGGCATGTGGGTGCGCATCGCGTTCAGACCTTCCATGTAGGTCGGACGCACGGCCACGCCTTCGCGCGCCCACCAGGTCAGGTAGGCGTTGCGGTATTCCGAGAAAAGCCCGGACCATTTCGGCCCGGGCTCATCTTCATGGATGGCGCGGAACAGCATTCCCTTGAAACCTACATGATCTTGAAGGCCGGGTCCTCGAACGCAGTGGCCGAGGGCAAAGCCCGTGCCTTGTAGCTGGCCTTGATGCCGTCAATCCAGCGCTTGGACTTTTCGGTCAACTGGAAACTCTGCGTCATGGACCGGCCACGGGTGACGAGGATGCCCAGATCGGCGCCTTCGTAGCGATAATCGCCCACATTGGAGATGCGGAGGAAGAAGGCCTCGTTCTCGGTCTCCACCGCGCGGCGGTGATAGTCGAAACGGTTGAATTCGACAGAACCGTCGTCGTTCATCCGGTAAATGCCGGACTGCGGCGCCTCGGTGATGATGTCGACGCTGTCTTCGGTGTGCTTGATGACCATCTGGCTCCAGGAATCGATCATGTCGGGATCGGCCCAGCGGGCGTTCAGTTCATCCACGTCGAGTTCGAAGGGCTTCTTCGAGAACTCCAGCAGGTGGAACAGGAAGAGCGGCGCGTCGGCATGGGCAAAAGCGGCGTGGTTCGTCATCGACGATGCGCCGGTGATGCGCGGGTTCAGTTCGCCCAACCAGATGTCGTCGTTCTTCTTGTCGATGAGGAAGTCCAGCTCGAAGTACCCCCGGTAGCCTTCCTTGCGAAGCTGTTCGCCGAACTGGAAGGTGAGCGCACGCGCCTTCTGACGCTGCTTGGGACTAAACGCGGTGGAGAAGATCTCGTTCCCGCACCAGCCGCCGCGATATGGTGTCAGTTCCTTGAACCCCACCAGTTCTGTCATCAGCGGGCCGACGATGGTGCCCTGCGACGTTGCGCACGCTTCGATCGCCGAACCGCGGCAGTCGATGCGCTTCATGATCTTGATCTCGCCCTCGCCGACGATGTCGTGCTCGTACTTGCGGAAATCGGCCTCGGACTTGATGAAGAAGGTGGTGTGGCCGCTGTCGCCAAAGGCGGACTGCAGCACGAGGTCGTCGCCCAGCCCCGCCTCCTCGCAGATCTCCTGCAGGTGCGCGTAGTCCTTCACTTCCGACAGGGTGTTCGGCACGGACGGCACATCGGCCTTGTTGCCGACGCGAACCGTCTCGATCTTGTTGTCCATCGCAGTGCGCAATTTGGCCTTGGGGAACCAGACCTCGCCGCCCAGGTCCTTGGCAAGCTTCTCGGTCTTTTCGTCGAACATCAGGAAGACGAACTTCGGCTTGCCGCCGCGTGACTTCACGAGGTCCACGACCTCCTTGTGTTGGAGCAGGTAGTTGTTGATGTCCTCGATGGACTGGAACTCGTCATGTGGCATCTCCGATGGCACGAAGACGTTCGGATGGCGCCCGTCGAAGCAATCCATGTAGCATATGTACTTGAAGTTCTTCACCCATTCGTCGAGCCCGAGCAGGTTGAAGTTCGTGGCTGACACGAAATAGATTGGATCCTTGTTGGTGTGGAAATACCGACGGATCTCAGAAATGTTCTTCAGTGTTTTCTTGGCCATTATGGTTCACCTCCCTCAGGATTTCTTTGACATCACGGCATCGAGCGCGGCTTTGGTAAAGACGCGCAGGCCGAGATCGGCCCGGTATCCGTGGATTTCGCTGACATCGAGCGCGCGCATGAATTTCAGGATTTCGGGGCTGATCACCTGCCCGGGCACGAGGATCGGGAAGCCCGGCGGGTAAGGAATGATGAAACTCGTCGATACGAGTTCCTCGCCGCTTTCGAGCCGCTCCATCAATGCGTCGTCCAGCGCGAGATAGTCGCAGTTGTCTTCTTCGTAGGCCAGGAAGTAGGCCGTCCGGATATCGCCCTCGGGCGTGTCGCCATCTGCACGGAAAGCGTCGTGGAACCGGCTGAAGTCAGGCAACGGCGGGACGTGTTCCACCAATGCGGCAACGCGGTTCTCGAAGGATCTCCGCTCCATCTTGGAGGCATCGTCCAGGAGATCGTCCAGTTCGTTCGCGATCTCCACCAGCACTTCGATGAGGTAAGCGACCGAAGACCGCGTCGTGCCGATGTTCGTCATGAACAGAACGGAGTTGCGCGAGGTCTTGTTGATCTGGATGCCGTATTTGTCCATCAGGATCTTGGTCTTGAAGGTGTCGCCGTCCCAGCCGGTGCCACCCACGGCAAGCGTGATCCGCGTGGGATCGAGCACGAATTCGTCCTCTGCCCACATCGCCCATTTGTCGGTCCACCCCTGCCGCGGATCGTAGTAATGCGTCGACTCGCTGGCCCGATACGTTTCCGGCACCACGTCCGCGATGGTCAGCACCTGGAAGTACTTCTCCAGCAACGGATGGGTCGAAACCGCGCGCCGGATCGACATGGCGCTTTCGACCTGCCGCTGCACGAACTCGAACCCCTCAAGCTCCACCTGCCTGCGCCCCACGTCGAGCGAGGCGATGATCTGGTAGTTGGGCGATGTCGACGTGTGGGTCATGAAGGCTTCGTGGAAGGCCTGTTCCACCTCGCCCTTGAAGTCCTGATCGTTGACGTGGATCATCGAGCCCTGTCGCAACGCCGTCAGCGTCTTGTGCGTCGATTGCGTCGCGTAGACCCGCACACGGGCATCGGGCGGCGGCACCAGCCGCGTGTTCATCCACTCTTCATCGCTGGCGTCGGCAAGCTTGGCCTGCTGCGCTTCCCAGGCTGCGGCGGTCTCTGGTTCTTTCAGCTTCTCACGCAATGTGTTGGCCGTCGCCATGGCGGTGCGCTGGCGGTAGGTCGGCTCGAACCGGGCGAACCCGAACCATGCCTCATCCCAAAGGAAGACGAGGTCCTTCTTGATGGCGAGGCATTCCTCCATCACCCGCTGCACGTTGTAGACCAGTCCATCGAACGTGCAGTTGGTCAGGGTTATCATGCGCACGCGGTCCAGCTTGCCCGCGGCCTTCAGTTTGAGCAGGTGGTGCTTGATCTCGGTCAGCGGCACCGCGCCGTACATCGAGAACTGGTGCAGCGGGTAGCTGTCCATGTAGACGACGTTCGCCCCGGCCAGCACCATGCCGTAATGGTGCGACTTGTGGCAGTCCCGGTCGACAAGCACGATGTCGCCCGGCCTGACCACCGCCTGCGTGACGATCTTGTTGCAGGTCGATGTCCCGTTGGTGGCGAAGTACGTGTGCTTGGCTCCGAACGCCCGCGCCGCCATGTCCTGCGCTTCCTTGATCGGACCGCGCGGTTCCAGCAGACTGTCGAGCCCGCCGGACGTAGCCGATGTTTCGGCGAGGAATATGTTGGGGCCGTAGAACGCGCCCATGTCCTGAATCCAGTGCGACCGGCTGATCGACTTCCCGCGCGAGATCGGCATGGCGTGGAAGACGCCCGTGGGTTGCTTGGAATACTCCTTCAACGCGGTGAAAAACGGCGTCTTATAGCGCCGGTTCACGCCGCGTAGGATGTTCAGGTGCAATTCCAGGAAGTCTTCCTGATTGTAGAAGACGCGCCGACAGATCCCCAGATCGAGACCTGCGATGTCCTCTGCCGAACGATCCGTGATGAGATACGCATCCAGTTCCGGACGGACCCGCGCGATCAGCCGACAGGCTTCGGGACCGTATTCGTGCGGCTGGATGGCTTCGACATCTTCAGGATCGCCGACACGCTTAAGATAGCGCGACAGGATCGGCAGGTCGTTGCGCGACTTCAGGGCCAGCCCCGGCCGTACCACCACCGCCTGGACGTTGTGGTTGAACAGGATGCCGATCAGCGCGTCCTCGATAGACGGGACGACGACCGGCTCGTAGATGAACGGATCCTCCGACCGGCGCATCCGCAACAGGCTGTGGCGCAGGAAACGCTCCTGCTGTTCGCTGACGTCATCGACGATCAGCACCTCGAAATAGGGACGCCCGAGCGCGCGCGCCTCCGGCGACAACGCGGCTTCGTCCTCGAAATCCTCGTTGTCGAGTTCGTCGGAGGAAAGCGGCACGGTGCGGCGGCGGTACGCCCCCGAGGCGAGGGCGCGCGCCACCCGGCGCACCGCCGTCAAAAGTTCATCGTAATTGCCATGGTTCAGCAACCTGCGCAGATGGGCAAAGCTGCTGGCCCCGGGAAAGGCCCAGTAGGCCTCGATCACTTCGAGCGAGTCGAAGAGGTGCTCGGCGGTCTGGAGCAGTTTTTTGCCCTTGCGACCTTCCGCGCCTTCACGCGACAACCCCTCGGCGGCTTCCCTGAGCGCGCTCCACCTGTCGGAACGAAGCTGGGTCGCGCTGTAGTATTCGTTGATCGACGGAAGCGATCTGTCGCCGGGTTGAGAGTTCATCGCAAGCTCCTCTTCTTACGCGTCCGCTTCTTCCATGGCGCCTCCGGATCACTCCGATCCGGTCTTGCCGTGGAAAACCGAGATATTCTGAGGTGGGGCGTCGGGGTGCTCGGAATATCCGAGCGCCGTCCGAGGATCCGATGTCCTCAGCCCGCGCGTGGCCCCCTGTCGCGGCATTTCCAATGGTCCAAGCGTGTTGAGATAGGCATCGGCACCACTTGCGCGGTTGTATACCGTGAAGTCGGCCTCGCGATCGCGGAAGCTCTTCAGCACCTGCCCCAGACCTTTCAGACCAGTCTCGCGCTGGCGGCGGACCTGCTCCAGGTCGACCTCGATCGGGAACATGTCCTCCTGCCCGGCCGACTGGTGCAGCACGGTGGCCGAAGGATCGACAACAAGCGAACGCCCGACCCCGCCTGCCGCCAGACCGTTCACGTCGAAGACGTAGCACTGGAACTGCGCAGCGGTCGCACGGGCGATGGCCAGTTCCGCGTCGCGATCCGTGGTGCCGGTCAGGACCGGGTGCAGCAGGACCTCCACGCCCTGGCTGGTCAGCTGGCGCGTGGTTTCCGGGAACCAGATGTCATAGCAGATCGACAGGCCGAAGCGGCCCACTTCGGGCACATCGAAAACGCAGAAGTTGGTCCCGGCAGAGATGCCCGCCTCATAGGGGCGGAAAGGGAACATCTTCGAGTACTTAGCCACGATGTCGCCATCGGGGTTGATGACCACAGAGGTGTTGAAAATGCGCCCGTCTTCGGTGCGCTCGAACATGGAGCCGGGGATCAGCCAGATCCCGTAGCGGCGGGCATCGTCCTGAAACTGTTGCAGGGCGTCGTTCGGGAAAGGCAGGGCAAAACGATCCAGGGGACCGTAGGGCGCCAGCTCGGAAAACAGGACCATCTGCGTCCAGGGAAAGCGGGCCATCAGGACTTCGATCCTGTGGCGCATGCCTTCTACGTTGGAATGCAGGGCCGCAACGTGCATCTGCACGCCCGCGATGGCGAAGGGTGTCATAAACGGACAGTCTCCAGTTGGTGTGGCCGACCGCCCCCAAAAGGGGCGGACTGGCCAGTTGTGTATGGCGCCGCGATGCGCCGTTGGGTTCAGCGCACCACCAGCACCGGTTGCTTTGCGTGACGCACCACCTTGTCGGCGTTTGAACTCACAAGGAAGGTCATCAGCTCTTCCGGCGGATGGGAGGCCATGACAATCAGGTCCGCCCCAAGGTCGTTGGCCGCAGACAAGATGTGTTCAGGGATATGTCCGTGACCGACATGGGCCAAGGCTTTGCTCCCTTCCGTCAACTTGCTGGCGATGAAGGCGTCGAGATCGGACTTCATCTTCTGCAAGGCCTTGGTTTCGAAGTCCGCTGGCAGGAAGGCAGCGATCGAGGCGGCGCCGATGTCGTGGACGATGCCGAGAAGGTGGATCGTACCCGTTTCACCGCTCAGCTTCTGCGCCATCGGCAGGGCCTTTTCCCAGGAAGACGGGTGGTTCAGATCAATCGGCAAGAGGATGTTGTCGAACATGTCCAGTCTCCTTCAGGCGTGGGCCACTTGCGGCTGGGGGCGGCGGCGACGCTGCAACCAGACCACAAGTGCCAGGATAAGCAGCGCCGGCAGGTACATCAGGTACTTGGACGGCTGCGCCTGTGGCGCGAGCACCTCGACGATTTCCTGATCCCAGTCGAGACCGACCTTCTGTGCGGGGCTGTCGAAAGCGACGTTGTCGATGATGACACTGCCATCGCGGTCGATGGTCTCGATCCCCGTGGCCATCAGCCTGTCGGCACCGGTCTCGCCCTCGGGCACCGTCAGAGGGGCGGTGAAGGTCACCGGATCACCCACGGCGTTCAGACCGTCCACGGTCAGCCTGATCTCGGTTCCCGGCTGCGCATCGCCAAGCGCCTGCTCGAACCGTGCCGGTTCGACCTGGGCAAAGGGCGGAGCCACCATATCCATCCAGAACCCGGGACGGAAGAAGGTGAAGGCGATGAGCAGAAGCAGCACCGACTCCCAGATCTTGTTCCGCGCCAGGAACCAACCCTGCGTGGCTGCGGCGAACAGCAGCATGGCGATGGTCGCCGTGATGAACACGAATATCCCGTGTATCCAGTCCACGTCGATCAGCAGCAGGTCGGTGTTGAAGATGAACAGGAACGGCAGCGCCGCGGTCCTGAGCGAGTAGAAGAACGCCACCACGCCTGTCCGGATCGGGTCGCCGCCCGACACAGCCGCCGCCGCGAAGGACGCGAGCCCCACTGGAGGCGTCACGTCGGCCATGATCCCGAAGTAGAAGACGAAGAGGTGCACGGCTATCAGCGGCACGATCAGGCCGTTCTGCTGGCCGAGGGTGACGATAACCGGCGCCAGCAGAGCCGACACGACGATGTAGTTCGCCGTGGTGGGCAGGCCCATCCCGAGGATCAGAGAAAGGATCGCGGTCAGGAACAGGATGGCCAGGATGTTCCCGCCCGACAGGACCTCGACCACGTCGGCCAGTGCCGAACCCACGCCGGTCTGGCTGACGGCCCCCACGATGATACCGGCCGTCGCCGTGGCGATTCCGATGCCGATCATGTTGCGGGCGCCCGCTTCCAGCCCCTCGATCAGTTCACGGAAGCCGTTGCGCATCGCGCCGCCCAGATCGCCTTCGCCGCGGAAGATCGCTTCTAGCGGACGTTGAGTGACAAGGATGAACACCATGAAGGCCGCTGCCCAGAAGGCAGACAGGCCCGGCGACAAGCGGTCCACCATCAGTGCCCAGACAAGGACGACGACCGGCAGCAGGAAGTGCAGACCGGCCCGGATTGTCGGACCGGGCACCGGCAGCTTCGTGACCGGCGCGTTGGGATCTTCCATCTTCAGCCGGTTTTCGCGGCAAGCCACACGCAGAAGGCCCACGTAGACCGCGACCAGCAGGGCGAAGACGATGTACCCCGCATAGGCACCGAACGCAGGACGAATCCAGCCCATGCCGTAGTAGACGGCGAAGCTGAGCGCACAGATCACGGCGATGGTGAACGCGAGGCTCATAAGCCACGCGACGAGCGGCTTGGGTTCGACCACGCGGGGCAGACCCTGCATGTTCGCCTTCATCGCCTCGAGGTGCACAATATAGACCAGCGCGATGTAAGAGATGACGGCGGGCACGAAGGCGTGCTTGACCACATCGAAATAGGGGATACCGACGTATTCGACCATCAGGAAGGCAGCGGCCCCCATGACCGGGGGCATGATCTGTCCGTTGACCGAGGACGCCACCTCGACCGCCCCGGCTTTCTCGGACGAAAAGCCCACGCGCTTCATAAGCGGGATGGTGAAAGTGCCGGTTGTCACCACGTTGGCGATGGAAGAGCCGGAAATCAGGCCGGTCATGGCAGAGGAGACGACGGCCGCCTTGGCCGGTCCGCCCCGCATGTGCCCCATGAGAGAGAAGGCCACCTGGATGAAGTAGTTTCCCGCGCCTGCCTTATCCAGCAACGACCCGAACAGCACGAACAGGAACACGAAGGAAGTGGAGACCCCCAGCGCGATGCCGAACACGCCTTCGGTTGTGATCCACTGGTGGTTCACGACCTCCGAAAGGTTGTTGCCCTTGTGTGCGATGATGCTGGGCATGATCGGCCCGAGGAACGTGTAGACGAGGAACACGGTCGCCACGATCATCAGGGCCGGGCCGAGCGCGCGACGCGTCGCTTCGAGAAGAATCATGATGCCGATGACCGCGACGACGAAATCCGGCGTGATCGGCGCGCCGACCCGTTGGGCAATCGCGTCATAGGCAAAGTAGAGATACAGCGACGAGCAGGCGCCAAGCACGGCGAGCACCCATTCCCATGGCGGCACGCGGTCCTTGGGGGATCCCAGCAGCACGGCGGCGATCATGCCGATGCCAACGAGCGGGATCCACCAGATCGCCGTGTCGTCCTTTGCGCCGTACATGAAGAGGAATGTCAAAATCGCCGGAACACCGACGCCGAGAATAAGCTGTACGGTCGAGCGGGCTGCCGGATAGGCGAGAAAGGCAAGGAACAACGCAAAGGCAAGGTGGAACGACCGCGCTTCGGTGTCATTGAAAACGCCGAACCTCAGCATGAAGGGCAGCGGGCTGGCAATCCAGAGCTGGAAAAGAGACCAGACGATGGCCGTCCAGGTGATCAACTTGCTGATCGCAGGCGAAGGCGACCTGCCGCCCGTGTCCGAGGAGGCGACCAGCTCGTCGATTTCCGCCTGGCTCAGTCCACTCTTCCCGGCGGCTGCGTTTTCCACGGCGGCCGCTTCGAATTGGTTGTCTCTGTCAGTCATATCCGTCCCCCGGTTGCCGCTGTTTTTTCAGCGCCGGCCCATCATGCGTGGGCTCGGGGCACCCCCGCGTTTTGCGGAGGTGCCGGTCTTTTGACTCAGGTTCTTGGGATCACTCGATCCAGCCGCGCTCGCGGTAGTATTTCTCTGCGCCCGGGTGCAGCGGTGCGCTGAGACCGGCAGAGATCATCTCTTCTTCTTTCAGGTTGGCGAAGGCCGGGTGCAGGCCCTTGAAGCGGTCGAAGTTGTCGAAGACCGCTTTGACGACTTCGTACACCACATCGTCCGGAACGTCGGACGACGTCACAAAGGTCGCCTTCACGCCGAAGGTCTCCACGTCATCGGGGTTGCCGGCGTACATGCCGCCCGGGATCACGGCCTTGGCGTAGTAGGGGTTTTCCGAAACCAGCGTGTCGATGGCCTCACCGGTCACCGGCAGCAGTTTCGCGTCGACCGTGGAGGTCGCTTCCTGGATCGAACCGTTCGGGTGGCCGACGGTGTAGATGATCGCATCCACCTTGTTGTCGCCCAGTGCAGCCGACTGCTCAGCCGGCTTCAGTTCTGAGGCGAGTGCGAAGTCCGCATCGGACTTGCCCATCGCGTTCAGCACGACGTCCATGGTGGCCCGCTGGCCCGAACCCGGGTTGCCCACGTTCACGCGCTTGCCGAACAGGTCGTCGAAGCTGGTCGCGCCGCTGTCGGCACGTGCCACGACGGTGAAGGGCTCGCTGTGAACGGAAAAGACGGCGCGTTCCTTGTCGAACTGCTTGCCCTCGAATTCGGACGTACCGTTGTAGGCGTGGTACTGCCAGTCGGACTGGGCCACGCCCATGTCCATGTCGCCTGCGGCAATCGCGTTGATGTTCGCGATGGAACCGCCGGTCGACGGCGCGGTGCACTTGATGCCGGTTTCAGCCGTGTTCCGGTTGACCAGTCGACAGATGGATTGCCCCACCACATAGTACACGCCTGTCTGGCCGCCGGTGCCGATGGTGATGAAACGGTCTTCGGCGGTCGCGACGGTGCCGATCATGGCAATGGCCGCGCCCAAAGTGGCGATTCTGAATGATTTCATCATGTTCTCCCTGTTTCTTGGACCGCTTGCTATTCTTGCATGCGGCCCCGTTGGTACGGAAAAGGCTAGCAGCCTTTCACAGCTTGACAAGCCAAAGTCCAAACCGACCCGCTTGACGCACGTCGCGACACGGTGTTGCGCCGGGGTTATCAAAACGTTGGCGGTGTGCAGGCACTGATGACCACGCATGGGGCATCGCTGATATTGCGGAACCGGTGCGGGAGCTGGCTGCTGAACAGATAACCGTCTCCCGGATTGAGCACCCGTATCTGGTCGGCGACCGTCACTTCGATCAACCCGGACACGACGATGCCCGCCTCTTCTCCTTCGTGCCGCAGCAGCTCCGGACCAGTGTCCGAGCCGGCGGGATATGTTTCGTGCAGGACCTGAAGCGAGTGCCGCGAGGCGTCGCCAAGTTGCCGCAAGGACACACGGGCAGCGCCGACGCCCAGCCCGATATCCTGCGGGGAAAGTTCGATGTATTCGTCCGGCGCGTAGAAGTACTTCGGCGTCTTGCGCTGTTCGACAACCGAGAAGAACTCGGACAGGTTCATCGGTATGGCGTCGAGCAGCCGCTTGAGAGAAGCGACGGAGGGGCTGGACTTGTTCTGTTCGATCAGGGAAATCGCGCTGCTGGTCAGTCCGGCACGACCGGCCAGGTCACGCTGGGACATTCCGCGCGATTCGCGCACTTCCCGAAGCCTTCCGCCAATGTCCAAGCGATGAATCTCCTTTGTCGTCTTGTCAATTTTATTAAGCGACGGGATTTTCAGACGGTCAACTGAATTCTTGAAGCAAGCGAATTCAGATAGTTGCAGGCGTCGCTCCGCTCAAGAAGGTGGCGGCCGCCAAATCGGTTGACAAATAAAGTGGCCAAGCATCAAGTATATTGATTGCATCGAGCGCAGGGAGACCCGCCATGACCACTGCAACTGAACCGCGCAAAGGCCGCTCCCGCAGCGCGCCCAAATCGTCGGCCACAACCGCAAAAAAGCGTCCCGTGACGGAGAAGGTCAAGTCGGCACCTTCGGTCACGAGCCGGACGTCATCCGCATCAAACGCAGCCCTGCTCGCCCGTCGCGAAGCCGCCGTCGCGCGCGGCGTGGCCTCTGCCGCTCCGGTCTTTGCCGACCGTGCCGAGAATGCAGAGCTCTGGGATGTCGAAGGCAACCGGTTCATCGACTTCGCCGGCGGCATCGCCGTGCTGAACACCGGGCACCGTCATCCCGACGTGATCGCCGCTGCCAAGGCTCAGGAAGACCGGTTTACCCACACGTCGTTCCAGGTTGTTCCCTACGAACCCTATGTCGCTCTGGCCGAGAAACTGAACGCACTGGCACCCGGCGACTTTCCGAAGAAGTCGTTGCTCGTCACCACCGGTGCCGAGGCCGTTGAGAACGCGGTCAAGATCGCCCGTGCCGCCACGGGACGCCCGGGCGTGATCGCCTTCACTGCCGGGTATCATGGTCGCACGCTGTTGACCCTTGGCCTGACTGGCAAGGTTTCGCCCTACAAGCGTGATGTCGGGCCTTTCCCGACCGATCTCTACCGCGTTCCGTTCCCGAGCCAGCGTGACGGTATCACTGTCGCCGATTCGATCCGCGCGCTCGAAACGCTCTTCCTTACCGATGCGCAGCCCGACCGGGTGGCCGCAATCATTCTTGAACCGGTGCTTGGCGAAGGCGGCTACCATCCTGTACCCGCCGAGCTGTTCCAAGCCCTGCGGGCAATCTGCGACCGTGAGGGCATCCTGCTGATCTCCGACGAGATCCAGGCCGGCTTCGGCCGCACCGGAACGTGGTTCGCGGTGGAACACTCCGGCGTGGCACCCGACCTGATCACCGTCGCCAAAAGCATGGCTGGCGGATATCCGATCGCCGGTGTCGTGGGCCGCGCCGACGTGATGGACGCCATGGCCCCGGGCGGTCTGGGCGGCACCTACGGGGGCAATCCGGTCGCCTGTGCTGCCGCGCTTGCCGCCATCGAGGCCATCGAGTCCGAAGGGCTTCTTGCCCGGTCGACCTCGATGGGAGAGGCCATGCGTGCGCGGTTCGCGGACATGGGTGCACGCGTTGCACCTTACCGGATGTGGGACATTCGCGGCATCGGCGCGATGCTGGCGGTCGAGTTCGTCACCGATTTCGAAACGGCCACCCCGGACGCGGCTTTGACCAAGGCAGTCGTGGCCCATGCCCTGAAGCGAGGGCTGATCCTTCTGGCCTGTGGCATGCACGGCAATGCCGTCCGCATCATGGTGCCACTGACCGCGTCGGATGCGATCATCGACGAAGGCATGGCGATCTTCGAGGCGGCGCTTGCCGCCGCCATGGCCGATCAAGCGGCCTCCTGATTGGCGGCCTGAACAACCTGAGACTGACAAGCCGGAGCAGCACAGCTCCGGCTTGATTGTTTGGGCCTTCGCAGGTCACGCTGAAGTTGGCCGTTTGCACGTCGTCCAGCCACACGGGAGCCTGTCATGTCTCACATTTTTCCACGCCATACCCGGCAAAGCCCCCCTGTCGCCGTCAAGGGCGATGGCTGCTACCTGATCGATGCCAGCGGAATACGGTATCTGGATGGATCGGGCGGCGCCGCTGTGTCCTGCCTCGGCCATAGCGACAGGACCGTCACAGATGCCATCAAGGCGCAAGTCGACGAGCTGGCCTTTGCCCACACCGGTTTTTTTACGTCAGCCCCCGCCGAAGCGCTCGCCGATCTGTTGATCGCCCACGCGCCCGAAGGTATCGACCGCGTCTATCTCGTATCCGGCGGGTCCGAGGCCACCGAGGCAGCAATCAAATTGGCACGCCAATACTGGGTGGAGAAAGGCGAACCGCAGCGCAGCAAGCTGATCGCCCGCAAGCAAAGCTATCACGGCAACACCATCGGGGCGCTCAGTGCTGGCGGCAACGCGTGGCGAAGGGCTCAGTTCGGCCCCTTGTTGCTGGACGTCAGCCACATAGACCCCTGCTATGAATACCGCTACCGGCATGACGGAGAAAGCTTGGAGGCCTACGGCCTGCGTGCGGCGCAGGCCCTCGAAGATGAGATACTGAGACTTGGCCCCGACACGGTCATGGCCTTCATGGCCGAACCCGTGGTTGGCGCGACAGCAGGGGCTCTGCCTCCTGCTCCGGGTTACTTCAAACGCATCCGCGACATCTGTGACCGCTATGGGGTGTTGCTGATTCTGGATGAGGTGATGTGCGGAATGGGCCGCACGGGATCTTTGTTTGCCTGCGAGCAGGACGGAATTGCGCCGGACATCCTGTGTATCGCAAAGGGACTGGGGGCCGGGTATCAACCCATTGGCGCGATGCTGTGCTCTGCCGAAATATATGGCGCTATCGAAGCAGGATCGGGTTTCTTTCAACACGGGCACACCTACATCGGCCACCCTACGGCCGCTGCCGCCGGACACGCGGTGCTGACGGCCCTGGTGGAGCGTGACCTCGTATCACGCGTGAAGGACCAGGGGCGGAAGTTGGAGGAGTGTCTGTTCGAACGTTTCGGCCAGCACCCAAACGTCGGAGACCTGCGCGGTCGCGGTCTTTTCCGGGGGATCGAACTGGTCGAGGACAGGAGCACAAAAGCCCCGTTCGACCCGGCGAAAGGTCTGGCTGGCAAGATCAAGAAGGCCGCGTTCGAAGCGGGACTTATCTGCTACCCGATGTCCGGAACGATTGACGGACGGCACGGCGACCACATCCTTCTGGCCCCTCCGTTCATCATCGAAGACGACCAACTGACGGAGTTGACGGACAAGCTGGCAGAGGCGGTCGACGCGGTGATTTGATGACGGATTGGATATATGAATGTTCGTTCCTTCGCGTGCCTTAATGCATATGACGACCAGACCAACCGTCAAACCACTGGAATCGTTGCGACCACCAATCTGCGCGAAACCTCGAACGACAAAAACCTTCCAAGGGGAGGTTTTTATTCAGTATATTTAGGGAAATTTGGTTGCGGGGGTAGGATTTGAACCTACGACCTTCAGGTTATGAATCGTGTCGAACGTATCATGAACAATCACTCGGAAGCGCGCGTTCTTTCGCAGTTTCCGACACTTGCCTATCCCGAGGGCGAGGCTCCGCTGCGCACGATCTGTCGGGATTGCGCAGCGTTTTTCGGCCTCGTGCTTCCATAATGCTTCCAACGGGCCGAGACCTGATTTTCCGGTAGCACGACCATCAGGCGGCGGTGAGCGACCAGAAGCCGAACTTCCTGCCATGCTCCTCCTTCAGCCGGGCGACATATGCGTCGTGCGTCTCGAACGCGCCGAAGTCCGGGATGTCCCGCGCGAGCCGAGCGCAGGAGACCACGTGCTCGGCGGCATAGCGATATCGCTTCGCACGGGATCTGGTGAGCGTGAAATCGATCATCGCGCGGAGCACCAGCGTCGCGGCCAGCGGATGACGCTCTGACAGGGCCTCCCCCGCGGGGGCGAGATACTCGTAGTGATCCCCGTCGATCTCGTCGTGCCGGGCCAGAAGGATCTCGGCGGCGCGATCCAGCGCCGGCCAGTCGAGGAAGAACTGCAGGGCGTGAAGAAGGCTCGGATAGGCCATGACTTGCGCCATCGCCCGCTCTTCGGCCTCAATGTCGTCGAAGTCGGGCAGCCGCTTGAGGTACGCCCGCAGGTAGCTGTCGGAGAGCGTGCGTTCGAAACAGTCCCACCGGAACGCCTGCGCCTCCTCGCCGCGACCCAGCACCTCCAGCGTCTGCAGGCGGATGTCCTGCCATGCCAGTGGAACCCGCAACCCGTCGCCGAGCTCCGCGCGCTCGAGAAACCCCAGCGCCTCACCCGCCCTGCCGGCCGCGAGCAGGCGCTGCGCGATCTCGGCCGCGATCTGCGGCACCTTGCGGGTCTTCGGATCGTACTGGGCGATGAAGCCGTCGACGTCTCCCTGCGCGTCGGCGATGTTCCTCAGCGCCATGGCGACCGTGCTGGTGCGCCCACGCGCCCGCATCTCGTGCTCATACGTGGTGCCGCCCGTGCCCCAGCCCACCGCTCTCCATTGGTCTTTCGGCGGCACCGGCACGGACGAACGACCGAGTTCTTCGGCCATCGATTTCAGGGTCGCCAGCCCCTCGGCGCCGAGCGCCGGAGCCATGATGCCGATCAGGCCGTCATACTGGCCATAGCCGTTGTCCTGCAGCGCATCGAGAACAGCGTCGGCGAGCGCCTTCGGGTCCGGCCGGACCTTCGCGGCGAGCCGGCCCAGATCGGCGCAGGCCTGGTGGAAGATTCCGATGACGGTGCCGCTGGAGTCGTCGCAGCGCTCGAACACCGGCCTGGCGAGCGCCATGAACCGCCACATGAGCGCCAGCGCCTCATCCAGATCGGCCGGCGCGATCTGCTCAACGATGGCGCGGCGCTGGGTTTCGAGATCCGTGACCAGCGCCTTGCGGTTCTTCCAGGTGATGAAGCTGCGCGCGCGAGCGATGCTGGTCAGGCGTTTGGTGATCTCCCACGCCACCTCCCTCGGGCTCTGGGCGCCGGCCAGCGCGAGCCGGAGCTTGCGCTTGGCCGCCGCGTTGCCGGTGCTGACCTCGATCAGCAATTGCGCCAGGCGCTCGGCGCCTAGCGCTTCGAGGTTCTTCGCATTCAGGGTGGTCTTGGAAGCCATCGGATCGCCAGTTTCTTTTTCACCGAGCCTATCAACGGTCCGCGGGCACCGGAACCTGCGTTCTGATTCGCTGGGCTCGTCGATTTCCCGCATCAGCGCGCCGAAACGCCTTGCGCGGAAACGCGAGGCATTTCCTTTTTCTTCGCAATTTCAATGTGTTCGTTGAATTCCGCCCACACTCCGGCACTGTGGAACGGCGAAAGAACCACCGAAGAGCGCCATGCCCAGGATCACCAAACGCCTCGTCGACACCGCGGAAGCCCGCTCCACCGAATACTTCGTCTGGGACAGCGAGATCCCTGGCTTCGGGCTACGGGTGCTGCCGAGCGGGCGCAAGGGCTACGTGGTCCAGTATCGCGCCGGACGCCGGTCCCGGCGGATCAGCCTCGGGCCCAGCACGGTGCTGACCTGCGAGCAGGCGCGCAACCGCGCCATCTCCATCTTCGCCGCCGCACGCAATGGCGAGGACCCCGCCGCTGAACGCGACGCTGGGCGCAAGGCGATCACGGTGAAGGAGCTGGCGGAGCGGTTCGACAAGGAGCACATCGCGATCCGCGTGAAGGCGAGCACGGCCAAGGAGTACCGCCGCAACCTCGAACGCTTCATCCTGCCCGCGCTCGGCCAGCTCACGGTCACGGGCATCACCCGGGCGGACGTGGCGAAGTTCCACCACGACCTCCGCCACATCCCCTATCAGGCGAACCGCCGCCTCGAAGTGGTCTCGAAGATGTTCGGCCTCGCCGAGATGTGGGGCCTGCGTCCGGACGGCACCAACCCGCGAAAGCACATCCGGAAGTATCCCGAGGAGAAGCGCGAACGCTTTCTCAGCGCGGCGGAACTGCGCCGGATCGGCGAGGTGCTGCGCGAGATGGAGGCGGAGGGGATCGAACTGCCATCGGCCATTCTCGCCGCCCGCCTGCTGATCCTGACCGGCTGTCGGCTGAACGAGATCATGACGCTGAAATGGGCCCACGTCGATCTGGCCGAGCGCGTTCTGCGCCTGCCAGATTCCAAGTCGGGCGCCAAGGTCGTCCATCTCGGACAGCCCGTCGTCGACCTGCTCCGCGACGCTCAGCACATCGACGAGAACCCGTGGGTCATCACCGGCATCCTACCGGGCAAGCGCCTGAGCGATCTCCAGCCCTTCTGGCAGCGCGTTCGCGCCCGCGCCGGGGTGAAGGACGTCCGCATCCATGACCTGCGGCACACCTTCGCGTCGACCGCCGTCGCCTCGGGTCAGGGCCTGCCCATGATCGGCAAGCTGCTCGGGCACACGCAGGTCCAGACCACGGCCCGCTACGCCCACCTCGCCGCCGAGCCGGTGCGGATGGCGGCCGATGCGGTCGCGCAGAACCTCAGGCAATCCTTGGGATAAAGTCGCGCTGACGCGCCCCTTTTCGATTGATCGCGCAGCATGCGCCAGTTGTTTGGCACATGCTAGGCATCGATCGACACTTGGTGGTCGAGACAGTTGGACAGCCGTCCGCTCACCACACTCCATACGCGCGTCATGCGACCCTCCGAAGCCATAGTGACTCTGGACAATGCCCGTCAGCTTGGGACGAAGACCGACCTTGTCGGCAACCCGCGAGGCGTGAGCCAGTCTCCGCCCAGTTGACCCGGACCGGCTGCTGTTGATTATGATGAAGTATAGCCGTTGTGGCCGTGAGCGCTTTGGCATGCCTAACCCGCCAGTGACGGAGGAAGACGATGACATCCGGCGAATTTCAGAACCTACCGATCGATCAAGTAAAGCTTGATACGACGAACCCAAGAATTCGCCGATTTCTTGAGATATTCGATGAGGGCGTGATCGGTGATCACCATATAGGCCTTGCTCTGAACGCGCCATCGAGTGATAGCCCAACAGCTCTGGCCGACACCACAACGCCCTCCAGGCTAAGAGAGTCCATCATTGCCAATCGCGGTATTCGCCAGCCGATCATTGTGGATAGGCGAGAAGACGGCTCGCTCGTCTGCATCGAGGGCAACACGCGGCTGTGGATTTATCGCGATCTCCACAAGAAGGGTGCTACCGGAGACTGGTCGAAGATACCCGCTCTGGTACACAACCGCCTAGAACCCGAAAGCATCGATGCCATTCGTCTTCAGGCTCATCTTGTCGGGCCGCGCCCGTGGGATGCCTACTCTAAAGCGCGATATCTGCACGAGCTACAGAACGTGGAGTTGATGCCTCTTGAGAGAATTGTCGCTCTATGCGGGGGCAATCAGAGGGACGTAACGCGCTCGATTCAGGCCTACGCCGACATGGAGGAGTTCTATCGCCCGTTGTGTGAAGCGGACGAGTTCGATCCGGAGCGATTTTCCGGTTTCGTCGAGTACCAGAGCCCTCGCGTTCAGGAGGCTATCCTCATGAACGGCTTTTCGGGCACGGACTTTGCTGAGTGGATTAAGGATCGCCGTATCAACACCTTGCAGGAGGTGAGGCAACTTCCTGCAGTGCTGAAGGACAAGAACGCAAAGGCCATCTTTCTCAAAGACGGAATGAAGATGGCGATCAGGGCGCTCGATCGCGAGACGGACAACGTCGAACTTCAGAAGGCATCCCTCGCACAACTGGCCGCTGCGATTGCCAGCAAAGCGTACTCGATGCCGGAAATTCAGTCGTTCAGGGAAGATGACGGAGCCACATTGAGGCACGTTGAAGCGGCGATAGATGCTCTGCAGACCCTGCAATCATTGATAGTTGATGCTGGCTGATGTCCGGTGAGTCCGACGAGCACGCTCTACTGGTCTCCAGGCTGACGGCATACGTCAGAAAGAAGCACGGTGGAGCCGGGAACTTGGCGTTATATCTGGATGATCAGAAGATGGGGCGCGAGCGCCCGCAGCGCATTGGCGGCCATTTACCCGACCTATACGCTCAGGATGTGCCCCGCACATTCGTCGTTATCGGAGAGGCCAAAACGCAGGCGGACCTGATATCACCTCGCTCCCATCGGCAACTTGCCTCTTTCGTGCGCTACCTTGCGTTTCATGAGGCAGCGTTCTTCTACTTGGCCGTTCCATTCATTGCCAGGCCCACCGCTACGAAGCTGGTGCGTGAACTTGAGGCCGCCTACGGAGCCGTAGGATCGCACATTCTGACGATTGATACAGGCTACTAGATATGCTGCGCCCGGACCCAAGATTGAACCTCACAGCCAGGTTTAAGGCGTTTCCTTACCAGCTTGATGCGGTCGAGGCCGTAAAGGGGTTGGAATACGCAGCCCTCTTTCACGAGCAAGGGCTCGGAAAGACTAAGATTGCAGTCGATCTTGCCTTGCATTGGCTGGCCGAGAGGACGGTCGATACGGTGATGATCATCACGAAGCGCGCGCTTGTAGAAAACTGGCGGCAAGAGCTGGCCAGTCACACGCACATAAAACCGGGAATCCTCAGCCAGGATCGTAAGCACAACTTCTTCGTTTTCAACTCTTCTGCCCGAATTGTGCTTGGACACTTCGAGGTTGTGCGCTCCGAACAGCCGCGCCTTGAAATGTTCTTGAAGACGCGCAGAGTAGGCGTGATCCTTGACGAAGCGCAGAAGATCAAGAACCCCTCAGCGGCGCTGACGCAGGCGTTTCATGAACTTCGGGAAGGCTTTGCGCGGCGGGTCATCATGACAGGAACGCCTGTGGCCAACCGGCCCGAGGATATCTGGTCACAAGTCTTCTTTCTCGATGGGGGCGAAGCGCTCGGCGAAGACTTCGAAGCATTCCGATCAGACCTGTCATTGGACAACGACCTTCACCATAGCCCAGAGCGCCAGAAGAAATTCGCGGATGCCCTCGCGTCTGTATTTGAGAAACTTCGGGCGTTTTCCATCCGCGAAACAAAAAAATCAACCGGTATCGAACTCCCTGACAAGGTGGTGCGCTCTGTTACCACCAACATGGCACCGCATCAGGCAAAGCTCTACGACACATATCGCGAGCAAGCACGCGCGGAAGTCATGCAGGGCGGGCAACTGGCCGAGGATGACGCTGAAGCCGTCCTAAAGCGTTTGCTTCGCTTGGTCCAGGTTACGTCCAATCCGGCGCTGGTGGATGAGAACTACAAGGAGGAGCCTGGCAAAGTCGCTGAGCTGAACCGTCTTGTGCGCGAGGCAACCGACGACGGTAGCAAGGTTATCGTTTGGACTTCGTTCGTGCGGAACGCCGAATGGCTGTGTCGCCGCTTGGCGGAGTACGGTGCGGTCAGAGTGCACGGTGAACTACCGATAGAGGTAAGAAACCGGGCCATCGAAGACTTCAAGAACCGCGAAGATATAAGCGTTCTTGTGGCGACACCGGGTGCCGCGAAGGAGGGATTGACACTGACCGTAGCCAACCATGCCATCTACTATGATAGGTCTTTCAGTCTGGATGACTATCTTCAGTCACAGGACAGAATTCACCGTATCTCGCAGAAGCGCGAGTGCTACATATGGAACCTCATCTGCGATGATACGATCGATTGCTGGGTGGACAGCCTGCTAAGTGCAAAGCGTCTGGCCGCACAACTGCTGCAGTCTGACGTATGCAAGGAAGACTATGAGAAGGCCGCCGACTATGATTTCGGTCGTGCAGTCGCTGAAATTTTGAACCCCGTTGCGGAGGCAGAATGAGTCCGGACGAAGATTACATCCTGATCCGGCAGAAGAAGATACCTGCGGTTACACGCGACATACCGCATGAAGACTTGAACTTCTGGCCTGACAACCCGAGAGTTTACTCCCTTCTAGACCGCAGCGAGGCTGAACCAGACCAGGATTCGATCTATCGTTCGATGCTGAAGCTGGAGCATGTCAGAGCGCTTAGGCATGATATTCTCGACAATGGCGGGCTCATCGACCCCATCATTGTTCGCGACTGTGACTTTGTCGTCATCGAAGGTAACAGCCGCCTTGCCGCCTACCGCTCCTTGGCGGCTGACAACCCCGCCAAGTGGAACCTGGTTCGTTGCCGCATTCTGCCTTCCGACATAAGCGACGCAGATGTCTACGCGATGCTCGGGCAGTACCACGTCAAAGGGAAGAAAGACTGGGCACCGTATGAGAAAGCCGGCTTCGTGTACCGTCGCCATGTCGATCAAAAAATAGACATTCCAGACTTAGCCCGCGAGCTTGGGGTTAGTCCGCAACATGTCAGACACCTGGTCAATGTCTTCCAGTTCATGAAGGACAACAAGGACGAAAGCCGGGAACGCTGGAGCCACTATGACGAGTTTTTGAAGTCTAGAAAAATTAAGAAGGCCCGCGATGAGATAGCGGACTTCGAGCAAAAGGTCGTAAGGCTTATCAAGTCTGGAAAAGTCCGCGCTGTAGACATTCGCGACCAGCTCCCGGTTATCTGTGAGACGCCCCAGATCCTAAAGAAATTTTCGAAGGGGGATGTGGATGTCGAGGAAGCCTACACCGACGCCAGGCATGCCGGCGGCGACAGCGTCGAACTCAGCAAGGTAAAGCGCTTCCGCTCTTGGATTTGCGAACCGGATGTGCTCGATGAGATTGTTGAGCATAATCCGGGAGTTCGTCAAAAAATAGAGTTTGAACTTAAGAAGATCGAATCCAGAATCGCAACAATACGAGAGCAGCTCGAGAAGGCGAAATCACCGTCGCAATAGGATCCGGTCAGGTCCACGTCACGGTGCCTGCATGCCTGCCGTTGGCCTACCCGCCCAGTTGGGCGCTACACCGCTTGCATTTTGTGCCAGCGATCTATGCACCTACACGATATAGTGCCCGGGCGATCAGGATTCGGTTGCGAACACCGTTCCGTCAGGTCCATACACAGACTGAGCTACGAAGTGACCACTGCTAGATCGACAAGCTGGCCTGCGGTAGGTAAGGTGGAACAGAACACGAATCGAGGCAGACCATGGCCAACAAGAACATCCTTCTTGTAGAACCGGGCTACAGGAACAAGTACCCGCCGCTGGGTCTGATGAAGATTGCCCAGTATCACGGCCCGAACGGCAAGCGGGACAATGTTCGGTTCGTGAAGGGCGAAGACCCCTCGGCCTATGAGACGGCCTGGGACCGCGTGTACATCACGACACTCTTTTCGTTCGAGTGGGAGCGCACTGCCCGCAGCATCGACTATGCCCTCGACCTCGTGGGCGGCCAGGCCCACCGCGTCTTCGTCGGCGGCATCGCGGCCTCGCTGATGCATGAGAACTTTGTCGACGAACCGCGCTGGCGTGGCGTGCGCTTCATCAAGGGTCTCCTGGGCGAGGCGCCGGCCGTCTCTCTCGGCCTCGACCCATTTGACGAAGAACTCTATGCCGATGACGTAAACGGAAAGCCCATCGAGGACCTAGTACCCGACTACAGCATCCTCGATCACATCGAGTACCAGTATCCTGTGAACGACGCATACTTCACTTATGCCTCACGAGGGTGCGTGCGAAAATGCGCATTCTGCGGCGTCCCGAAGCTCGAAGGTGGTCAGCGCGATACTAATTCGCTGAGCGAAGTCGTCCAAGGGGTGAGTAAGCTCTACGGCGAGAAACGTGACCTGATCCTGATGGACAACAACGTGGTCGCCTCGGCCAACTTTAAAGAAATCATCGCTGAAATTATCGATCTTGGATTTGAGCGAGGCGCCAAGCTCAAACGGGGACGGTACGAACTGCAGCGGCGCGTAGACTTCAACCAAGGCGTCGATGCGCGCATCCTGTGCAAGGACCCAATGTACTTGCAGCAGCTAGCACGGATTGCGCTCAAGCCGCTTCGCATCGCCTTCGACCATCTAGGTGTAAAGAAGCCTTACGCCCAAGCGATCCGCTATTCGGCGGATGCCGGACTGACAGAGCTTTCCAACTACATGCTCTATAATTTCAATGACAGCCCGGCTGATCTATTTGAGCGTATGCGGCTGAACGTGACACTCAATGAGGAACTCAACATACGCATCTTTTCTTTCCCGATGCGCTACCAACCGGTCACTCGGCCTGATCGCGGACATGTCGGAAAGAATTGGAATTCATATTACCTGCGCTCGATGCAGGTGATCTTGCAGGCAACGCACGGTATCGTCAGTGGTGCACCTGAATTCTTCCGGAAGGCGTTTGGCGACACCTATGACGAGTTCGAAAGCATTTTGCTTCGTCCGCATCACTACATCTTCAATCGTTACTGGTATGAACAGTACGACGGGCGGCCTGAGTTCGATGAATTCCAAGCGACGATGAGGGCGCTTTCGGACGATGAGCGCACCGAGCTTCTTGGCTTCCTGTGTACGCGCGATAAGAACGACTATGCGCGTGACCTGAACGAGCTTGCCGCCGGCAAGCTACGAGAAGCTGCCCGGTTCTTTGTACCCATGTCCAAAACAGATGAGGCGCGGATTTGGGAGGCTCAAAAGCGCCGGCGTGTTGAAGATATCAACGCCTATCTGGTTCCTGAGGATGAGCGAGTCGAAGATGCCGGCCTGACCGATGAAGATGTGCAGCCGACCACGAATACGAAGACACAGCTGAAAGACATCACGCAGGTTTACGCGTGAGAGAGAAACGGGAGCGGAGACATGGCTGAGGCGGCGCATATCGATGACGAAGGCTTTGACGATGCAGAAATCTTCGTCGGCAAGGACGTGTTGGAGCTTCTTAGCAGCTCCATGTATGTCAATCCGCTCTCCATCTTCCGCGAGTACATTCAGAACGCCACCGATGCCGTCGATGATGCGGTAGCTGCCGGACTTCTTGCTTCCAGTAACGACGGCCTTATCGAGATTAATCTCGATCACATCGACCGCCGAGTTGTGATCCGCGACAACGGCACGGGTTTGGCCAATCAGACCTTCGCCAGGCGAATGCTCTCCTTTGGCGCAAGTGATAAACGAGGCACGGACGCACGTGGGTTTCGAGGCGTCGGCCGCCTTTCTGCGCTCGGTTATGTTCAGCAGCTTGTGTTCCGCTCGCGCGCCAAGGGCGACACGAAGGTTCTCGAGGCCACGTGGGACGGACGCGTTGTTAAGCGCATGCTGGCATCCAATGATAGGGACTCCGACCTGCGCTCCATTGTTCGAGAGGCGGTGACGCTTAAGCGTCTGGAACCCGACGACTATCCAGCGCATTTCTTCGAGGTCGAGCTCATCAAACCGCGCCGTATCGCCAATGACAGACTGCTCAACGAGATTGAGATCGAGAGCTTCGTGAGCCAGGTTTGCCCCTGTCCGTTTTCGCCCGAATTCTCTTTCGGTGAGGAGATCGCTGATCTGCTCTCTCAGCATGGCCGCGCTGGCAAGGCGTACCGAATTCACATCAACGGATCAGAGGAGCCGGTCTACCGGCCCTATCGCGACCATGTCGAATACTCAGACACGAAGCGCGCTTCGCTGCGCAGCCTGAAGACCTTCAAGATTGAGAGCATCGATGGCGAGCCGGCCGCTGTGGGCTGGCTCATCCATCATGACTACCAGGGTGCGATTCCCGCGGCACAGGGAGTCCGGGGTTTGCGCGCTCGTGTTGGCAATATCCAAGTAGGCCATGATCGCCTGTTCCTAGAGATATTCCCTGAGGATCGCTTCTGTTCTTGGACCATTGGAGAGGTTCACGTACTAGATGGTCGTGTCGTGCCGAACGGCCGCCGCGACGAATTCGAGAGCAACGCACATCTCGACAATATTATCGCTCACCTAAGACCTGTTGGCGCAGAAGTGGCGCGCGAGTGCCGTGTCTCCTCACAAAAACGAAACCGCCTCAAGACATTCGAGCTCGCGGCCGACAAGGTCTACGAGAAACTTGATGTCCTTAAGCAAGGGGCGATTTCGGATCGGTTTGCCAAATCAATCAGAGCTGAGATCGGCACGCTTCTCTCCGAAATGAGAAAAGCTGTGGAGTTTGATCTTTTCGAGGATGTTGATCGTCGTGCAATGCGGTCACGCCTTACAACGATCGAGAAGGCAGTCGATGCCCATGCGAGGAAAGCAGAAGGCGACATTTTTGAGCACCTGCCTGAACGCAAAAGAGCCACCTACAAGGAAGTCTTTGATCTGATTTACGATTGTTCAGTCAACCAAGTGACAGCGAAGAGCCTCATCGATCGTATGCTTGACCGGCTATCAAGGTCCTAGGTTTTGGCTAGGTTTCCAGCAGATTTCAGGCGCGACGACAAAGTTGGTTCCTGCCTGCGATCTCTATTTTGATCAGTTTTCAACGTTCAAATCCGCTCGAATGGAATCAGGATCACCTGCCAAACTCTCGTATCAATCAGCTTCTCCTCCCCCACAATCCTTTCGAGCCGTCGCGATGCGAAAGCCCCCAGCGCCTCGGCCTCGCGTTCCACCCTCATGGCGCGTGCTTCCGCGATGCGCGCCTGCCGTTCGTCGGACGAAATCTGCGCACGGAAAGCAGCTGCGCGCGCTTGCGCCTCACTTTTCGCGCGGTGCGCTTCCGCCGTCACCAGTTCGGATCTGCGTGCGACCTGCCCCGGATCGGGTAGGTGCGGCTTGATGGCGTGGGCCTTGGCCCGCCTACGCATCGCGGCCTCCCGAAGTCGGGGGATGGTGTCCGGCAGCGTTACGGGATCGCCCACTACGAGCCTCCCTGTCTTAGCACGTGGATCAAGAATGGCTGTGACGTGGGACGCCGGCAACCGCTCAAGATCGCCCCCCTCAGGGTTGATGGCCAGTCCTTCCAGGATAAGCCGGGTCGGCGCAGCGAGGCGCAGCCAGCGATCGTCGGCCTGTGAGCCGGCGCGAGCGTAGCGACGCAGATGGCGCGCGTCCTCGCTATTCAGGCCGTGCATCAGCCCGTCCCACCGGGCGTCGTCGTCAATTGGCAGCGACAGGCTGCATGCCGCTGCCGTCACAAGAAGGGGGCGAACGTCGGACAGCGCGGAATGACCGGGCGGATATCCCACCGAGGCCACCGGAACTCTGTCCCGTTCGAGCGCGGTATCGGCCAGATTCAGGAACGCGGCGCAAAGCTGTTCATGAAATTCGTCGCCGTGGTCTATGAAGTGCAAGTGGCGGGCGTCACCTTCGCGGTCCGTGGCCATCCTGAGCGGAGGGTCGGAAAGATGGCGTCTGTGGTGTAGAAAAGCGACCTGACCGGATCGTGGATTGGAACGTCGGTCGCCTTCGTTCCGACGCTCGAGCAGTTCCAACGATAAGTCACGCGTTGCGCCGGAGGCTTTCACGCCGAGGTCCGCGTACCATACACTGCCGTAGCGTGCGCCGTCTACCGATTGGTCCTTCCATCCTGTCCTCACGTCTAAAAGGCTCGACGCCCGGAGCGCCTCCAGCCAGGCAAGAAGCTCGGCCTCTTCTGGGCCGCGCGCGCCGTGTTCCGGTCGCGACGGCCGCAATCCGCCAGGCAGGCTTTTGCGTTCCAACATGGCGCGATGGCGCGCGCGGGCCGCGTCGGCCGTGTGAGGGTCGTACTGCGCGAGGCGGGAGGCTGCCAGTTCGCCGGTGCCGTCCCCACCCATCAGCTCCAAGTCAGCCAAGGCTGCCGGTGCTTCCCGGCCCGCGGCCAGCGCGCCGAGGTGCTTCTCGATCTTTTCGGCGCGCTCCACGCTCATCGGAGGTGTTGGGCGCTCGAATACTCCTAGTCGTTCGAGACCATCGACGACGTCTGACTCGGGCGACCCTGCCCATGTGATGGCGTGTATGCGAATACGCCCCTGATCCTTTCGCGCCTCCGCCGCCAGCGCCGCGCCCGGTCGTAGCCGGTCCAGACGACCGACCAACTGATCGATACTGCGGACGGTCCAAGGGCAGGAATAGAGGACGATGGTCTCGCACCCATGATGGAGATTTAGCCCGGCTTCGGCCCAATCGCCCAGCAGTAGGATGTCGTCGGAGCCGCTCACGAAATCGCCGATCGTATCGACGTTGCGCCGGATTGCCGCCTCGGCATCGGCCGCGGTCTGCTCACCGCGCGCTAGACGTGCGATGCTTGTCTGTTCGCCTTCCGAAGAACTCTGGAGGTAGGCGGGCAAGATACGTTCCAGGCGGGCCATCGTGTCGTTGTCTCCCGCGACCACGAGTACACGCGCGTTAGCATCCTCCGCACGGATCAACGCTAAGAAGTCGAGCAGCGCGTCCAGCCGGGAGTCGCCAATGTTCGCATCCGCACTATCAGGCATCTGGTAAAAATCTTTGGGTAGGGCGGCAAGCGCGTCGCGAGACGCCCGGCCGAGGCGGTGGAGCGCCCGTGCGCGGCTTATGGGATCGCTGCCGACGGTGCGCGCCAATACCTTTCGCGCTGTGGCGGCAAGACCGGCCTCGCGGACGAAAGTCGGGACGTTGGCGCGCGTGTAGTCGCGGCGTGGCATGTAGTCTGGCAAATCGGCCCGCGACCACCGGCAGATGCGTCGACCGAATGCATCCCGCTCGAACGCGGTTCGAGCCTCGTCTGCGGACCGGATCGAGGCCGCGGCTGTCACCTCGTCCCGCCTGATGACCTCCGTTGGGTCGTCCGCAGTAGCGGTGCGAAGGGGCTCCAACATGGAGACGAACCAATGCAGCATTTCCGGTCGGCCAAGCTCCGGCGTCGCCGTCAAAGCAATAAACTGGGCGAAGGGTCGGGCGCGGGCTAGGGTGTCGCGCTGTGCGACTGTAAAGCTCTGCGGCTCGTCGACGACGAGAAGGTCGTAGTGTTCGGACCCATGCCTCAGATGCACCGACAACGACGATGGCTTGATAATTCTGACTGAGACGTCGGCCTCATCCTCCGAGGTGTTGCCGTCGATGAAGGCCGCGTCGCAGTGGCCACGAGTGGTCAACTCCTGTAGCCACTGGCCGATCAGATGGTCTGGAACCACGAGCAGCGTCCGATGGTCCGGGTCCTGGAGGCGCAGGGCATTTAAGATCATAAGGGTCTGCACGGTTTTACCCAGCCCCACGCCGTCGGCCAGCAGATGCCGCAGCTCGGGCGCCTCCAGAATTCGGGCCACATTGGCCATTTGGTGGGGCAAGGGATCTGCAGCGACCCCTAGCGCGCCTAGAAGCGCGTGGTCGCGCTCCACGCGCCGGCGGAGCGCCTGCACACCGTGGGCCATGCGCAGGTAGGCGTTCATAGTCATTCGACCTCCCATCGAGCAGTTCTGAGCCGCAGAGCGGCATAGCGAATTGCCCGGGCAGTCATCCGATCCTCGAAAAGCGCAGTGACGATCGGGAGCCAGTCGGTCATTGCGAAAGCACGCGGGTCGGTCCAGAGCGACAGTGCCACCGGGATGTCGCTTCCGGAGATCCGTCGCGCCTGGCGAGCAAGGCTCCCACGATCGATCCTGAAGTCTGCGATGGCGCGGGCGACTTCAAGTGTTTCGGCGTTTTGGTAGTCGATGTTTCGAAGCGCGTTGGAGAGGCGCGGCGGGAGGATCATCGCGGCAAGGACGTGACGGCCGCTGCTTCGGACGGCGTGAGCGACGGCGGCCTGCCAGGCCTCCGGTGCGTTGTAGGCCTCAAAGTCAACGGGAGGGGCCGACCGCTCTGTGCGCGCGGGTGTCAACGATTTCCAAGCGTTATCGATGCGCTCGTCTGCCCTTTCCGCCCATTTCTCGTCGAGCGTCTTCTCGAGGCAGCTGGGGGGCACAACGTCGGCGAAAGCGTCAGCCAGCGCCGCGAGCAAGCCATTCAGATCTGCTTCTCCGATTTCCTGTCCGACCTCCCGCAGCTCAGCTACCCCCGCCAAATCGAGGCGGATCACTGCTTCAGCGAGGCTGTCACGGAACCGTTTGCCTTCCGACGGCCTTGATTCTTCTTGCAACCAGATCTCGCCGCACATCGTATTCACAATCGCGCGTTCGGCAACCTTGGCGGCTCCTCGGGCCTGGAGCTCGGCCACCACGTGGACGGGACGGGCACTACTCCAGCTAAGCCAGGCTTCAGTTTCGGCGCGCAGTCCTGGGCAGCTGTTCGAACGGCCGAGTTGCCGATGAACGTCCGGCGCCGCGGGCCGTGAATCGGTCATCCGCAAGTGACTTGGCCCTGCAACGATGAAATTTGGAGCCGAAACCCCGTCAACCACGAGGAGCTGGGCCCCAGTGCCTTGGACATTCGCAACCGGGATCGCGAAAGGATCATCGGCAGGAACGCGGCGAACGGGAAGGTCTTTGGACCCGTCGGGTACGGAGGCACGCCATCCGTCTTCGGCCTCGTACCATCGAATCTCAAGCTGTTCTTCCGCGAGTGAAAACGACCGATTATCCCCATCCCACCGAATGGTCAGCATCGCCGCTCGTATCGTCTCCTCCTTGTCCTCGAACCCGCGCAACCCTGATGACAGGTTGGACAGGCCCGGGCCTCTCGCTGCAAGCCGCCCGGGGATGGTGGGCAGGGTTTCGCGGGAGAGAACGGCAGGAGCGCCTGGGATGCGCAGCTCCAGGCGCATCTCGACGTCCAGAAGTTCCCGCGGCCATGTCCGAGCGCGGTCGTCGTCGGGCGGCTGCGCGAGCGACACGAATACCGAGAGACGATCTTCACGAAGGTCCGCGAGCACCGGGATACCAGGCTCCATGTGCACCGAGATTAGCGAAGGGATTGGTTCGGGACGGGTGAACCTCATGCTGGTTGTGCGGCGTACGTTGCGCTCGTCTTGGTAGTCCAAAACTAGTTGTTCACCATCACTAAGAATCAGACGCGCGGTCTCCCCGGTGAGAAGGCGTTCGGGCTCAGACACTTCATGGCGGGTGAAGCGAAGTGGCGTACGGGCATGGAGGACGACAGGCAGGTCCGCTGCGAAGAGCCTGGCGCCGAGACGAAGTCCACCGCGAAGTTCAAACGGCAACGCCGCCGCGCCATCGTCGTCTTGAGGCCCGTGCGGCTCGACCTCGTCTACCATGGCACGAGACCGTTCCCGCTGGCGCCGTCGACGCTCCACTCTCGCGCGGACGAGGGTGTCGCGGATATGCATTGCGGACATCATGTCGTTTTCGAGCCGGTTGACGATCGATCGGGATAATCGCCTGTCGGGCGCGTCGAGTATCGCGGTGGCGACGGACTCCACTCGTGCCTCTCCTGCCGCCCAATCGTTGAGCGCCAGCAAACCGCTCCGTCGACAGCATTGCTGCACGGCCCGGACCAAAGCGGAATCGGCCGGATCCAGCATGGCGACCTCCAGAAGCGCCTCGCTCAAACCGGCATGGATCTGGCGAGGGGCCAGTGCGTTGGTGAGCGGCCACGCGATGTGCCGGAATGCGCGCGAAAATGGAGTGTTGTCCGGGTGAGCAAGACCGACGGCATGATGCGCACGAAGGTAATGGTCGGTCAGTGTCTCGCGAGCACTGGCGGACAAGTGCAGACCGAGTGCAGCTTCCAGGTGCGGCCAGTAGCCGGAAAGCAGCCCCCTGTAGGCGTAGCCGATCTCGGCTGTAAGCGCGAGCAACGGCCAGCTGATTCCGGACCCGATAGCTCCAGTAGCTCGAAGCCGTCGTGCGATCTTGGAGGCGAGAGTCCGTGCATCCTCCACGTTGAGCCCGTGTTCGATGGCATAAACCGGCGCTCCATCACGTTCTTGGGCTAGAGCACGGTAGCGATCTCCCAGATACGCATCGATTTCCTCGTAGCTTAGCACGCTTGCCCAACCCCACTCCGGCCAATATCATCTCAAGGACTCTGGTTGTGGACGAGGGACAAACGGGGAGCAGGTCATGTCAAGGATATTTTCCGATGGCTCTCTTAGCCTAACGGCCTCAACAGATGGCGTCGGTGCCCAATCGGTGGAGGACACGACACTTCAGGACGAAATGGTCCACGCGCTCAAGCGGGCTGGTGTCTCGACGGCCCCCGAATTGGCCAAAATGATCGGCGTGGAGATAGATGATGCCTTCCACGAGGCGCTCGCAGCGCTTGTGGAGCATTGTGTCGTGGTTCGCCACACCACGCGCAACACGCCGGTCTATGTGGTCGCGCATACAGCGGTCAGCGTCATAGCCGGACGGTCTCTTGCCAATGGGTCTGCCGAATTAAACGACGGTCTGAAAGACGACGTGGAAACGCTTGAAGAGCTGCTGGGTCCACCCTCTTGGCGATATGAGGCCTCCTCGCTCGACCAGTTCGTTGGGAACGCGCAGAACGTACAGTCCGACGACGCCTCGGCTTGGGTCGCGATGATTGAACGCGGAGAAGACGCCTTTTTGCTGGACGGCGACTTGAGTAGCAAGCCTGCTCAACTCCGACGTTTGTCGGCCCTGACCCTGCACTGGCCGGAGCATGCGAGGAAGGAGCTAAACGGACCCTTGCGGATATGGGCAGGTATGGCGTCGTCGGCTCAGACGGATTTCTCTCAGGATCGCGTTGTCGCCCTTCCGCCCGACGCTCGCGCTGTCGTCGTCGCCGGACCAGGCGCTGGCAAGACCTTCACGATCCAGCGACGCATTTGCCGCCTTCTTGAGTCCGGTCTCAATCCCTCAGCCATCTCCGTCATTGCCTATTCACGGACCGCAGTCGCAGAGCTCCTCGCGCGTGTGCCCGTCATAGACGGGGAAGTGGTAGACATCCGCACGCTTGACTCGATCGCCGGCCTGTTCGTCAGCCATGCGACCGAAGACATAGGCGAAACGGACTATGAAGGTACGGTGCGCCAGGCGACTACGCTCATCGCGCGGGACGACCGAATCGCGCGGCGATGGCTGGATGGCCGTCGGCATCTGATCGTAGACGAGGCGCAAGACGTTGTTGGCCCGAGGCGCGATATGCTGACGGAATTAATTGGGGCCTTACCTGGAGACTGCGGCGTCACAGTCTTCGGCGATCCCGCGCAGGCGATCTACGACTACCGCGCGCGTGAATTCGGCCACGCGGGACCGATGGCGATAGACGCGATTCTTACGGCATCCGGGTTCGAGCGGTTTGAACTTGGAGGGAATCACAGGACGAGTCGATCATCGCTTCGACGTCTCGCTCGCGAGGGGCGCGGGATCGCCCTCGATGCCGCATCCGGTCATGCTGCCTTATCGAAGATGCGCGAGCTTCTCTACGAGGTCAGCGATGGGCCGCCGCCTGAGTCTGCGGAGGCCCGGCCCGTTGCTGAACTGGCGTTATTCCGGTCGCATGCGGCGGCCGCTCGTCATGCGGCGCGATTGGGTGAGGTCGGAATGCGGGTGCGCCTTTCCGACGACGGTATCCAGCTGGCACCTGCGTGGCTGGGACGCGCGATGGAGCTGTTACAGGGCCGCGGCCCGAATGCGATAGAAGAAGTCATCCGGAGTAACCCTACCCTGCCCGCTACGACGAAGGTCGCAGAGGCGCTTGCGGTGGCGCTCGTCGATGGACGCTACGATGCCAAGCGTATGGCCGAGGCGGTGCGGACCGGGCGTGCCCCCGCCCCTGAGCCGCCCATTGGACAGATCGCATCCACGATCCACGCAGCGAAAGGAAGAGAGGCACTGGACGTTGAGTTGCATCTGCCGGAGCCTCGCGACGGCTTGTCGGATACCGAGGCTGCCGAGGAAGCTCGCGTTCTGTACGTCGGAGCGACGCGCGCCAGACGCCACCTCTACGTCGCGCCCGAAACCGGCACCATGCGCGTGACGAAAGAGCGACATTGGCGGGCCGCACAAACCGGTGTTCAGGTGCAGTTGAGGCCGTCCGACGCACTCGGGATGACGGTCCTTGGGCAGCCCGATGGCCATGTTCGGGCACCGCTGCTCCGTTGGCGGAGAGAAAGCGGATGGGGAGTTTTCGCAGAGGTTGATGACAACGAGGTAGAGCTGGCGCGCTTCTCCGAAACCTTCGGTCGAGAAATAGCGTCGATCTGTGCGGCCGTGCAAGCGATCCCCTTTGTTCCGGTCGCCAGAGGCCAAATCCGGGTGGAATGGTATACGATTGCCCGGGAAAAAGGCCTAGAAGTGGCGCCCGTCACCGATGGCTTCGTCTGGATTAATTTTAAACGACAGGGGAACCCATGACCAATCTTCATGCACCTGGCGAAGCCGATGCGCCCTTCCGTGTGCTGCTCGACCGGCTGGCTGAGGACCTAATCGGTCCAGCACCGCTGGCCGGGCCTCTGCCCGATATCCCCTCAGAAGCTTTTATGACAGGGATATTGTTTCCAAAGGCGTCCAGGAGAGAACCCTCGACCACACCCGATGTCGGAGCCGAAGTCGGAGGAAAGGAAGATAAAGCTGAAATCGGAACAGCTGCCAGAATCGAAACTGCGGCACGGCCAGCAGCCGCCGGGCTGTCTTTCGCGCTAGCGACGAGGGATGGGGAAATACCATCCGTATCGGTTGAGGTAACGGGCGCACGGTACGAGGATGAACAAGAACCGCTCGCAGATGATGACCACGGCGCAAGCCGGACACGTCGAGTATGGTGGAGACGGGCCGTTTCTACTGACTTGCCTATCTCAGTCGATGAGAACGATGAACTTAGCCTTTCCGACAATGGATCGGAAGGCTTTGACGGATTGCATCTGACCATCGTCCAGTCGCGGTTCGAACATGGTACGCCGGGCGAGAGCGCGCGTCTAATAACCGTTGTGGTGTACAACGAGGGCTCGGGGCTGACCGAGTCGCTCGATCGGTATGAACAGAACCGCCAGGCTCTTTTCGAATTTCGCATGACAATCCGAGCGGACGAAGGTTCACGGTTTATTGGGCGTCCGTTGCGCAGCGGACCAGACACCGATGATGCCGACGAGCGGTCGGCAGATCTTCTGTGGCGAGATACAGTTGAATACGCGGTGGGACATACTTGTGCCGCGGCTTGGCACCCGCGTGACGGCGCGGTGAAGGAAGTCTCGACAGCTTGGCTTCCATCGACACGCGTCCCAGACACGAGTGCCTTAGGTCATGTCTGTTTTGAAAGTGTCCGCGACCGTCTTGCGGCGAGCGTGTTGGCAGAGGGCGGCTCTGAGACGCTGGAGGTCTGCGAGGCGCTTGTCGACTCCTACGAAGTCTGGATCAAAGAAACGGGAAAGCGCCTCCGGACTCTGGACTTGTCCGCGGCAAGGGCGGAACAGGCTAAAACGCATCTTGAAATATGCCGGACGGCCGCGCGGAGGATGCGCGGCGGAATTGCCACCCTCCGAGGTGACGCCGATCTGATGATGGCGTTCCAGCTTGCCAATGCGACTATGGCGCGACAGCAGGATTGGAAAAACCTTAGAAAACCTGAAGAACAACGCCGAACATTGGTCTGGCGGCCGTTCCAGCTTGGCTTTGTACTTCTCTCGGCAGCCTCGAGCGTTGCACCCGACCACGAGGATCGGGGCATCATGGACCTGATCTGGTTTCCGACCGGCGGTGGCAAGACCGAAGCCTACCTTCTGCTGACCGCGTTCACCATCTTCGCGCGGCGGCTTAAACGAGGCTCAGAGGGTGAAGGCGTCTCGACAATCATGCGCTACACCCTGCGACTTCTGACACTGCAGCAGTTCGAACGCGCGGCGGCGATGATCTGCGCCGCCAATCTCGAATGGGCCGAGCGGGGCTTCGACACCACTCGGACGCCGATTTCTTTGGGGCTCTGGTTGGGAGAGTCTACAACACCCAACAGGCGGGGCGATGCCGCGAAGCTTCTCGACGGAGCGAACCTCAAGGACGTCGGACGACCCGATCGCTTAATAAAGTGTCCCGCGTGCGACGAGAGCCTGGATTGGCATTCTGCGGGCGACGGCGTCGAGGTTACCTGTGGGACGGATGGGTGCGAGGTTGGCGAGGCAGGGCCGCTGCCGATCTATACGAACGACGACGATGTATACGACGAACGTCCGTCGCTGGTCATCGGAACGGCTGACAAGTTCGCGCAGGTGGCACGGAACGAAAAAACGGCGGCTTTGTTCGGTGCAGGCGCCTACGATCCCCCGGACCTAATTGTGCAGGACGAGCTCCATCTAATCTCGGGCTCGCTCGGAACCTTGAGTGGCCTGTACGAGACTGCCATTGACATACTGGCAACCCGCGACGGGCACCCGCCCAAGGTAATTGGCTCGACTGCCACGATCCGGAGCGCTGCATCACAGGTTCGTGCGCTATTTGCTCGTCGGACTATGCAGTTCCCACCGCCTGGCATTGACGCCGGTGATTCCGCCTTTGCCGTCGTCGAGAAAGACCCGAAAAAGCGAGGGCGCCTATATGTCGGTGCATCGACCATTGGGCATTCAAAGCCTGAGATGCTGCAGGCAGTTTGCGGGTCATTGCTGCAGTCGGCTTCAGTGCTAGACGGCAGCGAACGCGACGCCGCGTGGACCCTTCTTGGGTACTTTAACTCGCTCAAGGAACTTGGAGGATCAGTCTCACTTCTTCAGGTTATCGCACCGGAGACGATGAGACGGCTGGCTGCCTATCGAGACGAGCCGATCCGGCCGGTCGACACACAGATCGAAATCACAAGCCGCATCGGGTCCGAACAAATCGGAGAGACGCTGGCAAAGCTTGAGCGGAGGCACGATGCGGTAGGGGCCATCGACGTTGCGCTTGCGACGAACATGATCTCAGTCGGTGTGGATGTCGGGCGGCTGGGTTTGATGGTGGTGGACGGTCAGCCAAAAGGTGTTTCCGAATACATCCAGGCCACTAGTCGGGTTGGTCGCGACCGGACCGATGGGTTGGTCATTGGTCTGTTTACCGCTTACCGCCCGCGCGACAGGAGCCGTTTCGAAACACACGCGACATGGCATTCCGCTCTGTATCGCGACGTTGAAGCGACTTCGGTCACGCCTTTTGCGCCTCGTGCAAGGAGTCGTGCCTTGCATGCGCCTTTCGTGGCCATCGCCGCGCACCGCCACCCCGAGCTTTGGCAGGCTCCAGGCAGGGCAGAGGGTTTCCGACTTGAATTGGAAAGTATCATCGATGAGATCGTATTACGCTTAGGTAACCTCGGCGAGCAAGAAGCCTGCGAAGCTGCCGATACCCGGGAAGAATTGATGAAGTTTCTCGACAGTTGGTGCAGACGCGATGGCCTGTCCACGTGGTGGAGTGATAAAGGTGACGCCTCGCTGCTGATGTCTATGGAGCAGGCCGTGCAACGTCGCGCTGCGGGGCGAGCCTCCCGCCAACCAAAGCCAACGCCGAATACGCTCCGAGGCGTGGAAGCGACGGTGCGCATCGATCTAGAAGGAAAGTAAAATGCCGACGGGAAACGGACCAAAGATGGGCGAACTGCGGCGGGCTCAACTGGTCTCGACCCACGGCCCCGGCGCTGTAGTGGACTATCTCGCCGCGAAGAACGCGCCGGTCTCTGGGGTCACGCTTGGATTGGATTTTTGGAGAAAAGACGAGTGCCGCAGGATCGTGGAGCCCGTTTTGGAAAGGCTCTTAGGTGTGCGTGAACTCTATGAGCCACCGGTTAGCCTTGGCCGCGGAGACGAAGAGCGCATTCCGGCCCTACCCGCCGTGCGTTTCCCAACCTGGCAGGAATGTCCCGAATGCCATGGCCTTCGTCATCAGAGCCAATGGTTCGAAGAAACAGGTGGAGCAGGGCTTTCCTGTCAAGCTTGCAGCAACAAAATGGGGAGAACCATTTATGTCGTCCCCGCGCGCCTAATGATTATTTGCCAACGTGGTCATCTGGAAGATTTTCCATGGCGGGAATGGATCGAAGACAAGCATGCTGATGGCTGTCGCCAAAGTGGCAAGCTAAAATTGCGGTCGCGCGGTGCCGGCCTTCGAAATCTTTATGTCGATTGTGCCGACTGTGGTAATGGGGACAGCCTGCGCGATGCCTTCACCAAGGCGCAGCAGCTTACCGGCGGCTGTCTTGGCGGGCGTCCTTGGCTTGGCGACGATGCAAGAGAAATCTGCGATGCGCCGGCGAAAGAGGTGGCGACCGCGCTGCGTGGCAGCAGTAACCTCTTCTTTCCCCACGTCGCTTCCGTCCTCACGATCCCGCCGTGGTCGGACACGTTCCGTGCGGTACTGGAGGAATACGACCTCTGGAGCCGGATACAAATTGCTCGCGAAGACTTTGCAGAGGACGGTGATGAACGGGATCTGGAGCGCGCCATCTTGAAGGTTGCAAAGCGTCTTGCAGAAATCACGGATATGCCCGAGCCGGAAGCGCGGGATCGGCTTGATGCAATGCTCACCATTTTGGATAGCCTGCCCGACGCTGAGACACCTGGCGCGGACATGGCGATCAGACGCGAGGAATGGCGGCAGTTCTGCGATGCATCCGCCCCGCCAAGCGAGACATTCGAAGTTCGCAAAGAGGCCGTTCCAGATGTGCTGGCTCCGTGGTTGTCCGAAGTCGTTCGCGTGCCACGCTTGCGCGAGGTTCGTGCTCTCAAAGGGTTCACGCGGCGAAACCCGCCCGACGGGACGGATGCCCAGACCGTAGCGTCGCTGTCTTCGCGAAAGATCAACTGGCGTCCGGCCATCGCTTCCTCAGGAGAAGGCATCTTCCTGGCGCTCGACGAGGACAAGGTGGCAGAGTGGGAAGAAGTGGACACGGTCAAAGCGCGCGCGCGGCAGTTGCACGACGCGTGGGTAGCAGACTGGCAAAATCGGTTCGGCCGCCCCGACGAAACTCCGCCGCAAGCAGTCACCGCACGGGGCCTTCTTGTCCATGCATTTTCCCATGCAGTAATGCTAGAGCTATCTATTACGTCTGGATACGGTTCGGCCTCTTTGCTTGAAAGACTGTATGCCAATGCGGACGGCACGCCCATGGCCGGCGTTCTGATCTACACTGCCACCTCGGACAATGAGGGGACGCTTGGGGGGCTCGAACGCGAAGGACTGTCGCAGCGTATTGCAGGAACAGTACTTCGCGCGCTCAGAAGGCTCGAGTGGTGTTCGTCCGATCCGCTCTGCATGTCTGGGGTCAGTACAACAAGCGACCCACTGAACGGTGCCGCTTGCCATTCTTGCCTTTTCGTTCCTGAAACAGCTTGCGAACTGTTCAACCGAACGCTGGACCGTGCAGTGCTCATCGGCGGTGCTGGAGTACCGGGATTCTTTGAAGGACTGTTGTCAACTACGATGGGGCCTTGCGGCCCTTCGCCTTCGTAGGATCCTTGCAGCCAAAGCAGCGCCAAGTATTTTTGTTGGCCTCGCCCCACCCTCCGCGTAGGTTCTGTCCGCATTCGTGGGATGCGGACGAAGCCGTCCTCCGGGCGTTGTGGGGCCATATCGCGCCTCCCTCAGCCGATCTTGCAGCCCCAGAAGGACGTGTGGTCGGCGGCGAAATACCCGTCCGCGACCCGGAAATACCCCTGCAGCTCGACGGTGTCGCCGGCGGTCAGCGGCACCATGGTCTGTAGCCAGATCGCGGTGGCGAGCGAGACGTGGGTGGCGGAGATTTCGCCGAGGGAGCCGCGGATTTCCGTCGTGCCGTTCAGGACCAGCCGCCCGCGCATGCGGGCAGTGGTACTGGCATTGACCTTGTAGAGCAGCGTGGCGCCGAAGAGGTAGGTGCCGTCCGCGGGGGCGACGAAGTAGTTGTTCGCGGCGTCGAATGCCCCCTGATCGTTGTAGTCGGTGTTGTTGAGGCCGATCTTCGTGTCAATCGGCAGGCAATCTTGACCCCCTATCGGCATCCAAAAAAGCCCCCCCTGGAGCGCTCGGGTAGCTGGCCCGATGCGGTGTAGCCCTCACACAGCGCAGCCGTATCGGGTCAGCGGGGACTTGGTCATTCACGGGTCTTGAAGCGCCAGCTCTCGTTGCCGGTTTCGACGATGTCGCAGTGGTGGGTCAGGCGGTCGAGCAGCGCAGTGGTCATCTTCGCGTCGCCGAAGACCGAAGGCCATTCCCCGAAGTCGAGATTGGTCGTCACGATGATCGAGGTGCGCTCGTAGAGGCGGCTGATGAGATGGAACAGCAGCTGGCCGCCGGTCTGCGCGAAGGGGAGATAGCCGAGTTCGTCGAGGATCAAGAAGTCGAGGCGGCACAGCAGGTCTGCCGTGCGCCCCTGTCGATCGGCACGGGCTTCGGCATCGAGCTTGTTTACCAGGTCTACGACATTGAAGAAGCGCCCCCGCTTGCCGCGCCGGATGCAGGCCCGGGCGATGCTGACGGCAAGGTGCGATTTACCAGTCCCGGTGCCGCCGAAGAGGACGACATTACGCTGCTGTTCGAGGAACTCACCGGCGGCCAGATCGCGCACCAAGGTCTCGTTGACCGGTGTTTCCTCGAAGCTGAACTCGTCGACCTCTTTCGCCAGCGGTAGCTTGGCGATCGTCATCTGGTATTTGATCGAGCGCGCCTGCTTCTCGCTGATCTCGGCATTCAGCAGGTCGCCGACGATCTGTTGGGGCTCGTGCTGACGCTTCACCGCAGTGGTGATGATCTCATCGTAGGCGGCCTTCATGCCGTAGAGCTTCAGCTGGCTCATCGCGTCCAGCACCTGTGATCTTTCCATGGTTGGGTCTCCTGAGGCTGTCGTAGCGGTTGCAATCGGCGACGGGCTCGCAAGTCAGTCGCAACGCGGCCGGCGTATCAATGGTCAGCGGCGGTGGCGGCTCCCGATGCCGGGCCAGGATGTTGATGACGACTGAGGCTGCGGGAACGCCTTCGTTCAGGGCCTCGGCGCAGGCAGAATCCACCGCATCCAGCCCATCGATCGGGATCATGCTGAGGATCTGGACCATCTGCCGGTCGCCGTTCGGCACCTTGCCAAGCTTGCGCTGCACGCGCCTGATCGCCGACGGCAGGTCCCAGTCCCTGAAGGGCGCGCCATTGCGAAGAGCACCGGGCTTGCGAGCCAGAACCGGAATGTAGTGCAACGGGTCGTAGATGGCCTTGTCGCGCCCGAAGGCTCGGGCGTGCTGCCCCACGATCTTGCCGTCCTGCCAGAACTCGACCCGCTCGGCATAGGCACGGATCTCGACAGGTCGGCCAACGGCCCGGCCGTCCACGGAGTAGCGGTTCTTGTCGAACCGGACGAGACAGGTCTTCGAGACCGAGGCTGGCACGGCATGGAAGCCGTCGAACGGACCGACGTAGGGGACAAGACTCGCGCGCTCGTCCTGGAATACCTCCCAGATCGTTCGATCCCGAAGCTCCTGGTGCGGGTTGGCCTTGGCCCAGGCAACACAGCGATCCTCGAGCCAGGCGTTGAGTTCGGCGTAGCTCTTGAACTTCGGCCGAGGCACGAAGAACCGCCGTCGGACAACGCCGACCTGGTTCTCGACCTGTCCCTTCTCCCACCCGGATGCCGGGGTGCAGGCAACAGGATCGACGAGGTAATACCCGCACATCTGCTGGAACCGGCGGTTGTAGGCGCGGTCACGGCCGACGAAGATCGTGTCCACCGCCGTCTTCATGTTGTCGTAGATGCCCCGCGCGCAGGCGCCGCCGAAGAAGGCGAACGCATTGTCGTGGGCGTCAAATACCATCTCCTGCGTCTCACGCGGGTAGACCCGCACGAAGAGCATCCGACTGTGGCAGAGGCGGACGTGCGCCACCTTCACCGTGGTCGTCGCGCCATCGATCACTACGATCTCATGGCTCCAGTCGAACTGGTAGGCTTCCCCCCGGATCGAAGCTCAGCGGCACATAGACCGCGGCAGATTCCACCTCTTCCTCCTTCGACCAGGAGGCCGCGTATCGCCGGACCGCATCATAGCCACCGTCATATCCTCGGGCCCGGAGTTCCTCGAAGATGCGGATGCGGGTCAGTCGCTCGCGCTTGGGCTTCCGCGCGTTCACCGCCAGCATCTCGTCAAGCATGTCTTTCCAGGGCCCGATCTTCGGCAACGGCTGAATGGTCCGCTCATAGGTGAGCTCCGTCGCACCGGACCGGATCACCTTGCGCACCGTATTCCGCGATACTCGCAGCTCCCGGCAGATCTGCTTGATCGACTTCTTGTCCTGAAAATACGCCCGCCGGATCTTCGCTATCGTCTCCACGACCAACATCCCACACTGTGCTCCCCGATGACCTCGGGGGCATCATCCACATCAGTGTAAGGGGGTCATTTTTGGACGCCGATCACCCCTCTACGGGGTCAAAATTGCACGCCTGTTCACAAGCGTCCGTGTAAAGCGGGTAGGCTACAACTTAACCGATTGGGCCTGGCTGCGGAGTGGCCAGGTAGTGTTCGACTTCGCGCGCGATGGGATCCTGGCGCCCCATCGCCAGAAGAAGTTCGTAGATGTCGTTGCCGAGCTAATGTTAGCCGACGACGACCTTGCGCGGCGTCTTCAAACACTGCTGCCGATTTGGACGCTACCCGAAGACCGGAAGGAGGCGCTGGAGTTCAAGCTGCTCTTCGCCGCGCTCGACCGGGCCAACTATCGGACCGTCATCGATACGGCGACGGGCGAGGAGAGCCAGCGCCTCGTGTACCCCGACGAACTGCGGCTCGAGGTGCAGTCTTGGCAGACCGAAAGCGCGCCAACCCTTGCGTACCTTCTTGTGCCAGACCAGTGCGAGCAGCGACTTCGGGGCAGCCACCCTCTTACCGACGATGAGGCCGCGTACCTCTTCAATCTACTCAAGGAGTGCGAAGCCGGGACCGAGGGGGACGATGAGGACGCGAAATCGAAATGTCGGTCCGCTGCAGCCGGCACCCTCATCGCACTGGGCGACGCTTGGCTCGTTCAGCATCCCGAAGCTCAGCAGCTCGCGTTCGAAGTCGTGCGCACTGGTGTGGCGGAAGTTGCGTCGACGGTAGAAGAGATTCGCGGACAACGCGCGGAGCGTTTTCGCGGCGAGCTGAAGTTCATCGCCCACGCGGTAATGCACCAGTGGCTCGCCGATGGAGACGGTGTTCAAGAGTGGGAGGCGGCCGTCGTGCGGCTTCTGACGAGCGGCGACACGGAAGCGACCGCCGTCTTAATCGGCGTTGCCTATGCCAACCGAGAACAACTTGGTGCGGCTTGGTGGCGGCTGCTCCGCGCCGGCCTCTTCTGGTCGGGACTTAACGTCCTCGCTCCGCACCACGGAGACGACGAGGAAGCGGAGCGCGCCTGGCTTATGTGGCTCGCGCGGCTGCGGCGCTTTCCGCTTCGTGGATCGAATGCGACGCCGGATGACCTCGACTTCGAGCGTATCGTCACAGGCGTAGAGCGGTTGGACTTCCGACGCCAGATGCGGCTTTACAATTCCGGCGCCCAGACTTGGCGCGGAAAGCCGGAACGCCGAAGGAGCGGCTCGCTAGACGACCACTTCCTCAGTGTTCTTTTCAACTGGCTTATCGATGGCGGTGGCACTGGCGACCGTCGCCTCGATACAGACTTGGCGCTGCGCATCTGGGACTACGACGCGACGCGCGCCAGGGAGCGGGAGAAGAACAAGTACGGCGAATACGACTTGCCAAGTCAGAACTTCGGCTACGACATCCTGTTGAAGCTAGGAGCCTTGACGATAGCGGCGCCCCAAGGAGAAGAGCGGGAAGTTTGGGAACCGGTTCTCTGCCACGGTCCGGCAGCGCACTACGCGCTGCAGCACTTCATTAGGGGATTGTTTCTACGTCTGGGGAAAGATGATGACGCGGAGGCATTCGAACGTGTCTGGCGCGCTACCGCGGAGTACGGCCTTGCCGCCGATTGGTCTCGACCAGGTCTCTGGTTCTACGGCGAACGCTTGATCTGCGACCTGCTCGGCTTCGGCAACGAGGGTGCGTTGGCCCGGCTGAAACCCGGCGCGGCTATGCGTATGAAGGATGTCTACGAGCGCTGGGCCGCCGCACACTTGGCTCGAGACGAAGAATGCGTCACCCGCTTCTGCCACTTCTTGACGACAAGCTTTGTAGCCACGCTTCGTCTTGACGGCCTACGCTGGCTGGCAGCCATGTTGAAGGAGCGAAAGCCCTCTGGTTACTGGTATCGTGAGGAAACAGGCGACGCGCTGGTGGAGCTTGTGGCGACGGCATTGACTTCCGACGGCCAGGCACTGTCGCAATATGATCAGGCGCGGCAGGCGCTTGTCGAGATTTCGGCTGCCCTTGTCGCCAAGAGCATTCCAAGCGCCCTGAGTCTGCATGAGCGCATCAAGCTGCTGCGATAGCCGGGGTCATTCCGGGTACCTAGCGGTCACGTAGTCAAAGCAGAACGGCTTCTTTCGGCCGAGAACGGCCACCGACGCTGAGGTGAGGCCTCGCCACAGGAGGGTGTCGAAGAACGAGCGCGCATTTCGCGGTTGCACGAACACCTTCGGCCCCTCTTGCTTCCACAGTGCTTCCACGGCCGGACAAAACGCAAACGCCGCCCCGGAGGGCGGCGTGTAAGCGTTTGAAAACGCGTAGGATTTTGGTTGCGGGGGTAGGATTTGAACCTACGACCTTCAGGTTATGAGCCTGACGAGCTACCGGGCTGCTCCACCCCGCGCCAATTCCGTGTATCACTGATACTTTCTCTGTATCGTTTATATAGATGTTTTGGTTTTTGCTAGGTTTGGCGGTGACCTACTCTCCCACGTCTTGAGACGCAGTACCATTGGCGCGGTGGCACTTAACGGCCGGGTTCGGAATGGATCCGGGTGTTTTGCTCACGCTATGACCACCAAACCGAGTAAAAACCAAAACCCGTTGCACTTTTGGGCATGGTGGCTTTTGGAGTATTGGCTATGCCGATCCCCTGTTTCCACGCTCCCCAATTCGGGTGCAACGGTACAATCAACATCGTTTTCCAAGTCAGTACACTTTGGAAGTGTATGCTTGTGTTCCGTAACCGGTTTGAAGTTTCACCGCGACGCTGTTTGCGCCGTGTGATTTCGAACCTTGCTGTTACTGGATCAAATCAAGCCTATCGGACCATTAGTACCGGTCAACTGAATGCATTGCTGCACTTACATCTCCGGCCTATCGACGTGGTGGTCTTCCACGGTCCTCAGGGATACCTTGTTTTGAGGGGGGCTTCCCGCTTAGATGCCTTCAGCGGTTATCCTTTCCGATCATAGCTACCCAGCACTGCCGTTGGCACGACAACTGGTCCACCAGTGGATCGTTCACCCCGGTCCTCTCGTACTAGGGGCAACTCCTCTCAAGTATCCTACACCCACGGCAGATAGGGACCGAACTGTCTCACGACGTTCTAAACCCAGCTCACGTACCTCTTTAAATGGCGAACAGCCATACCCTTGGGACCTGCTCCAGCCCCAGGATGAGATGAGCCGACATCGAGGTGCCAAACACTGCCGTCGATATGGACTCTTGGGCAGTATCAGCCTGTTATCCCCGGCGTACCTTTTATCCGTTGAGCGATGGCCCTCCCACTTGGGACCACCGGATCACTATGGCCGTCTTTCGACTCTGCTCGACTTGTCAGTCTTGCAGTCAGGCTGGCTTCTGCCATTGCACTCAACGAGCGATTTCCGACCGCTCTGAGCCAACCTTCGCGCGCCTCCGTTACGCTTTAGGAGGCGACCGCCCCAGTCAAACTACCCACCACGCAGGGTCCCGGACCCGGATAACGGGTCGCGGTTAGACATCAAGCAGAACAAGGGTGGTATCTCAAGGATGACTCCACCAGGACTGGCGTCCTGGTTTCAAAGTCTACCACCTATCCTGCACATGTTGTGCCTGATGCCAGTGCGAAGCTGTAGTGAAGGTGCACGGGGTCTTTCCGTCTAACCGCGGGAAGCCTGCATCTTGACAGGCAATTCAATTTCGCTGAGTCGATGTTGGAGACAGCGGGGAAGTCGTTACGCCATTCGTGCAGGTCGGAACTTACCCGACAAGGAATTTCGCTACCTTAGGACCGTTATAGTTACGGCCGCCGTTTACCTGGGCTTCAATTCAGAGCTTGCACCCCTCCTTTTAACCTTCAGGCACCGGGCAGGCGTCAGACCCTATACGTCGTCTTGCGACTTCGCAGAGCCCTGTGTTTTTAATAAACAGTCGCCACCCCCTGGTTTGTGCCCCCGGCACTCATGTACCGGGCCTCCTTCTCGCGAACTTACGGAGGTATTTTGCCGAGTTCCTTCAACATCGTTCTCTCAAGCGCCTTGGTATTCTCTACCAGTCCACCTGTGTCGGTTTAGGGTACGGTCTCATGAAGGGCTATTTCCAGGAACTGTCTTGGATACGCCCCAATCCGATAAGGGACGCACGCCGCCACAATCCGTCACATCCTTCTGGCCCAGGAATATTAACCTGGTTCCCATCGACTACGCCTTTCGGCCTCGCCTTAGGGGCCGGCTTACCCTGCTCAGATTAGCTTTAAGCAGGAACCCTTGGACTTTCGGCGAGAGTGTCTCTCACACTCTTTGTCGCTACTCATGTCATCATTCTCGCTAGTGATCTCTCCACCGGATCGCTCACGCGCCGGCTTCACAGAAAGCACTTATGTCTGCGCTACCGCTTCGCTACTTGAGCGCGGTTGCCCGCACCGTTCATAACGACGCGATAGAAGAGACAAAGTGCTATATCACACTACGCTCCGCTACCATGCTCTCGCATCCTCAGCTTCGGCTCGTGGCTTGAGCCCCGTTACATCTTCGCCGCAGGACAACTTGATTAGACCAGTGAGCTGTTACGCTATCTTTAAAGGATGGCTGCTTCTAAGCCAACCTCCTGGTTGTTTTGGTCGTCCCACCTGCTTTCCCACTTAGCCACGAATTGGGGGCCTTAGCTGGAGGTCAGGGTTGTTTCCCTCTTCACTACGGACGTTAGCATCCGCAGTGTGTCTGCCATCTAGTACTCCCGGGTATTCGGAGTTTGGTTAGGATCAGTAAGCCTGTGGGGCCCCATTACCCATCCAGTGCTCTACCCCCCGGGGTATTCGGATGACGCTCTACCTAAATAGATTTCGCGGAGAACCAGCTATCTCCGAGTTTGATTGGCCTTTCACCCCTAGGCACAACTCATCCCGACCTTTTTCAACAGGTGTGGGTTCGGACCTCCAGTACGTGTTACCGTACCTTCATCCTGGTCATGCCTAGATCACTCGGTTTCGGGTCTGATCCATCTAACTCGACGCCCTATTAAGACTCGCTTTCGCTGCGCCTACACCTAACGGCTTAAGCTTGCTAGATAGACCAAGTCGATGACCCATTATACAAAAGGTACGCCGTCACAAGACTGGACACTGATGACAACCGCTATCTGGTTGGAATGCTCACGTGGAACGCAACTGTCTCGATCCCGGGGTTGTTGTCGTAGATCCCCGCATTCGAGCGGTGATCGTAGCTGAGGCCGAAGCGCCAGCCCTTCCGGTTTTCGTATCCCAGCTCGATCCCGGAACGGAACTCTATCGGTCCGCCGAGGTCGTATCCGCCGTTATCGAAGTAGAGACCAGGCATCGCGTGCAGTTCGGCAAACAGCGGAGAGTTTCCGAAGTTCACCGTGTAGGTCTGGCCAAACCCGATCCAGGTTTCGCCTTCTTCGCCAACCGAGAGACCGATGGCCTCTCCGAACGGCCCGCGTTTGTGGGGCAGATCGTAGCGAAGGTAGACCTCCGACGCAGGCTGTGCCTGTCGTTCCAAAACCTCGCCGGCCGAGATCATCAGCCGCGGCGTCGCAGGCGACGTCCCGAGGCATCCGTTGGCCGTACCGCAGTGGTTCATGCCCATGTCGGTCAGACCGAGCACCAGCATCAATACTGCGAAGGTTCCGTCAGCCATGTTCGTATCTCCCTGATCTTCAAGGAGGTCATGGCCCAGATTGTCATTAGAGTCCAGTCAAGCTCCGACTGATTGTAGGCGTTCGGTTTCAGGTACTGTTTCACTCCCCTCGTCGGGGTGCTTTTCACCTTTCCCTCACGGTACTGGTTCGCTATCGGTCAGTAAGGAGTACTTAGCCTTCGAAGGTGGTCCTCCGATCTTCAGACAGGATTTCACGTGTCCCGCCCTACTTAATACGTCCAATCGAGCTTCCAATACGGGGCTGTCACCCGCTATGGCTGATCTTTCCAGATCATTCTTGTCACTCTCATGGCTCGGCTGGTCCCCGTTCGCTCGCCACTACTAGGGGAGTATCATTGATTTCCTTTCCTCCGGGTACTTAGATGTTTCAGTTCCCCGGGTTTGCTCTTAAAACCCTATGTATTCAGGTAATAAGTACCTGTTTTACCCAATTATAAACAGCAGAGCTGATTATAACCGAGTATCAGGTGGGTTGCCCCATTCGGAGATTCATGGATCAAAGCCTATTCTCGGCTCCCCATGACTTATCGCAGAGTATCACGTCCTTCATCGCCTCTTACTGCCAAGGCATCCACCAAACGCCCTTCTCGCGCTTGATTTGATCCAGTAAGAGCAAGGTTTCTAATCGACCCGAAGGTCGAATGCAGAACTGTTTAGGTAGCAGCTCCACGCCCCGCTGGTTCACAGGGCCTTGCAAAGAGCAACACGGTCGGCAGACCGCCCCGCTCTCTTACTGGACAAAGCATACTTTCCCGCGGAGATCATTGATCTCCGCTGTATCGATCATGCAATCGATACGTTGGTTAGTGTACTTGACTTGGACAACGATTGCTCGTTTCGAAGGGGATATATCCGCCTGGCCGGCTAGACCAGGCATCAACCTCTCCCGAAGGAGACCCAACGAGATTGCTGCTTACTTACAGCAATCAAGCAACGTTGATTGTTTCTATATATACGATGTCAGTGAATGTGTCCGATTGGACGGATAAGAACCCGAAGGTGCTTATCGATCTAATCGTCAGCGTGTCGTGTCCCTGCAAAGCAAAGAGAATGGTGGGTCGAGGAGGACTTGAACCTCCGACCTCACGCTTATCAGGCGTGCGCTCTAACCACCTGAGCTACCGACCCATTCTTTCGGGCCTTGCTTGATGGTGGAGCCTAGGAGGATCGAACTCCTGACCTCCTGAATGCAAATCAGGCGCTCTCCCAGCTGAGCTAAGGCCCCGTGCTTTGGAACCCCGCACGGCGATCCGCGCGGAACCTAGCGTTCTGAAGAGATATGAGGACGGCCTGGTCCAGTTTTTGACCGGCTTTGTTTGCCGATCTTCTGCTAAGTGCTTCACGAGAAGAACAAGTTCTTCTGACTAGAAGCATCCTTAGAAAGGAGGTGATCCAGCCGCAGGTTCCCCTACGGCTACCTTGTTACGACTTCACCCCAGTCGCTGATCCTACCGTGGTCCGCTGCCTCCCGAAGGTTAGCGCACGGCCGTCAGGTAGAACCAACTCCCATGGTGTGACGGGCGGTGTGTACAAGGCCCGGGAACGTATTCACCGCGTCATGCTGTTACGCGATTACTAGCGATTCCGACTTCATGGGGTCGAGTTGCAGACCCCAATCCGAACTGAGACAGTTTTTGGGGATTAACCCATTGTCACTGCCATTGTAGCACGTGTGTAGCCCAACCCGTAAGGGCCATGAGGACTTGACGTCATCCACACCTTCCTCCCGCTTATCACGGGCAGTTTCCCTAGAGTGCCCAGCCGAACTGCTGGCAACTAAGGATGTGGGTTGCGCTCGTTGCCGGACTTAACCGAACATCTCACGACACGAGCTGACGACAGCCATGCAGCACCTGTCACTGCGTCCCCGAAGGGAAAGCCCGATCTCTCGGGTTAGCACAGGATGTCAAGGGTTGGTAAGGTTCTGCGCGTTGCTTCGAATTAAACCACATGCTCCACCGCTTGTGCGGGCCCCCGTCAATTCCTTTGAGTTTTAATCTTGCGACCGTACTCCCCAGGCGGAATGCTTAATCCGTTAGGTGTGTCACCGAATTGCATGCAACCCGACGACTGGCATTCATCGTTTACGGTGTGGACTACCAGGGTATCTAATCCTGTTTGCTCCCCACACTTTCGCACCTCAGCGTCAGTATCGAGCCAGTGAGCCGCCTTCGCCACTGGTGTTCCTCCGAATATCTACGAATTTCACCTCTACACTCGGAATTCCACTCACCTCTCTCGAACTCTAGACTGATAGTTTTGGAGGCAGTTCCAGGGTTGAGCCCTGGGATTTCACCCCCAACTTTCCAGTCCGCCTACGCGCGCTTTACGCCCAGTAATTCCGAACAACGCTAACCCCCTCCGTATTACCGCGGCTGCTGGCACGGAGTTAGCCGGGGTTTCTTTACCAGGTACTGTCATTATCATCCCTGGCGAAAGAGCTTTACGACCCTAAGGCCTTCATCACTCACGCGGCATGGCTAGATCAGGCTTGCGCCCATTGTCTAAGATTCCTCACTGCTGCCTCCCGTAGGAGTCTGGGCCGTGTCTCAGTCCCAGTGTGGCTGATCATCCTCTAAAACCAGCTACTGATCGTAGGCTTGGTAGGCCATTACCCCACCAACTACCTAATCAGACGCGGGCTAATCCTTCCTTCCCCCAAAGGGCGTATCGAGTATTACTCCCAGTTTCCCGGGGCTATCCTCAACAGAAGGGCATATTCCCACGTGTTACTCACCCGTCCGCCGCTCACCCGAAGGCGCGCACGACTTGCATGTGTTAGGCCTGCCGCCAGCGTTCGTTCTGAGCCAGGATCAAACTCTCAAGTTGAAAGCAGGTTACCCTGCTATCCTTGACGTTCGAACCTCTGCACATCTCCAATACTTCAAGACCAGCTTTGGGGGCGTGGTCCCTATATCCACCCGGCTAAGGATTGGATACGCATTGGAAGTCATCTGTTTGATAACGTGCTTTTGGTTTCATCAGAAACCGAAAGCCGCTCCAAACAGTGAAGCTGACACTTCATCATCGGACCGAAGTCCTAGAAGCGTTGATATGAGAGGGTTGATCCATCGATCAGGACCAGAGCCGCCCACATATCTCTTCAGATACCAGCAATTTCAAATAACGCAGAGACAAAAACCGAACCGGTGCGCCCTAACTTCCCGGCGCGCCCGCCCGTCAATGCCTCAGATGTTTGCCTCGCTTCCCCTCCAGAACCCCTCGTTGGCGTCCCGTCCGTTCCGTCTGGCGTCCCGTGTGGCGCCTCAGCGCCGCCGGTGAGGGGGTATCTACGGTTACTCACCAAAACCCGCAAGCAGTTTTTTCAGGTTTCGTCGTCTTTTTTTCATATTTCTCGTTTTTGCGTTTATTTTCAGCATGTTGCGCGGCAACTTTTTTTGAAGGAGCCGCCGCGAATGCCCGCTTTGTACGCCGCGGACAAGTGTGACTCGCCCTGCACAAACGGCTATCCCCAAGCTTATCCCCAGGTGGCCCCTACGTAACCCGGTGCAAACCGCGATTCACGCGCATCCCGACTCGCGAGTCACCCCTCGCGGGGGAGCTTCCGCAAAAGAAAAGGCGGCCCTCAGGCCGCCCTTTCCCGATTCACTGTCTTGCGACGGCGCTGCGGCCATCGAAGGGCCAGCAGCACGATAACAACCGCCATGTAGAAAAGCGGCTCCAACAGAAAGCCCTTCGCAAGCATGACGAAGTGCAGCGCCCCGAGGATGGCCACGGCATAGGTCGCCTTGTGCAGCTGTCGCCAGCGGGGTCCGAGTTTCCTGATCGACCAGTTGTTCGATGTCGCAGCCAGCGGCAGCATCAGGACAAAGGCGGCCATGCCGATGGTGATGTAGGGGCGCTTCACTATGTCGGCCCAGATCTGCGACAGGACCTGCACATCCAGGACAAGCCAGACCAGCAGGTGCAGAGTGACATAGTAGAAGGCCATCAACCCGATTGCGCGGCGGAACTTCAGAACGTTGATCGACGCGTAGCGGCGCAGCGGTGTTATCGTCAGTCCGGCGATCAGCAGCCACAGCGCCCACTGCCCCAGCTCATGCTCAAGCGCCTTGATCGGCTCGACACCGAGCCCGCCCGTTGCGCCAAGGTACACGAACCACGGTGCCGGCAGGGCCAGCGCGACGTAGACGATCCATGTGGGCACCCGTCGCGCGAACCTGTTGAAGGCGTCCCGCGCGAGCATCACAGGGGAAGAGGTGTCGGATGCCTTGAGGCGATGGTTCACGGTCAATACTCCTGTGATCGTTCGGTGCGCGTGGCGCGGCGGTCAGAAGTTGGCCTTGAGATCCATGCCCTCATAAAGAGAGGCCACTTCGTCATAGCCATTGAACATCAGGGTGGGTTCGCGCCTGGAGAACAGACCGCCCCCGATCTTGCGTTCCGTCGCCTGGCTCCAGCGAGGATGGTCCACCTCGGGGTTCACGTTCGAATAAAAGCCGTACTCGCGCGGGTTCGCCTTGTTCCAGGAGGTCGGCGGCTCTTTGTCAGTCAGGGTAATCCGATCAATCGACTTGATAGACTTGAAGCCGTACTTCCACGGAACGATCAGTCGGATCGGGGCGCCGTTCTGGTTCGGCATCGGTTTTCCGTACAAACCGGTCGCCATGAGGGTAAGCGGGTGCCGCGCCTCGTCCAGCCGCAACCCTTCGACGTAGGGCCAGTCGAGAACCGGATAACGAAGCCCCGGCATCTCATCCGGACGATAGACCGTCTCGAAGGCCACGTACTTCGCTTCGGGCTTCACGCCTACCATCTCCAGCAGATCGGCCAGTTCGAAACCGTTCCACGGCACGACCATCGACCAGGCCTCCACACAGCGGAAACGGTAGACGCGCTCCTCGATGTCCATCTGGCTCACGATGTCGGCCATGGAGTAGTCGCCCGGCTTCTCGACAAGACCACCGATGGTAATGGCCCAAGGGTCCGTGGTCAGCGTGTGCGCGTTCTTCACCGGATCCGTCTTGCCGGTCCCGAATTCGTAGTAGTTGTTGTACGAGGTGATCTCTTCGAAGCTGTTCGGCTCAAGCGCGTCCTGCGCGCGTGCGCCCATCGGCAGGGCCGCGCCCAACCCGGCTGCGCCGAGCGCACCGAACAACTGCCGGCGATTCAGGAACAGGTGTTCGGGCGTGGCGTCTGCCCGGCTCAGGTCATTTGTCCAGCGGCGGCTCATTCTCGGGTCTCCTCGTTTGCTGAAGAGGAAGATAAGCCAACTCCGCTGAATCAAAACAAACGATGTCTCACGTTGGCGCTACGCGCATGAAACAATCGGTGCGCTAGTCAGGAAGGGCCGCCGGGCGACGGATCGGACGGCTCCGGCCCGTGCGCGGTCACTCCGCCGCGTCCTTGACGTCCATCCGACGCAGCGCGTCTTCGAACTGCTTGAATCCACGCGCCCGGGCCATGCCTTCCAGACCAAGGTGCACGGACGGGTGGATTTCGTTCATCTGGACGGAAGAGCCGTCGTCCTTGACCACGCGGACATGGCGACGGCGCATCTGGCGCGGCTCCGCCACACCGACGGAATGGGCGATTGTCTCGACCTCGCTGATGACAGCCTTGGCGTAGGCCGCGACCCGCTTGTCCTTCTCCTCGACCACCAACCCCTTCTGGAGAGAGGGAATGTGCGTGGTGATGCCGGTCGGGCAGGTATTCTTGTTGCACTTGAGCGCCTGGATGCAGCCGAGGGCGAACATGAACCCTCGTCCGGAGACGACAAAGTCCGCCCCCATGCAGATCGCCCAGGCCACGTCGGCCGGCGACACCAGTTTGCCGGCGGCGATGATCCGGATGCGGTCGTGCAGACCGGCCAAGTCGCGCAGGTCCACCATGCGGATCAGCGCGTCGCGCAACGGCAGGCCCACAAGATCGATGAGCGGCATGGGGGCCGCACCTGTACCGCCTTCGCCGCCGTCGACTGCGATGAAATCCGGTGCGCATTCCTCTCCACGTTCCTTGATCTTGCGGAAGAACTCGAACCACGGCTCCGCAGAGCCGATGCACGTCTTGAAGCCGACAGGTTTGCCGGTCACCTCGCGGATGTGACAGATCAGGTCCAGAAGCCCGTCAAAGTCGTCAACTTCGCGGTGCCGGTTCGGAGAGATCGCGTCCAGCCCCATGGGGACGCCGCGGATCGCGGCCACTTCTTCATCGATCTTGGCCGCGGGAAGGATGCCGCCCTTGCCCGGCTTGGCACCCTGACTCAGCTTGATCTCGAACATCTTGATGTTGGGCTTGGCGGCGATCTCTCTCAGTTTGTCGTCGCTGAGGTTCCCGGCATGATCGCGGACGCCGAATTTCGCCGTCCCGATCTGGTAGACCACTTCGCAGCCGCCCTCTTCGTGGTAGGGGGCCAGACCGCCCTCCCCCGTGTTCATCCAGATGCCCGCCATCTTCGCCCCGCGAGAGAGCGCCCGCACCGCCGGTTTCGACAGCGCCCCGTAGCTCATGCCCGAAATGTTGAAGATCGACTTCGCCATGTAAGGTTCGCGGCAGTAGGGCCCGATCTCCATCGGTTCGGTCGAAGCGTACTGGTCGTCGAGCGGAGGGAAAACCGCATTCATGAAAATGGGCGTGCCAGGAATATTCAGGTTGCGCGTGGAGCCGAAGGCCACCGTGTTCGATTTCTTCTCTGCAGCGCGGTAGACCCAGTTTCGTTGCGCACGGTTGAAGGGCATCTCCTCCCGGTCCATGGCAAAGAAGTACTGGCGGAAGAATTCGCCCAGTTCGGTGAAGATCCCCCGGAATCGCCCGATCACCGGATAATTTCTGCGGATCGCGTCGCCGGTCTGCTGGCGGTCGAGGAAGTACATGACGATCACGGCCGCCACGCCAACCCCGATCACGAAGACGAAAAACAGCGCCAGATACTGCAGCGCCAGCATTGCATATTCCATATTCGCCTCCCCGAATGTGTTGATTTGTCTCAACGCGCATATGTCTTATGCTGACTACTCTGACACCATTGCGACACGTTTGGCACCCCCGTCAGCGTGATCAGCATAAGGGAGGATTCATGAAACACCTCATAAGAGCGCTCGCCGTTTCCGCCTGCGCCGCCGTGGCGACAGGTCCGGCGCTGGCGCAAAGCGCCGTCACCTACGATACGGACCAGAGCTTTGACGACGTGATCTTCGGCCTAGAGAACGCGATTCTCGACGCCGGGCTGGTTGTCGACCACGTCTCGCACACGGGCGATATGCTGGAGAGGACGCGCGAAGACGTTGGGTCCGATGTGGTGCTGTTCGAACATGCGGACGTCTACAGCTTCTGCTCGGCGCAGATCAGTCGGGAAGTGATGGAAGACGACCCGATGAACATTCGCTTCTGCCCCTACGACATCTTTGTCATCGTCCGGCCAGAGACCCCCGACACCACCACGATCGGTTTCACCCAGTATCCCGATGGTGCCATGCAGAAGGTACAGGAGATGCTGGATGGCATCGCGCGAGCCGCAATCGGGATAGAGTGATCTTCACGGGCGATCACGCTGCGTCACGACAAATTCACTGGAAACCGGAACGGCGCGCGGCTTAGCGGCGCGCCGCTTTCTATCAAGGGCCGAGGTCGGCAGAATGGCATGATCCGGCGACGCAAACGCCCCGTAGTCCTCCTCGATGCATCACCAAGGCATCGACATCAAACAGGAGGACCCGAAATGATCCGCAAGACCTTTTTCGCAGCCGCTGCCGCCATCGCCCTCGCCGTTCCCGCCTACGCGGGCTCTCACTCCATGTCCAAGGACGTCGTGGATACCGCGACCGAAGCGGGCAGCTTCGAAACCCTGCTTGCCGCCGCGACCGCCGCAGGACTGGTCGACACGCTGAAGGGCGAAGGCCCGTTCACTGTCTTCGCGCCGACCGACGCAGCCTTTGCCGCGTTGCCGGCCGGCACCGTCGACGACCTGTTGAAGCCCGAGAACAAGGACAAGCTCGTCGATATCCTCACCTATCACGTCGTCCCGGGAAAGGTGATGTCGACCGACCTGTCGGATGACATGACAGCAACCACCGTCGAGGGCGGCGACGTCATGATCGACCTGGACAACGGCGTCATGGTGAACGACGCGACCGTGACCCAGGCCGACATCGAGGCATCGAACGGCGTGATCCACGTTATCGACAAGGTAATCATGCCCGGCATGTGATCGGTAGCCGGATCCCGAACAAACGGCCCGCTCGCGCGCGGGCCGTTTCCTTTAGGCACAACCGGCACCGCCACACCGCTCAAAGGCGCGTTCGGCAATGAGCCTGACAACCAAACCTGATTGCTCGCCGGGGGGGGGCACGATGCTGAACGAACCTGCGGAGGATCTCGACGCCACGGCGTTCGTTTTCTGAGGTCCCGCCTACGCGAACGTCACAGCCGCGCCACAGCCGACTCGATTCCTGGAAATCGCCGCCCGGCAGAGACCTGAAAGCCGTCAGCCGTTGCGCCTGTAGATGCCCTCAGGCAGGTTCACCGCCGCGATCAGGTCGTTCATCTGGGTGATGCTGAGCGTCACGGTCATCTCTCTCTCCGTGCGCGGGTCGTATTGTGTGACCGTCACGCATTCCTCGAAACTGGAGATGATGACATCTTCCTGCAGGTGCGTCCCGCCCTCGTCGACGAGGGTCACAACCGTTGCGTCAAAGTCGTGCTCGATGCTGAACATGGCCCAACCGTAGCGCGCCCCAATGACAGAGAAAACCGGAATCGGCGGCTTGGGCGGAAGTCCGTCACGGTTGCGTGGACGGGGTGGCGCCAGGGCCATGGGGCGACTATCCTGCACACCATCACTCAATACGTCCCGGAAGACAGATGTTCAGATTCGCACTCCTGGCCGCGCTGGCCCTTGCTGCCTGCGGTACAGTACCCCTGCCTTCGCCCGTCCCTTCGCCTGTGGGTGCGACGGCGGCGCAATTGCGCGCCAACCAGGCCGCCCGCCAGTTCGTCGAGGTGGTGGACGCGGTCGAACCCGTGGCGGAACAGATGTGCCGAGCCCGAACCTCTGGCCTGAACTGCGACTTCCAGATCGTCGTCGACGACCGCGCCGACCAGCCCCCCAACGCGTTCCAGACAGTCGACCGCTTCGGGCGTCCGATCGTGGCGTTCAACCTCGGCCTCATCAACTCTGTCGAGAATGCAGACGAGCTGGCTTTCGTGATGGGCCACGAGGCAGCGCATCACATTCGCGACCACCTGACCAAGACCCGGGAAAGCGCCACGGTCGGCGCCGTGGTCTTTGCGGGCATTGCCGCCATCAGCGGTGCAGAGGCCGAGGCGATCAAGAACGCCGAACAACTCGGCGCTGCGGTTGGCGCGCGCACATACTCGAAGGAATTCGAGCTTGAGGCGGATCAGCTGGGCACCATCATTTCGGCGCGGGCAGGCTATGACCCGGTGCGCGGCGCAGCCTTCTTCGCGCGCATCCCCGATCCGGGAAACCGCTTCCTCGGTTCGCACCCTCCCAACGCGGCACGCCTGGAAGTCGTGAAACGCACGGCGGCCAGCCTCGGACTCTGACCCGTTTGCCGCGCGTTGACCTGAGTCAAGGCGCTGTGCGTGCAGTCGGCTAAGCTCTCGCCCAACCGATCAGGACAGCGAGGGAGATCCGGAGATGCAAAGCAGGGAAACTTTGAAACGCCACGCCGCGCTGGTGGATCACATGGCGGGCACGCAGGGGCTGGACCTTGAGGAACTGATCCTGCGTGGCAAACTGACCATATCCGAACTTGACGATGCCGTCCTGCGCTGCACGGGCTGCACGCAGCCGGGGTCCTGCGAAAACTGGCTGGCCGCCATGGCGGCGGCGCCGGAAAACGACGCTCCGCCGCCCGCCTATTGCCGAAACACGTCGTTGTTCGCCGAGTTGGCAGGGGGGTGAGTCATGGCTGACGGAACTGCCTATCCACCCGTTCTGGGCGACCAGATTGAACATTACTGGCTGGTTCAACGCATGGCGAAGGCCACCGGTGTCGATCTCGTGAAAGCGATGGATGCCGGGCTATTGACGCAAGAGGATTGGGCTGCAATCGTCACGCGATGTCGCGGATGCCAATGGGCAGAAGGATGCGGTGACTGGCTCGACCAACCGGTCGACGACACACGGCCCTTTCCGAAGCCGTGCCTCAACCGCAGACGTCTGGCCGGCATCGGGGATCATTTGGAGGAGCTTTGCGCATGTCACAGCACCTTGGAGAGCCATCCCGGCACTTCTTCCTGACGCGCAGTGTCGCGCGGGTCATGGGGGTCAGCCTTGGCGAGACCCTTCGGTCTGGGCGACTTGAGCCGGAACGCTATGCCGACATGGTCACGCGTTGCCGGGGTTGCACTCTGGTCGACTCCTGCGAGGATTGGCTTTCGGCGCAAAGTCGGATCAGTGCGACACCGCCGCCGGGTTGCTGCAATGCCTCGGATCTGCACCGCTTGCGGGACCTGCACTAGTACCGCGGCGCCCCGCCAACCACACGAATTGAAGAAAAAAGGGCGGCACCCGGTGCCGCCCTTTCCGAATCCGAAGCCCGGGCTGCGCTTTACTGCATGCGCAGGTTCTTGGCCGATTCCTTGATCGCATCGTATTGGCCCGACGGACGGAACCGCCAGAGATAGTCGGGCAGAACCGCCTCTACCGCCGTCGGCTTGATGCCGAGATCGGCAAAGGTTTTGGCCTCGCCGGATACCACATTGTCGTGATGCAGGGTCTTCACCTGGTCGCGCGTGATCTGCGCCGGGACGAGCCCCAGCGTCAGCTTGTCGACCAGCCCCATCACCGACGCCATGGGAGCGGCGATGAAGAAGGGGATGTTCAGGATCAGCTTGCGGCGGTGGATGACCTTCAGCATGTCCTTCATCAACTCGCGGAAAGTCATGACATCCGGTCCGCCCAGCTCGTAAACGCCCGGCTTTGACTGACCAAGAATACCCATCACGGCAGCCCGCGCGACGTCATCCACGTAGACGGTCTGGAACCTGGTCTCGGCACCGACGAGCGGCAGAACCGGACCGAAACGGGTCATAGTGGCGAACCGGTTAAAGAAATCGTCCTCCGGCCCGAAAATCACGGAAGGCCGCAGGATCACGGCATCGGGCATGTGTTCCAGCACGCCGGCCTCACCCTCACCCTTCGACGAAGCATAGGCGCTGCGGGCCTCCGTATCCGCGCCGATTGCAGAGATGTGCACCATACGGTCGATGCCGCGTTCCTTGGTGATTCGGGCGATACGCGTCGCGCCCTCCGCCTGCACAGCGTCGAAGTTGTTCTTGCCGGAGATGTCGAAGGTGCCCACGCAGTTGACCACCGCGTCCGCCCCTGCCGTTGCGGCGCGCACGCTGTCGTCGTCACGGATATTGCAGAACACCGGTTCGACCTGGCCCACGACGCCGTACGGCTTGACGAACAAAGCCTCGTTCGGACGGCGGACGGCGACGCGCACGCGCCAGCCTTCTTTCGCCATGCGGCGGGCGATGTAGCGGCCGACGAATCCGGAGCCGCCGAAGATGGTGACGAGTTTGGACATGGCCTGTCTCCCTTGCGCCGATATCCCCCGGTTTAAGGGTCCGGGGCGGCGGGAGCAAGGCGCCCGATTGCCGCGCGAAAATTCTTTTCAGCGCCTTGTTGACACCGACGCGCGACAACCGTAAACCCCGCCCTCACCAAGCCCGTGCCCAGATGGCGGAATTGGTAGACGCGCTGGTTTCAGGTACCAGTGACTTAACGGTCGTGGAGGTTCGAGTCCTCTTCTGGGCACCATAGAAAGCCGCCGAGAGTAAGCTCTTGGCGGCTTTTTTTGCATTCTGGCAACATTGCGCGTGCGGCTCTGTCGGCTCCACCAAACTGCGACACGTGACCGTGTCTCATGGCATCGAACGACATTTGGCGGCTCCGTCGCAAAGATGCAGCCATGTTGCGAATCTGATCGGATTGCACACCGCAAACGCTCGGGCTCCAGGCCTCCTAAAACACGCGCATGCCCCGCTGATCGCCATTCCCATCACCGGCAATGCCGCGAGCTCCATGGGAACCTCGCTGACTTTCTGCAATCGCGACCTCGGCCTGGAACGCCATGCGCGTCACCCAGACGAGTCGCCTGCCGGGTCGCGAAACATCGGCGGGCGGGCATCTTTCCATGCGCCTTCCGACTTGCCGCTTTCGGCGACGGCCACGACCGCCGCCATGGACCGCAGCCCGTCTTCCGCGCGAGGAAAGAGATTCGCGGCTGGATCGATTTCCCTGTTCTCTTTCTGCGCCCGGATCGCCTCGGCCAGATCCTTGTAGATATTGGCGAAAGCCAGCGGCATCCCTTCCGCATGGCCGATGGTGACGCGGGTTGTGCGGTCTGCTTCGGGCGACAGCCCCGTCTCGCCGCGCTCGATGACCTGCAGGCGTCCGCCGAGGGGCATCCAGTAAAGCTGGTTGGGTTGCTCCTGCGACCAGCGAAGTCCGCCCTTTTCGCCGAAAACCTGGAGCGTCAACCCGTGTTGACGACCGATGGCGACAGACGACGTCCAGAGTCGGCCCACCGCGCCACGGTCGAAGCGCAGGTTCACCATGGCGTCGTCTTCCAGCACCCGGGAACCGATGCACGAGACGGTGTCGGCCGACAGCCGCTCCGCCTCCTGGCCGATCACGAAACTGGCCATGTGAAGCGCATGGATACCGCAGTCGGCGAATTGGGCCGAGATACCGGCCTGCGCCGGATCGTAACGCCAGCGAACGCGCGGATTGTCCGCGTCCGCAGCGTCCGCATGGTGACCATGGGCGAATTCCGCCTTTACCAGCCGGACGGCCCCGAGGTCGCCGCGTGCCACCATGGCCCGCATGTGCCGCACCAGAGAATACCCCGTGTAACCGTAGTTCACCGCGCAGATCCGGCCCGAAGCGCGGGCGATGCGAACGATCTCTTCGCCTTCCTCAACAGTCATCGTCATCGGTTTTTCGCACAAGACGTGGAAACCGTGTTCGAGGAACGCCTTGGTGATCTCGAAATGGGTGGCGTTTGGAGTGGCGACCGTCACGAGATCGACGCGGTCATCACGTGCCTGCTCGCCCGCCAGCATCTCCTGCCAGTCGCCGTAGGCGCGATGCGCCGCGAGGCCAAGCCGTTGGCCATATGCACGACCTGCGTCCGGGCGGTGATCCAGCGCACCCGCGCTGAAGGTAAACAGCCCGTCCAGCCCTGCACCCAACCTGTGCGCCGGACCGATCTGGCTGCCTTCGCCGCCACCGATCAGTCCCCAAGCGAGCTTGCCCATCTCTTGCCTCCCGTAGCCCCATCAACGCCGATCCGGCGGTCAACCATTTCCGGTTGGCGATGTCCCCGGACGCGCCATTCTCAATCCCGACTGGACCGTTTCTTCACACTGTCGCATCATGCAATGATCGGCGTGTCCGACCAGAGCGATACGTGTCACGACGAGCACGGCCGAGGCCAACCGGTCAAGAACTATCCTACGCCCCCCCTGCGATACCCAGCGCATGACGTCGGTTGCCTTCAGGGCGCCGCCCTGGAACGACACCAATCGACACCGAGATGGCGAGGCATGGCCGCCTGTGTCACCACACCCGCATTTACGATTGCGTTCATCAGGGCGGGCAAGCGCCTTGTCCGACACACAATCGGCTGACCGGATCGCCTTGGAACAACCGTCCCCAGACCGGAAGCTGGCCAACAACAACGATGCCCATGTCGCATAAACCCGATAGAAAACTGTTAGAACCACCGGATCTGCGTGCCGGTCAGAAGCGGCACCGTGACCGGGCCGGTGCCAAGCGATTCCTGCTGGCCCAGCGGATCGATCTCGGCCAGACCGCCGAAGTGCAGGCCGGTTTCGGCCTCGATGGAACGTATGGACACCTGCGCCGCTTCGTTCGTGTGACTGGACTGGAAGACCCCAAAGACGAACTCGTCCTGACGCGGCAGGTTCGCCGTCTGGTCCATGCGGTAGCCGGTGGCCGAGAGGTGCCCGGTCCGTTCGTGGACAAACGCGATGATCTTCCAGAAGGCCACCGGCACCTGAACGCCGAAGAACACAGGGTCGTCGTCCTTCAGTACCGGGCCGGTGTAGACGCAGATGCGCATGTCGTCGTCGATGGCGTTCCTCAGTGCGTGGTCTTCCAACTCGAGCCAGATCGGCGCGTTGAAGGACTGCATCTGCGGCGTGGCGTTGGTGACATGCATCGAATCCTCGTTGCCCAGACGCGCTTCGGCGGCGTTGCCCCAGCCGGGATCGTTGCGCCGTGTCATGTGCCCGCGCGAGAATTTGGGCGGGTTGCCGTAGCACTCCTTCTTGATCTGGAACCGCTTTTCGATGCGGCCATCGTATTTCCAGCCGACGCGGCGGGCAGCCTTGGGCTCCGCGCCGTTGATGTTAACCGCCGACCATAGGCAAAGACGTCGGGCCGCATTCATTGCGACGGAAAAGTGCTGATACTTCAGGACCGTTTCGTCCTGCCCGTCGAAGTCGAATCGCAACAGGTCGGTCTCGTCTATCAGCTGCGGCAGGGGGCAGAGCAAACCTCCATCCCCGATGAAATCCGGCCGGAAGCCCCGCCTGTCGCGATAGCTTTCGGCAGGGGCCTCTGTGTTGTCGAGAAGGTCATCGTCCGATTGTATGAAGGGTGCTACAGGCCGCGTCTGAACGCTGACGGCGGGGGCGGGATCGCCCAAAGTCACGGTGATGGTCAGAGGAATCGTCGTCGTGACGGACGTGCGCGGCGCTTCGGGAGGTGCGGCGGACGGCGCAGGCCGAACCGGTCGGATGCCGGTGGTGACCTGCCGCAGCGCCTTTGCCACGACGTCGCTGCGCACGGCGTAGTTGGTCCGCATGAAGGCGCCGGAATAATGCAGCCCCAGCGCCAAGCCGCTGTCGAGGTCGATGACGGCAGAGCCCGAGTTGCCGCCAAGCGTCGTGCAGTCGTGGTAAAGGCGGCTGTCCTCAAGGAAGGTGACCGCGCCGGGCGCGAGGCGTTTGTGGTTGTATCGCGCGCCGAAAATGTCCTCCATCAGGGTGAAGTCCGGGGTACGGCTGTCGAAGGCGGGATAGCCGATAACGGCGGCATTGTTGGTCAGGGCCGCCTCTTCGGCCAAGGGAACCGGCATGGCAAGACGGTGATCGCCAGAAGCCCGTTCAACCCGGAAAAAGGCAATGTCGGGACCGGGGGCCGGCGTGATATCCAGCACCTGCGTCAGACGGAAGACGCGGGTGTCGGGGTTGTCGAACTCGGAAAGGAAATCGACGTCTGCACGGATCGGGCGGCCACCGGACTGAGTGAACGTGAAACCATCGCCACCCGCCTGCGCGAACTCCTGCGCGACGTGCCGGTTGGTGACGACGATGTGCTCGGCAACGAGCCAGCCTGTTCCCACCCATGACAAGGGGGCGTTGTGCAGGTTTATTCGACCGACGGCACGGATGACAGGGTCCAGCGCTTCCGCCGCCGCCGAGAGGCGCGCCTTCCACACGTCGCTTTCCGCCTCAGACGCGAACTCCAGCACCGCCGCGTTTTCGCGCACGTCCAGCACTGGGCGGTTACGACGCAAGATTATGCTTTCCTTTAGAAATATCCCGTCGAGGTCTGCGGCGCCGCGCGTGCCTGTCAGACCGACGGTGACGTCCAAAGCCTCTTCGGCGAGTTCGGGATCGCTGGCCACGATCTGGCGGTTGAAGGCTGTCAGACGCTGAAGGCTGTCGCGCGCCACGCGCTTTGGGGACTGCGCCATGGGGAACTCCGGGAAATGAGTTTGTGCAAAATGAAAGGTCGCTCACTCATAAGGCGAGACCAGACTCTTCAAATCAAGCCTGGTTTCCCGAAAACGTCACGACGTAGGGGACAGAGCTGCGCCGCTGATCGTACTTTCGCGCGTGCCGTTCAGTCCCACCCGATCTGTCTAGGCCAAGTAGTGGCCAGCCGATGTCGCAGCATTCACCGCGGCGCATAAAACGACGGTCTTTCGACAAGTGCGATGTCCTTGCGGATGCCTTCCGCCAGCGCCGCCACGCCGGTTTCCGCTATCACCGAAGCTACATAGCCATCCCAAGCGGTGGCCGCCCGTTCGGGGTACTCGCCGCCCTTGACCCATTTCAGGAAGGCCTTGTTCTGCTGCCGGTACGCCTCTGCGTAACGGTCCCGCCAGTCGGGGTCGTGCGCCTGCGATTTGATCGCGTCCTTGTCCGTCCGCGTGTATGTGACGTGGTTCGTGGCGATCGAGCCGCTTTCGCCCACCAGTTCTGCCTTCACGTCGTAGCCATAGGCCGCGTTGTTGTTCACCTCGACGGTCACGATCTGGTCGTCGGCTGTCTGGATGATCATCACCACCGGCGCCACCTTGTCGTCGGACCGCTTCGGCTGGCTCGCGGTGATGGTTACGGCCTCCGATTCAAGCATGTAGCGCAGGATATCGAATTCGTGCGGCGCCGAGTTCGTGATCGCCATGGCCCCGGTGAAATCGGCAGACGGCGTGGATCCGTTGCGGTGCCAGTTGTGCATCATCAAGGGGCGGCCGATATCCCCTCCGGTCAGCGCAGCGCGCATCTGGATGTACGCCGGGTCGTAGCGGCGCATGAACCCAACCATGATGTGTCGTTCGCCCGAGGCCTCTTCAGCCTTCATGACCTTCAGGCATTCGGCTGAGGACTGTGACAAAGGCTTCTCGCACATTGTCTTCTTGCCGGCCCGGATACAGGCGAGGCTGAGCGGCGCGTGGGTAAAATCTGGCGACGCGATGATGACCGCGTCCACGTCCTCACGCGAGACGACATCTTCGGGATCGGTCGCGATGTGCCGGGCACCGAGGGCCTCCCCCACCTTGCGGGCGCGGGCGTCGTCCTTGTCGCAAAGCACCTGAAGCGTTGCACCTGGGAGGTCTTCGGCGACGATGCGGGCGTGGTCGGCGCCCATGATCCCGGCACCGATGACGGCAATGCGGATGGCCATGTCTGTCTCTCTGCAACAATAACGATGGGGCAAGCGTGTCGCGAAGTTGGTCGTGACGGAAGCCTGCGCCGCACTTTGGTCTCAAAATCTATCAGACTGCGGCGCACCGCTTGAGGGTTGTTTCACTGTCCGCCATCTTGGCAACGGCGGGTCGATACCGGCAAGCGCCGCGTCATCGCACAGCCCAGAACAACGCCGTACGGACCAACCTGACTTCAGGCTTTCAGGAAGGCATTGCGGTCGACAAGGAAGCGGTCGGACAAGGGAAGACTGGCAGCCCCCAGGGCGCGCGCGTCGTGACCGATGGTGCCGGGCCTGATCTCGGGCACGTCAATCCCTGCCACGCCGATCTCTTCGAGCCGCTCCCGAGTCCGCTGAACGATCCTGGACCTCACGGCTTCGGGCAGCCATCCGTCAATCATCACCGCCTCGAAATCGATGAGGCAGGTGGCGGAGAGGATGGCATAGGCAAGTCCGTCAACGGCCCTCTGCATCCACGGTTCCAGAACCTGCTCGTCCAGTTGCCAGGCCTGTGGCGTCGACCAGATCATCTCCGACTGCCCGCCTGCGGCGATCACCATTTGTTCAAGCGTGATGAGCGACGCGACATCGACCAACTGGCGCACCTTCGCCCCCTCGATCCCGATCGGAATGGAGCCCAGAGCTGCGGCGTTGCCGGTGCGACCGGTGTAAAGCGTGTTGTCCAGCACCATGCCACCGCCGACGAAGAAGCCGATAAAGAAGTAAAGGAAATCACGCGGCCGGTTCTTGTCCCCGAAGACGAGCTCCGCCCCGCAGGCGGCCGAAGCGTCGTTGCGCAAATAGACGGGAAAGTCCCAGCGGTCGGCGATATCGGCGGCAATGTCACGGTCCTGCCAGTCGGCCATGTCCTCCTGCGCCACCCCAAGCGGCTGAGCCCAGTCATGCAACCGGAAAGGAATCGCGATGCCCAGACCGGCCACGCGGGCGCGCTGCGTTGCAGAGAGCTTGCCCAGCAGGATCTCAATCGATTCGTTTGCAAAAGCGATCACATTGTCGGGGTCGGGATAGCGGTGAGTGACGCTGACCCTCCCTTCGACATGTCCGCGAAAATCGGTCAGGATCAGGTCGAGGCTGCGCCGTCCGACCTTGAGACCCAGAAAGTACGCGCCATCCCCTGCAAGGTTCATCGGAACCGAAGGCTGACCGACCTTGCCGCGCACAGGCTCCCCTTTCTTGAGGAGGCCATCCGCTTCAAGTCCACGCATGATGACAGAAACGGTCTGCGCGGACAGACCGGTCAGGCGCGCGATCTCCGCCTTGGCGAGCGGGCCGACCTGACGGATCAGCGTCAGGACCAGCCGTTCGTTGTGCGCCCGCACCCCGGATTGGTTGGAGCCGCGCGCACCGTCCAGAACAACCGGGGCAGCCTCCCCTCCCTGAACACTTTCCTTCATGATGCCATCGACCTTTTGTGCTATCCTCCCGTCAGGGCGCCCTTGCTGCACTGTAGCAGCTAATGCCGCGTCGCGGCAGGATTTTTTCGACGTTCCGGCGCCTTGACCCACAATCCAAATCTTGCCCGCCAGCGTGCGCCTGTCAATAATAAATACATCTGATTTATTTATTGTTGACAGCTTGGCGTCGAATCTGTTCAAGTCGGGACAGAGAGCCGGAACACCGGTTTCTGGGCCACATCGTGTCGCGCGCCGGCCCCGCGACGATCTGGGAGGATACACATGAAAAAGCTTCTGACAGGCACCGCCCTGGCACTGGCAGCATTCGCCACCGGCGCCGCAGCGGAAAGCCACGGCATGGCGACCAGCGCTTGCCTGATCACCAAGACGGACACTAACCCGTTCTTCGTGAAGATGAAGGAAGGCGCGACCGCCAAGGCCGAAGAGCTTGGCATCGAGTTGAAGAGCTTCGCCGGCAAGGTGGACGGCGACCACGAAACGCAGGTCCAGGCCATCGAGACCTGCATCGCGGACGGTGCCAAGGGCATCCTGCTGACCGCATCCGACACCTCTTCCATCGTCCCCGCCGTGCAGCAGGCGCGTGACGCTGGCATCCTGGTGATCGCTCTCGACACCCCGCTGAACCCGATCGACTCGGCCGACGCGACCTTTGCCACCGACAACTTCCTTGCCGGGGAACTGATCGGCAAGTGGGCCGCCGCCAAGCTGGGCGATGAGGCCGCAAACGCCAAGATCGCCATGCTCGACCTCGGTGTATCTCAACCGACCGTGGGCGTCTTGCGCGACCAAGGCTTCCTTCAGGGCTTCGGCATCGACCTTGGCGACCCGAACAAGTGGGGCGACGAGGAAGACGAGCGCATCGTCGGAAACGACGTGACCGCGGGCAACGAGGAAGGCGGTCGCAAGGCCATGGAGAACCTGCTCGCCAAGGACCCGATGATCAACGTCGTCTACACCATCAACGAGCCCGCCGCCGCAGGTGCCTACGAGGCGCTGAAGTCGATCGGCCGTGAGAACGACGTGCTGATCGTGTCCGTCGACGGCGGTTGCCCCGGTGTGCAGAACGTGGCGGACGGCGTGATCGGCGCGACGTCGCAGCAGTACCCGCTCCTGATGGCCTCGAAAGGGATCGAGGCGATTGCAGCATGGGCCAAGGACGGCGTGAAACCGCAGCCGACCGAAGGCAAGGACTTCTTCGATACCGGCGTCTCTCTGGTCACCGATGAGCCCGTCGATGGGGTCGAGTCGATCTCTGTCGCCGAAGGCACCGAGCGCTGCTGGGGCTGATCCTTCGGCTAAAGCGCTGCGGCGCATGAAAAAACCCGGAGGGGCGACCTGCGCCCCTTCACCATGGACGCGCGCGATGCCTCGGGTTTAGGCTGAAGGCAGGCGCGCACCAAAGACGCAGCCACATATCAGGGAGGAGCCCCCATGTCCGAGACTGCCTCGAAAGGGCAGGACTACGAGTCGTCGTTGTCGCGCGCCACCAGTTCGGTCGCGGAATTCGAACGACGCAAAGGTCTTGTGCCGAAGATCCGGGGGGCGTTGCATTCCACGCCCGCCCTGGTTCCGCTCATCGTTCTCGTGCTGTCGATCGTCGTGTTCGGCATATTGCTTGGGTCGAAGTTCTTCTCGCCATTCGCGTTGACGCTGATCCTCCAGCAGGTGCAGATCGTCGGCATCGTGGCGGCAGCCCAGTCGCTTGTCATCCTGACGGCTGGCATCGACCTGTCCGTCGGCGCGATCATGGTGCTGTCGTCCGTCGTGATGGGCCAGTTCACTTTCCGCTATGGCATCCCGGCACCGGTCTCCATCCTGTGCGGTCTCGCGTGCGGGACGCTCATGGGCTTCATCAACGGCTGGCTGGTGGCCAAGGTCAAGCTTCCGCCGTTCATCGTCACGCTGGGGATGTGGCAGATCGTTCTGGCGACCAACTTCCTCTATTCCGCGAACGAGACGATCCGCGCGCAGGAGATCGAGGCGCAGGCGCCCCTGCTCCAGTTTTTCGGCACGGTGATCGCGCTTGGCGGCGCCCGCCTGACCTACGGCGCGATCTTCATGCTGCTGCTTTTCTTGTTCCTCGCTTACATGCTGAACCAGACCGCCTGGGGCCGACACGTCTACGCCGTGGGGGACGACAAGGAGTCGGCGGAACTCTCGGGCATCGAGGCCAACAAGGTCCTGATCTCCGTCTACATGGCCTCCGGGCTGATCTGCGCCTTTGCCGGCTGGGCCCTGGTCGGGCGGATCGGATCGGTGTCTCCGACATCCGGCCAGCTTGCCAACATCGAATCCATCACCGCCGTGGTGATCGGGGGCATCTCGCTCTTCGGCGGACGCGGTGCGGTCATGGGCTCGCTCTTCGGGGCGCTGATCGTGGGCGTGTTCACCCTCGGGCTGAGGCTGCTCGGTGCGGACGCACAATGGACGTACCTCCTCATCGGCGTGCTTATCATCGGGGCCGTCGCAGTGGACCAGTGGATCAGGAAGGCATCGGCATGACCATTCAGCCAGTCGTTCAAGGCCGGAACATCGTGAAACACTACGGCCACGTCACCGCAATCGATCATGCGGATTTCGATCTCTTCCCCGGTGAAGTGCTGGCGGTGATCGGGGACAACGGCGCAGGGAAGTCCTCCATCGTGAAGGCGATCTGCGGCGCGGTCCAGCCCGACGAGGGCGAGATCAAGATCGAAGGAAAGCCGGTCCGCTTCCACTCTCCTCTGGACGCACGGGACATGGGGATCGAGATCGTCTACCAGCAACTCGCGTTGTCCCCGGCGTTGTCCATCGCGGACAACATGTTCGCCGGGCGGGAACTGCGGAAACCGGGTTTCATGGGGACGGTCTTCCGTCAACTCGACAAGAAGAGGATGGAGGAGTTTGCCCGCCAGAAGCTGACCGACCTCGGCCTGATGACCGTGCAGTCGATCAACCAGGCGGTCGAGACGCTCTCGGGCGGACAGCGTCAGGGTGTCGCCGTCGCGCGCGCCGCAGCTTTCGCAAAGAAGTTCATCATCATGGACGAACCGACTGCGGCTCTGGGTGTGAAGGAAAGCCGCCGCGTGCTGGAGCTGATCCAGGACGTGCGCGCGAAGGGCATCCCGATCATTCTGATCTCCCACAACATGCCGCACGTCTTCGAGGTGGCCGACCGCGTGCACATCCACCGGCTGGGCAAACGGCACGCCGTGGTCGACCCGAAGAAGATTTCCATGTCGGACGCGGTCGCCATCATGACCGGCGCCATGGAACCGCCGCCAGTCGAAGAACAGCAGCTTACCCCCAAGGCTGCATGAGAAACAGGCGCCCGCGCACCGGCGGGCGCCGCACACACGCTGAGACGGTCAGGAGGCTTGCCAATAACTCGGGCATCCGCCAGTTGTTAGCGGTATCGGAATATTAGGCTGACTTGCCGGGCAGCCACGCTAGTGTTGAATGAAGCAATGAACCCCCGCCGAGGACCCCTCCCATGAAAGACGAAATCCTGCGTCATCTGCGTTATGGCCTTGGCAAGGACGCGGCGCATTCGTCGGTCTACGACTGGCGCATGGCGTTGTCCCGCGCGTTGCGCGACCGCATGGTGGATCATTGGATTCCCTCCACCCAGGAAGCCTATGCCTCGGGCTCCAAACGGGTTTACTACCTGTCGATGGAATTCCTGATCGGGCGGCTGGTGGAGGACATGGCCTCGAACCTCGGGCTGGTGGACGAAGCGAAGGCGGCGCTGAAAGAGCTCGGGCAGGATTACGAAACCATCGTGAAGGACGAACCCGATGCCGCACTCGGCAACGGCGGTCTCGGACGACTTGCAGCCTGCTTCATGGACAGCCTCGCGACGCTCGGGATCCCGGCGATGGGCTACGGCATCCGCTACGAACACGGGCTGTTCGAACAGGATTTTGTCGAGGGTCAGCAGGTCGAGCGTCCGGAAACCTGGCTTCAGCAGGACCACATCTGGGAATTCGAACGCCCCGAAGTGCAATACCCGATCACCTTCGGCGGCCATGTGGAGCATCATGACGGCAAGGCACACTGGCATCCCTCCGAAACGGTGATCGCCACGGCGTTCGATACGCCGGTGATCGGTTGGGAAGGACGGTGGGGCAACACGCTGCGGCTTTGGGCTGCGATGCCGACGAAGGTGTTCGATCTAGCAAGCTTCAACCGTGGCGACTACCTCGCCGCCGGGCGGTCAGAGGCACTCGCACGCACGATCTGCCGCGTCCTCTACCCCGACGACACGACGGAGACCGGCAAGGAACTGCGCCTGAAGCAGGAGTACTTCTTTACCTCGGCTTCCATCCAGGACCTTCTCCGGCGGTTCCTCTCGACCCATGCCGACATCCGCACCCTGCCCGATGCCGCTGCGATCCAGTTGAACGACACCCACCCGGCGATTGCCGGGCCGGAATTGGTGCGCGTTCTGGTCGACAAGCACGAACTGGGCATGGACGAAGCCATCGCGCTGGCCCGCCGCTGCCTTGGTTATACGAACCACACGCTGCTGCCCGAGGCGCTGGAACGGTGGCCGGAATGGCTGTTCGGGCGCGTGTTGCCGCGCCACCTCGAAATCATCCGCGAGATCGACGCCGACCACCTGCGCCGCCACGAAGGCGCGCCGAAGATCCTTGACCATGGCAACGTGAATATGGGCGAACTGGCGTTCATCATGGCGCACAAGGTCAACGGCGTTTCCGCCCTGCACACCGATCTGGTGAAGAAGACGGTCTTCAACGACCTGCACAAGATCCACCCTCAGCGCATCGTGAACCAGACAAACGGCATCACCCAACGCCGCTGGCTGAAGACCTGCAACCCGGCGCTGTCCGGGCTGATCACACGCGAACTGGGCAACGGCTGGGTCACCGATCTGGACCTCCTGTCACAACTCAAGTCGCGCACCGGCGACGTGGCTTTCAAGGAGGAATTCGTCGCGGCGAAACGCGCCAACAAGGTGCGGCTGGCGAACTGGGTGACGGAAACCATGGGCATTTCCATCGACCCTGACGCCATGTTCGACGTGCAGATCAAGCGCATCCACGAATACAAGCGCCAGCTGATGAACATCCTCGAAACGGTCGCGCTCTGGAACGAGATGCGGGCGCACCCGGATGCCGGCTGGACGCCGCGGGTGAAGATCTTCGGGGGCAAGGCCGCGCCCGGCTATCACGTCGCCAAGGAGATCATCCACCTGATCAACGACGTGGCCGCGGTCATCAACTCCGACGAGATCACGAAAGACCTGCTCAAGGTCGTCTATCCACCGAATTACAATGTCACCATGGCGGAAGTGCTGATTCCAGCCGCCGACCTGTCGGAGCAGATTTCGACCGCCGGCAAGGAAGCGTCGGGCACCGGCAACATGAAGTTCGCCCTGAACGGCGCGCTGACCATTGGCACTCTGGACGGCGCGAACGTGGAAATTCGCGAACACGTGGGGCCGGAAAACTTCTTCCTCTTTGGCCTGACCGCCGAAGAGGTGATGGAGCGCCGGACACAGCCCGGCTTCGCCCGCGCCGCCATCGAGGCTTCACCGCGCCTGCAACGGGTTCTCGGCCAGATCGTCGAAGGCCGTTTCTGCCCGCAGGACCAGGGGCGGTATCACGGGCTAGTGGGGATGCTCTATGACAGCGACTATTTCCTCGTGACATGCGATTTCGACAGTTACTACGATACCCAGCGCCGCGCCGACGAGGCGTACAAGAACGCCCGAAACTGGGCTGCCATGGCGTTGGTCAACACGGCGTCGATGGGCTTTTTCAGCTCCGATCGGACGATCAAGGGGTATGCGCACGACATCTGGCATGTCGGATCGCGCCTCGGCGCCGGGGAGGAGGCCGCCGAATGAACCTGATAGAAACTGCGGACGCGGACCGGCTGCTGTCAGGACAGCACGCCGACCCGTTTTCCGTTCTCGGCATGCACGATGTGGACGGCGGCATCGTCGTTCGCGTGCTGCGCCCGGGTGTCGCCGGGGTGGAGGTGCTGGACCGCAAGACGGGTCGCGCCGCCGCCACGCTTGAAAGGGTCCGCGACGATCTTTTCGCCGGGGTGATCCCCCGCCGCAAGAAGCGCTTTGCCTACACGCTCCGCATGTCGGAAGGCGACGAGACATGGGTTGAGGAAGACCCCTACGGCTTCGGGCCGGTCATGGGAGAAATCGACGAATACCTTCTCGGCGAAGGCACGCACGGGCAGCTCTGGCAGGCGCTTGGTGCGCATGTGATCGAACATGGCGGGGTGATGGGCACGCATTTCGCGGTCTGGGCGCCCAACGCCCGGCGCGTTTCGGTCGTCGGCGGTTTCAACGGCTGGGACGGGCGGAGGCATGTGATGCGACGCCGCGGCCAGACCGGCGTGCACGAGATATTCCTGCCCGGAGAGGGTGAAGGCACGGTCTACAAGTACGAGGTCCTGAACCGCGATGGCGCGCTGATGCCCCTGAAGGCAGACCCTGTCGGGTTCGGGGCGGAACTGCCGCCCAAGACCGCCTCGGTCGTGCGCGACCTGTCCTCGTACACATGGAACGACGCGGGCTGGATCGAACAGCGGGGCGCACTGCAGCGCTTCGACAAGCCGATCAGCATGTACGAGGTCCACCTTGAAAGCTGGCGGCGCGTACCGGAAGACGGCGACCGCCCGTTGACCTACCGTGAACACGCCGATCAACTGGTGGCCTATGCGGCCGACATGGGCTTCACCCATATCGAACTGACACCGATCTCCGAATATCCGTTCGGCGGCTCCTGGGGTTATCAGCCCATCGGGCTGTTCGCGCCGACCTCGCGGTTCGGCACGCCCGACGATTTCCGGGCCTTTATCGACGCCGCGCATCAGGCCGGGCTTGGCATCATCATCGACTGGGTCCCGGGCCACTTCCCGACCGACAACCATGGCCTTGGCCGGTTCGACGGCACCGCGCTTTATGAACACGCCGATCCGAAGGAAGGCTATCACCCCGACTGGAACACGCTGGTCTACAACTACGGCCGGGCGGAGGTTGCCAACTACCTGATCGCCAACGCGAAGTTCTGGCTGGACGAGTACCGCATCGACGGACTGCGCGTGGATGCCGTGGCCTCCATGCTGTATCGCGACTATTCCCGCAAAGCAGGCGAGTGGGTGCCCAACAAGCACGGCGGACGCGAGAACCTCGAAGCCATCGATTTCCTGCGGCACATGAACGAACAGGTCTACGCCGCGCATGGCGACATCATGACCATCGCAGAGGAATCGACCGCCTTCCCGGGCGTCTCGGCGCCGACCGACGCGGGCGGCCTCGGGTTCGGGTTCAAGTGGAACATGGGGTGGATGAACGACACCCTTCGCTACATGGCCGAGGACCCGATCAACCGGAAATACCACCACGACAAGATGACCTTCGGGCTGCACTACGCCTTTTCGGAGAACTTCATCCTGCCGATCAGCCATGACGAAGTCGTGCACGGGAAGGGCAGCCTTCTGGGCAAGATGCCCGGCGACGAATGGCAGAAGTTCGCGAACATGCGCGCCTATCTCGGGTTCATGTGGGGGCACCCCGGCAAGAAATTGCTCTTCATGGGCTGCGAATTCGCGCAGTTCGGTGAATGGAACCACGATCGGAGCCTCGACTGGCACCTTCTGGACTACGCCCCGCACGCAGGCGTTCAGCGGCTCGTCAGGGATCTGAACGCACTCTATCGTGCATCGCCCGCGCTTTATGAACTCGACGCCAAGTCGGACGGCTTCACCTGGATCGACGGCGGCAACGCCGAGGACAGCATCTTTGCCTGGACCCGCCAGGGGCTGGACGGGGCTCCGGTGCTGGTGGTTGCCAACTTCACGCCGGTGACACGCCACGGCTATCGCATCGGAGTGACGCGCGAAGGGCACTGGGAAGAGGTCCTGAACACCGACGCAGCGATCTACGGCGGATCCGGGCAGGGCAACCCGGGTGGCTGCACCTCCGAAGAGGTGTCTGCCCACGGGCGCCGCAACTCCATAGAGATCACGGTGCCGCCTCTGGCCACGGTGTTCTTCCAATACTCCGGAACCGGAACGGGGAGCTGACGGTCGGAGATAAACCTTAAAGGGGGGTAACGATGAACAACGACAGATTCAGTCTCGCGCAGCAGACCATGGCATACGTGCTGGCCGGCGGGCGGGGGAGTCGCCTGAAGGAACTGACGGACGTCCGGGCCAAGCCCGCGGTCTATTTCGGCGGCAAGACGCGGATCATCGACTTTGCCCTCTCCAACGCGGTGAACTCCGGCATCCGCCGGATCGGCGTTGCAACCCAGTACAAGGCACACAGCCTGATCCGCCACCTGCAACGCGGCTGGTCTTTCTTCCGGGCGGAGCGCAACGAGGGTCTCGACATCCTTCCCGCCTCCCAGATGCTGGACGAGGAGAACTGGTACAAGGGTACGGCGGACGCGGTCACGCAGAACATCTCGATCATTCGCGGCTACGGCCCGAAGTACATCCTGATCCTGGCAGGTGACCATATCTACAAGCAGGACTACTCCTATATGATCGAGCAGCACGTGCAGACCGGGGCAAAGGTCACCGTCGGCTGCATCGAGGTGCCGAAGGAAGAGGCCAAGGGCTTCGGCGTCATGGACGTGGACGCCACCGACAAGATCCTCAGCTTCGTCGAGAAGCCCGCCGATCCGCCGACCATGCCGGGCGACGACACCCGGTCGCTGGCCTCCATGGGGATCTACGTCTTCGAGGCGGAATATCTCTACGAAATCCTCGACAAGGACCGCCCTGACGATGCCTCCGAACACGACTTCGGCAAGGACATCATTCCGTCGATCGTGGCGGAAGGCGGCGCCTATGCCCATCCGTTCAGCCGTTCCTGCGTCATGTCCGGGCTTGAGAGCGAACCGTACTGGCGTGACGTCGGCACGGTCGATGCCTATTGGAAGGCCAACATCGACCTGACCGACTTCGAACCGGCGCTGGACATATACGCCACCGACTGGCCGATCTGGACCTATTCGGAGCTCGTCCCGCCGGCAAAGTTCATCCACAACGAGGAAGGCCGCCGCGGGCAGGCCGTGTCCTCGATGGTCGCGGGCGGCTGCATCGTGTCGGGCTCTTCGCTGTATCGCTGCCTGCTGTTCACCGGCTGCCGGACACATTCGTTTTCGCAACTCGAAGGTGTGGTCGCGCTGCCCTACGCGGAAGTCGGGCGCCGGGCCTTTGTCAAAAACGCGGTGCTGGACCGCGGCGTGAAGGTGCCGCCGGGTCTGGTGATCGGCGAGGATCCCGAGCTCGACGCCAAACGCTTCCGCCGGACCGAGAACGGGATCTGCCTCATCACCCAGAAAATGATCGACGCGCTGGAGTAAGCCTCGCATGAACGTCCTGATGGTCACCTCGGAATGCGCCCCGTTCGTCAAGACAGGGGGGCTTGCAGATGTGGTCGGCGCGCTACCCGGCGCGCTGGCGCCGTCAGGCGTGGATGCCCGTGTGATGCTGCCCGTCTATCCCGCGCTGTTCCCGCTTCTGGCCAAAGGGACCGAGGTGGCGACCTTCGGCGATCTGCCGGGGGGAACGGGGCGGCTCGTGCAGGTGGAGGCAGAGGGGCTGACGCTGCTCCTGCTCGATGCGCCGCAGCTCTTCGACCGCCCGGGCAAACCGTACAATGGCCCGGACGGCCGCGACTGGGAAGACAATCACCGCCGCTTTGCAAGCCTCGCGCAGGCGGCGGCGCGCATCTGCTTCGACGGGCTGCCGGGCTGGGTGCCGGACATTCTGCACGCCCACGACTGGCAGGCGGCTCTCGCCCCGGTCTACCTGAAGCAGACCGGCCGCACCGTGCCGAAGACCGTCATGACCATTCACAACATCGCCTTCCAGGGCCGCTACGGGCCGCATGTGCTGGGCGAACTGGGCCTGCGCCCCGACTGGTTCCACGCCGACGGCCTGGAATACTACGGTGACGTGAGCTTCCTGAAGGCGGGGCTGGTCTACGCGGACCACGTGACCACCGTCTCGCCGACCTACGCACGCGAGATCCTGACGCCGCATTTCGGGATGGGACTGGAGGGCGTGCTTCAGGCCCGAACGGAAAGCCTGTCGGGCATCCTGAACGGCATCGACACGGACGTCTGGAACCCCGGGGACGACGCCGCCCTGCCCGCGCCCTACAACGCGGCGAACCCGAAGAACAAACGGCAAAGCCGCACGGCACTGGCCGAACGACTGGCGCTCGACCCCGACCACGACAGTCCGCTGTTCTGCGTCATCTCGCGCCTGACGGAGCAGAAGGGACTGGACGCCCTGGCTGCCGCGATCCCGCATCTGGTGGAGGCGGGCGGGCAACTGGCCGTGCTGGGCACCGGCGAACCGGGACTGGAGGCCGCCTTCACCAAGGCGGCGCAGGACTTCCCCGGCAAGGTCGGCACCTACATCGGCTATGACGAGGCGTTCTCGCACCTCATGCAGGGGGGAGCCGACGCGATCCTGATCCCGTCCCGCTTCGAACCCTGCGGGCTGACCCAGCTTTATGGGCTGCGCTATGGCACACTGCCCGTGGTGGCACGGACCGGCGGGCTCGCCGATACGGTGATCGACGCCAATGCCGCCGCACTTGCGGTCAAGGCAGCGACCGGCTTTGTCATGAACGACGTCACGCCCGAGGCGATTTCGGCAACGCTCGACAGGGTGGTGGAACTTTATGCGCAGCCCGGCGTCTGGAAAGGGATGATGCGTGCAGCCATGCGTCATCCGGTGGGTTGGGAGGAGTCCGCCAAGTCCTACGTCAGCCTTTATGAGATCCTCACCGCATCATGACCGACACATACGAGACAAGACCGGGGCGCCCCAATCTTCTGGGCGCCCATTGGGATGGCGAGGGGGTGAATTTCGCCCTGTTCTCCGACCATGCTCACAAGGTCACCCTCTGCCTCTTTTCCGAGGACGGCGGGACGGAAACCCACCGCATCGACCTGCCCGAACGGTCCGGTGCCATCTGGCATGGCTACGTCCCCGGGCTGGCGCCGGGCCAACTCTACGGCTACCGCGTCGACGGCCCTTATGCGCCCGACCGTGGCCATCGCTTCAACGCCAACAAGCTGCTGCTGGATCCCTACACTCGTGAACTGCACGGCGGGTTCACGCAGGACCCCGCGATTTTCGGATACATGCAGGGCGGCGACGACCTCAGCTTCGACGACCGCGACTCCGCTCTGTTCGTGCCGAAGTCTGTCGTCTCGCACCCCGAAACATTCCCTCTGGACGCCCGCCCGCTCCGGCGTGGATGGGATGACGCGCTGATCTACGAAGCCCACGTCAAGGGCACCACGATCACCCACCCGATGATCGCGGAGGAAAAGCGCGGCACCTACGACGCCATGGCCTCCGACGCGATGCTGGAACACCTGACCAAACTCGGCGTGACGATGGTCGAACTGCTGCCCGTGCAGGCGCTCAAGCCCGAAGGCGTCCTGCTGGAGCGTGGGCTGACCAACTACTGGGGCTACAACACCGTTGCCTTCTTCACGCCAGAGCCGCGCTATCTCGGCCCGTCGGGCGTAAAGGGGTTCCGCGCGATGGTGGACCGTTTCCACGCCGCCGGGATCGAGGTCATCCTCGACGTCGTCTACAACCACTCTGCCGAGGGCGATCAGCACGGGCCGACCCTGTCCTTCCGGGGCATCGACAACGCTTCCTACTATCGCCTGCTGGACGGCCAACCACGGTACTACGTGAACGACACCGGCACCGGCAACACGATGAACTGTGCGCACCCCTCGGTACTGCGGCTTATCCTCGATTCCATGCGTTTCTGGGTGCAGGCCTACGGCGTCGACGGCTTTCGCTTCGACCTCGCCACGACGCTGGCGCGGGAACCGCAGGGCTTCGACCGGCACGGCGGCTTCCTCGACGCGCTGCGGCAGGACCCTGTGCTTTCAGGCGTCAAACTGATCGCCGAGCCGTGGGACATCGGCCCCGGCGGCTACCGGCTGGGCCAGTTCCCGCCGGAGTTCGCCGAATGGAACGACCGTTACCGCGACACGCTGCGCCGCTTCTGGCGGGGCGACGCGCGGGCGGCGCAGGACCTCGGCGGCGCGATACTGGGCTCGGCCGATCTGTTCGACACGCGCGGCAGGCGCGCGTGGGCATCCGTCAACTTCGGCGCGGCACACGACGGGTATACACTCGCCGACGTCACCGCCTACACCGAACGCCACAACGAGGCGAACGGCGAGGAAAACCGCGACGGCCACCACGACAACTTCTCCGACAACTTCGGGGTCGAGGGGCCGACCGACGACGCCGACATCAAAGCCGCCCGCCGCCAGAGGGTGCGCAACATGCTGGCCACGCTCATGCTGTCCCAGGGCACGCCAATGATCCTTGCCGGGGACGAAGGCGGCAACACCCAGAACGGCAACAACAACGCCTACTGTCAGGACAACGAGACATCGTGGCTCGACTGGGAGGCGATGGACGGCAACCTGATCGAATTCACCTCCGCGCTGTCCGCCATCCGCAAGGCTCATCCGACCCTCGGACAAAGCCGGTTCCTGCACGGCGCCAAAAGGTCGGACGGCACAAAGGATGTGGAATGGCGTGCCTTCGACGGCTCTGCCCTGAACTGGCGCGATCCCGGCCTGTCGTCGCTCTGCATCCTGTTGCGCGGTTCTGCCGAGAACCCCGGTGGGGACGCTTCTGCGGACATGATGCTGCTGGCCTTCAACCGCGAGGACGCCGACCAAGAACTCGACCTGCCGGATATCGCGCCCCGCCACTGGCGGCGCGAAATCGACACGTCGACCGACCTGCAAACCCCGCTGGACATCGCCGACCCAAGGATCACCGTCCCGCGCTCCTCCCTCTCGGCCTTCTCCGCAGTCGAGGTCGACGCATGACCGAAGCGCTGCGCGCGCTGGCCGAAGCGAACGGCATCCATCCCGGGTTCCACGACCTGTCCGGGCGCTACCTCACGGCGGCGCCCGAAACGCTGACCGCGCTGTTGCGCGCCACCGGCACCCCCGTCACCACCGAAGCGGAAGCGTCTGAGGCGCTCGCCACCCTGCGCGCCGCCGAAGACGCCCGACATCTTCCAGCCGAACTGCTGCTGACCGAAGGCGAAAGCCGTGCCCTCCCGGTGGCCTGCGCGTGGACCGTCACGGACGAGAACGGCACCGAACGGGTTTCTGGCGGGCCGACCGACCCGATCCCGCCGCTGCCCTATGGCTATTACTTGCTCCACGGCGAGGCGCGCGGCTGGACGGAGGAGACATTCGTCGTTGTCCGACCCGCCGCCGGCGCCCCTTCCGTCGCAGACCTTGCCGGCCTGCCCCGCGCATGGGGTGTCGTCGGCGCGCTCTACGGGTTCCGCTCCGAATGCAATGGTGGGCTCGGCTCCTACACCGACCTGGCGGAGGCCGCCGAAGCTTTGGCGACGACGGGATCGCAGTTCCTCGGGATCAATCCGATCCACGCCTTGGGCTGGGCGGCGGTCGACATGCTCTCTCCCTACTCACCCACACATCGTGGGTTCCTCAGCACGGACCACATTGCCGTGCCCGGGCTCGGGCCGACACCGCCCGCCGACCTGATCGACTACATCGCTTTTCGCAAACAGCACCGCGCCGCGCTGGAAGCCGCCTACGCCGCTTTCCACGACGACCCCGATTTCGACACCTACCTTTCCGCGCACCCCGACCTCACGGACTTTGCCGCCTACGAGGCGCTGAGCGAACGGTATGGCGAAGACAGCCGCACATGGCCGGCAGCGCTGCGCACACCCGGTCCGAAGGCCACCGCGGCCGCCGGGACACGCGCGCGTTTCCACGCCTGGGCACAATGGCAGGCCGAAAAGCAGACCCGCGCCGCGCAACGGCGCGCAAGGGAGGCGGGCATGGGGTTCGGCCTTTATCTCGACCTGGCCGTCGGATCGCGGCCCGGTTGCGCCGAAAGCTGGATGAACCCGGAAACCGTGGCCACCGGCGTCTCCATCGGGGCGCCGCCGGACTACCTGAACCCCGAAGGCCAGTCGTGGAACCTTGCCGTTCACGCGCCGAAGCGGCTGTCCGCCAACCGGTATCGTCCCTTGCGCGACATGCTGCACCGTCTGATGTCCCGCGCCGGCATCCTTCGAATCGACCATGCTTTGGGCCTCCTGCGCGCCTACTGGCAGCCGGAGGACGGCAGCCCCGGCGGCTATGTCTCCCAGCCGTTCGACGCCCTTCTGTCGGTCATCGCCATCGAGGCGCGCCGCACCGGCTGCCTCGTGATCGGCGAAGACCTCGGCCTTGTCCCTGCCGGCTTCCGCGAACGGATGAATGCCGCCGGTCTGCTTTCCTACTCTGTCTGGCAGTATGAAACCAACGACGACGGCACGCTTGTCCCCGCTGCCGACCTGCGCCCGCATGCGCTGGCCTGCTTCGGCACGCACGACACGCCGACACTCCGGGGATTCTGGTACGGGACGGACATCACGTGGTGGCAGGCGATGGGCTGGCAGTCCGAAGGCGAGAGCCGCAGCCGCCTCGACCAGCGGTCGCGCCAGCGCGCAGGCCTGCGCGAGATGTGCGGCATCCCCTCCGACGCGGCGCCCACCGCAATCGCAAGCGCCATCCACGGCGCACTGCTGAACGGGCCGAGCGTCCTGACGGCGCTGCAACTCGACGACCTGCTGGGGCAGGTGGATGCCCAGAACCTGCCCGGCACCATCGACGAACACCCCAACTGGCGCCGCCGCCTGCCGGTTGCGGTGGCAGAACTGGCCAACGCCGAGCAGATTCGCGATACCTTGCCGCAAAGGCCCGAGTCGGACAGCACTCGGGCACCTGCGCATTGAACGGAAAGGACTTTGCCCGATGACGCCCGTAACCAAACCGATCTCGCCTTTCGAGGGACAGAAACCCGGCACTTCGGGGCTGCGCAAGAAGACCCGGGTGTTCATGCAGCCGGGCTACGTCGAAGCCTTCGTCCAGTCGATCTTCAACGCCATCGGCGGCTGCGCGGGCAAGACCTTCGTGATTGGCGGTGACGGCCGCTACTTCAACGCCGAAGCCATCCAGACGATCCTGCGCATGGCCGCCGCGAGCGGGGCGGCACGGGCCATCGTCGGACAGGGCGGACTGCTCTCGACCCCGGCCGCGTCGAACCTGATCCGCGTGCGCGGCGCCGACGGCGGGCTGATCCTGTCGGCCAGCCATAACCCGGGCGGGATCGACGAGGACTTCGGCCTCAAGTACAACATCTCGAACGGCGGGCCTGCACCCGAAGGTGTGACGGCGGCGATCTTCGACCAGACGAAGACGCTGAGGGAATACTATACGCTGGACACCGACGACCTTGACCTCTCGGCGATCGGTGAGACCACTCTGGGCGGCATGACGGTCGAGATCGTGGATCCGGTGACGGACTACGCCGCGCTGATGCAGACGCTCTTCGACTTCGACGCCATCAGGGCGTTGATCGCGGATGGTTTCACCCTGCGCTTCGACGCGATGCACGCGGTTACCGGCCCCTACGCCAAGACGATCATCGAAGGCATGCTGGGCGCGCCCGAAGGCACCGTGTTGAACGGAGTGCCGTCCGTGGACTTCGGCAAGGGACACCCGGACCCCAACCCGATCTGGGCCAAACCGCTGGTCGACATGGTGATGTCGTCGGACGGTCCCGACTTCGCCGCGGCCTCCGACGGCGACGGAGACCGAAACATGATCCTTGGAAAGGGCGTCTACGTCACCCCGTCCGACAGCCTCGCCGTGCTCGCTGCAAACGCGCCCCTGGCCCCGGGCTACGCGCGCGGACTGGCCGGCGTTGCCCGGTCCATGCCCACATCGCGCGCCGCCGACCGTGTGGCGGACAAGCTGGGCATCGGCGCCTACGAAACCCCGACCGGCTGGAAATTCTTCGGCAACCTCCTCGACGCAGGCAAGGCCACACTCTGCGGCGAGGAAAGCGCCGGAACTGGTTCCGACCACGTGCGCGAAAAGGACGGTCTTTGGGCGGTTCTGCTCTGGCTCAACATCCTGGCGAAACGCAAGATGAGCGTAAAGGACATACTTCTGGACCACTGGCAAACCTACGGGCGCGACTACTACTCCAGACACGACTATGAGGCCGTGGACAGCGCCGTGGCCGAAGGCATCATGGGGGACCTGAAAGCGCTGGCGGACGGCCCACTGCCCGACGGGATCCAGAAGATCGACAGCTTCTCCTACACCGACCCCGTGGACGGCTCCGTCAGCCACAATCAAGGTATGCGCGTGTTCTTCGACGACGGGGCCCGGGCCGTGATGCGGCTCTCGGGCACCGGCACCGAGGGCGCTACGATCCGAGTCTACCTCGAACGCTACGAGGTGCCGGACGGCGATCTGACGAACGAGACACAGGACGCGCTCGCCCCCATCGCCGCGGCGGTGGATGAGCTGACCGGTCTCAAGGAACGCTCCGGGCGTACCGCACCGGATGTGATGACCTGAAAAGGGGCTCCGCCCCCGCCCACTGCGTGGGCTCCCCCGAGGTATTTGAACCAAGATGAAGGGGAATACGCACCTGTGCCTTCATCTTGGCGAAAGTACCTCGGGGGGAGCCGAAGGCGGGGGGCGGCGCCCCCTCCCCTTTTCGGGCAGCGAATCCGCTTGCGTCCTGCGGCGCGCTCGCCTATATCGCCCTCAACAGCGAGGAGCTGGGGCCGCGAGGCCGCAGCGCCCACCGATAAGATGAGCGGGCCGCTGGCCCGCTTTTTTGTTTCTACGCCCGAAAGGCCGATAGACATGACCAATATGATCGCAAAGACCGGTATGGACCTGCGCCTTGCCGAGATCGTCGCCCCGGTCATCGAGGACATGGGGTTCGAACTTGTCCGCCTCCGCCTGCAGAGCGGCAACACGCCGTTGCTGCAGATCATGGCCGAGCGCCCGGAAGGCGGGATCGAGGTCGATGAATGTGCCGAGATCTCGACAGCCGTGTCTGCCGTGCTGGATGTCGAGGACCCCATCGTGGAGGCCTACACGCTGGAGGTCTCCTCTCCGGGGATCGACCGGCCCCTGACACGGCTCAAGGATTTCGACACGTATGAAGGCTATGAAGCCAGGCTGGAGACCACCGATCTCATCGAGGGCCGCAAGCGGTTTCGTGGTATCCTTGCCGGGGTCGAAGGGTCCGAGGTTCTGATCAACGTGGACGAGGGCACGATCGGCCTTCAGTTCGACTGGCTCGCCGACGCGAAGCTGGTGATGACCGACGAGCTGGTCCGCGAGATGCTCAAGGCCCGCAAGACGGCCGCACTGGACGAAAACAAGTACGACGACATCGAGGCCGACGCGCCCGACCAGGAGGAATAAGAGATGGCAATCACCTCTGCAAACCAGCTTGAGCTTCTGCAGACCGCCGAAGCTGTGGCGCGCGAGAAGATGATCGACCCCGGTCTGGTGGTCGAGGCGATGGAGGAATCCCTCGCCCGGGCGGCGAAGTCCCGTTACGGCGCCGAGATGGACATCCGCGTCTCCATCGATCGCAAGACCGGCCGCGCGACCTTCACCCGCGTCCGCACCGTGGTCGAGGACGAGGAGCTCGAGAACTACCAGGCGGAGCTGACCGTCCAGCAGGCCAAGCAGTACATGGCCGATCCGAAGGTGGGCGACACCTTCGTAGAGGAAGTCCCGCCCGTCGAACTGGGCCGCATCGCCGCTCAGTCCGCCAAGCAGGTCATCCTCCAGAAGGTCCGCGAAGCCGAGCGTGACCGCCAGTACGAGGAATTCAAGGACCGCGCCGGCACGATCATCAACGGTCTGGTCAAGCGCGAGGAATATGGCAACGTCATCGTCGACGTGGGCCGGGGCGAGGCGATCCTGCGCCGCAACGAAAAGATCGGCCGCGAGAGCTATCGCCCGGGCGACCGCATCCGCTGCTACGTCAAGGACGTGCGCCGCGAGACCCGCGGCCCGCAGATCTTCCTGTCGCGTACCGCACCGGAGTTCATGCGCGAGCTCTTCAAGATGGAAGTGCCGGAAATCTACGATGGCATCATCGAGGTAAAGGCCGTGGCCCGCGACCCCGGTTCGCGCGCCAAGATTGCTGTGATTTCCTATGATAACGGCATCGACCCCGTCGGCGCCTGCGTGGGTATGCGCGGTTCCCGCGTGCAGGCCGTCGTCAACGAACTGCAGGGCGAGAAGATCGACATCATCCCATGGAACGAAGATGTGCCGACCTTCCTCGTGAACGCGCTGCAGCCGGCCGAAGTGTCGAAGGTGGTCCTGGACGAAGAGGCCGAGCGCATCGAGGTCGTCGTGCCGGACGAGCAGCTTTCGCTCGCCATCGGTCGTCGCGGCCAGAACGTGCGCCTCGCGTCCCAGCTGACCGGTCTCGACATCGACATCATGACCGAGGAAGAGGAATCGAAGCGCCGTCAGAAGGAATTCGAGGAGCGCACCCAGCTGTTCATGGACACGCTGGATCTCGACGAGTTCTTTGCCCAGCTTCTGGTCTCCGAAGGGTTCACCAACCTGGAGGAAGTCGCCTACGTCGAGATGGACGAACTGCTGGTCATCGACGGCGTGGACGAGGGCACCGCGGCCGAACTGCAGACACGCGCGCAGGAATACCTTGAGGAGCAGGCCCGCCAGGCAGAAGCCCGGGCCCGCGAACTGGGTGCGGACGACAGCCTGCTGGCTTTCGAGGGCCTGACCCCGCAGATGGTCGTCGCCCTCGCCGAGGACGGCGTGAAGACGCTGGAAGACTTCGCCACCTGCGCCGACTGGGAACTGGCCGGCGGCTGGACCACCCAAGACGGTCAGCGCGTCAAGGACGACGGACTGCTGGAGAAGTTCGGCATCGACCTCGATGAAGCGCAGAACATGGTGATGACCGCCCGCGTCATGCTGGGCTGGGTCGACCCGGAGGAGCTGGTCGCCTCTTCCGAAGACGCGGAAGAGACCGCCACAGAAGAGGCCGAGGAGTAAGCGATTGACCCGAGGGGGCAGCGACACGAACCGCGAAGACGGACCTGAACGGAAGTGCATCGCCACGGGTGAAGTGCAGCCGAAGAATGGCCTCGTGCGCTTTGTCGCGGGCCCTGACGGAAGGATTGTGCCCGATCTGGCTGGAAAGTTGCCGGGAAGGGGACTATATGTCTCTGCTGACCGCGCCGCGCTGGAAAAAGCCGTTAAAAAGGGCCTTTTCTCCCGCGCCGCGAAGCAACCCGTTCAGGTTCCTGACGGCCTGGCGGATCTTCTCGAACAGATGCTGGCCAGACGCGTGATCGACCTGATCTCGCTGGCCCGCAAGTCCGGAGAAGCCATAGCGGGTTACGAGAAGGTGAAGGCCATGCTCCAGATGGAGGAGGCCTCTGTCCTGATCCAGGCCGAAGACGGCTCTGGCCGGGGCAAATCAAAATTGAGCACGCCGTACGGCGGGCGCTATATCGGCTGGTTGACCGCAGATGAGTTGGGCGCGGCGTTCGGTCGACAAACTGTTATACACGCCGCGCTTGGCTCTGGCGGACTCGTGCCGCGTATTGTAGAGGAAGCCATGCGCTTGAAAGGACTCCGCGTTGCGCCCGAACCGATGGGCACGAAAGCGGCTCGCGGCGGCGAAACCCGCCGGAAAGGATGAAGACGTTTGATGAGCGATAACGACGGCAAGAAAACCCTGGGGGTTCGTGGTGGCGGCCGGTCCGGCAGCGTGAAGCAGAGCTTCAGCCATGGACGTACCAAGAACGTCGTGGTGGAAACCAAGCGCAAGCGCGTTGTGGTGCCGAAGCCGGGTGCCGGTGGGGCATCGGGTGCAGGCGGCGGCAAGGGCGGTCCTGTGGGCGGCTCCGGCAAGCGGCCCGCCGGCATTTCCGACGCAGAGATGGAGCGCCGCCTGAAGGCGCTTCAGGCTGCCAAGGCCCGCGAAGCCGACGAGCAAGCCAAGCGCGAGGAAGAGGAAAAGGCACGCGCCGAAGAGCGTGAGCGCCTCCGCGCCGAAAAGGAACAGAAGGAACGCGAGCAGCGCGAGGCCGAAGAAGCCCTGCGCCGCAAAGCGGAAGAAGAGGCCCGCAAGGTCCGCGAGGCGAAGGAAGCCGAAGAGCGCAAGGCGAAGGCCGCCGCTCAGGCCGCTGCCCAGCCCGCGCCCGCAGAAGGCGAGCCCGCCCGCAAGACGCGTGATGCCAAGGACAAGGCCGCGCCCGCGCGCCGCGAAAACGACAACGACGACCGTAACCGCGGTCGTGGTCGTGACGATTCCGGTCGCCGCTCGGGCAAGCTAACGCTGAACCAGGCGTTGTCCGGTGGCGAGGGCGGTCGCCAGAAGTCGCTCGCCGCGATGAAGCGCAAGCAGGAACGCCAGCGCCAGAAGGCGATGGGCGGCCAGCAGAACCGCGAAAAGATCGTGCGCGACGTCAAGCTGCCGGAGGCGATCACCGTCGCCGAGCTTGCGAACCGCATGGCGGAGCGCGTGGCCGACGTGGTGAAGGCGCTGATGCAGTCCGGCATCATGGCGACTCAGAACCAGTCGATTGACGCGGACACCGCCGAACTCGTCATCGAGGAATTCGGCCACCGCGTGACCCGCGTGTCCGATGCCGACGTCGAGGACGTCATCGCATCGGTCGAGGACAAGGAAGAGGATCTTCTGCCGCGTCCGCCGGTCATCACGATCATGGGCCACGTCGACCACGGCAAGACCTCGCTGCTCGACGCGATCCGTCAGACCAGCGTGACGTCCGGCGAAGCCGGCGGCATCACCCAGCACATCGGTGCCTATCAGGTGACGACGAAAGACGGCCAGGTGCTGTCGTTCCTCGACACTCCGGGCCACGCGGCCTTCACCTCCATGCGTTCGCGCGGGGCTCAGGTGACGGACATCGTCGTGCTCGTGGTCGCCGCGGATGACGCCGTGATGCCGCAGACGGTCGAGGCGATCAGCCACGCGAAGGCGGCCAATGTGCCGATGATCGTGGCGATCAACAAGATCGACAAGCCGTCCGCGAACCCGACCAAGGTGCGCACCGACCTTCTCCAGCACGAGGTGATCGTGGAAGAGATGTCCGGTGAGGTGCAGGACGTCGAGGTTTCGGCTCAGACTGGCCAGGGCCTGGATCAGCTGCTCGAAGCCATCGCGCTTCAGGCCGAGATCCTTGAACTGAAGGCCAACCCGAACCGTGCCGCCGAAGGCGCCGTGATCGAAGCGCAGCTTGACGTGGGCCGCGGTCCCGTGGCGACAGTTCTGGTGCAGAAGGGTACGCTGAAGCAGGGCGACATCTTCGTTGTGGGCGAGCAGTACGGCAAGGTTCGCGCGCTCATCAACGACAAGGGCGAACGCGTGAAGGAGGCCGGCCCCTCCGTGCCCGTCGAGGTCCTCGGCCTCAACGGCACACCGGAAGCGGGCGACGTGCTCAACGTGACGTCGACTGAGGCGCAGGCCCGCGAGATCGCGGAATACCGTGCCCACGCCGCCAAGGAGAAGCGCGCCGCCGCCGGTGCGGCGACCACGCTGGATCAGCTTCTGCAGAAGGCCAAGGACGACGAGAACGTCTCCGAACTTCCCATTCTGGTGAAGGCGGACGTTCAGGGTTCTGCCGAGGCAATCGTGCAGGCGATGGAGAAGATCGGCAACGACGAGGTACGCGTGCGCGTGCTGCACTCGGGCGTCGGCGCCATCACCGAAACCGACGTCGGCCTTGCCGAAGCGTCGGGCTGCCCGGTCATCGGCTTCAACGTCCGTGCCAACGCACCGGCGCGGAACGCCGCGAACCAGAAAGGCGTGGAGATCCGCTATTACTCGGTGATCTACGACCTCGTGGACGACGTGAAGAAGGCCGCGTCCGGCCTGCTGTCCAACGAAGTGCGCGAGAACTTCATTGGCTACGCCGAGATCAAGGAGGTCTTCAAGGTCTCCAACGTCGGCAAGGTCGCGGGCTGCCTGGTCACGGAAGGCGTTGCGCGCCGCTCTGCCGGTGTGCGCCTCCTGCGCGACAACGTGGTGATCCACGAGGGCACACTGAAGACGCTCAAGCGCTTCAAGGACGAAGTGTCCGAGGTCATCTCTGGCCAGGAATGCGGCATGGCGTTCGAGAACTACGACGACATCCGCCCGAAGGACGTCATCGAGATCTTCGAGCGTGAAGAAATCGTGCGTACGCTGGACTGACGCCTGCGTATCGACCGGATGAACGAGGCCGCGCCCCTTTGGGACGCGGCCTTTTCGTTTGAAATTGATGGGTTACGACGGCGGCGCCGACCCGAAAAAACGAAAGGCCCCCGCACAAGCGGGGGCCTTTTCGACCTTCGTATTGAGCCGCCCCGAAGGGCGGTGTCACCGAACCGCCGTCAGGCGGCGACTTTGCCCACCACGGGAAGCCCGGTATAGACACGGTTGCCCACCCGCACTGTCATCCGACCATCTGGCAGCTGTTGTTCCAGCATACCCTGCACAGAAATGTAGTTACCGATCGTGATCGTCTTCAGCATATTTAATCCTCCCAGATGCAGATGACACAGATGACCATACTAGAACCGGGCAAAATTACTATCTTCTTAAGACACAAAAATGACGCAATTCCGCGTGTATATTATGCAAATAGGAAATTTCGAGATGCATTTTTGAACTTTCAACCCAATAAGTCACCTTGCGTTGTGGACAATCAGAAGCTCTACAACCAGTCGCGGAGAATCGGAATCAGAGGGATATCCGCCGGCGGCATGGGATAGTCCTTCAGTTGATGCGCCCTCACCCACTTCAGCGCCTGCCTTTCCTTGCCCTGCACCACACCCTTCCATTTGCGGCAGGCAAACAGCGGCATCAGCAGGTGGAAATCGTCATAGGTGTGCGAGGCGAAGGTCAGCGGGGCAAGGCAACTGTCCCAGGTCTCGATCCCCAGCTCCTCGTGCAGTTCCCGGATCAGCGCGGCCTCGGGGGTTTCGCCGGACTCGACCTTGCCGCCGGGAAACTCCCAGAGTCCGGCCATGGACTTGCCCTCCGGACGCTGCGCCAGAAGAACGCGCCCGTCGGGGTCGATGAGCGCGACAGCGGAAACGAGGATGATCTTCATGGGCGGCGCTCCCTTTTTGGCGCGGGATCGTGGGGGGCCAGCCCCCCACACCCCCCGAGGTATTTCGGCCAAGATGAAGGAGCGGGCGTCCGGTGCGTCGGATGTGAGGCTCGACGACTACGAGCGGTAGTCGGCGTTGATGGTGATGTACCCGTGGGTCAGGTCGCAGGTCCATACCGTGGCGGAGCCGTCCCCCAGCCCGATGTCCACGTTGATCGGGATCTCGGGTTGCTTCATCACCGCTGCGCCTTGCTCTTCGGCGTAGCTTTCGGCGACCCAGCCCTTTTCCGCAACCAGGACATCGCCGAAGCGGATCGTCAGGCGGTCACGGTCGGCAGCGGCGCCGGATTTTCCGACGGCCATGACGATGCGGCCCCAGTTCGGATCCTCACCTGCGATGGCGGTCTTGACCAGCGGCGAGTTGGCGATGGAGAGCGCATGGGTGCGGGCGTCGGCGTCCGTAGCGGCGCCGGTCACCGTGACGGTCACGAACTTGGTGGCGCCTTCGCCGTCGCGGACCACCTGGTGGGCGAGGTCGCGCATCACGTCCTCTACCGCCGTTGCGAAATCGGCATTGCCGGTGACATCGACGCCGGAGGCCCCCGTGGCCCCCATCATCAGGGTGTCGGAGGTGGAGGTGTCGCTGTCGACGGTGATGTTGTTGAAGGTGCGGGCGTTGGCCTCCGACACGATCTTTTGCAGGTCGGCGCGGCCGATCTTTGCGTCGGTGAACATGTAGACCAGCATGGTCGCCATGTCGGGCGCGATCATGCCCGAGCCCTTGGCGATCCCCGCAATCTTCACTGTCTGGCCGCCCACCGATACCTCGGCGAAAGCGCCTTTGGGGAAGGTGTCGGTGGTCATGATGGCCCCCGCAGCATCGGCGATCGCTTCGGTCGAGAGCGCCGAGACGGCCTCGTCGAGCTTGGCGATGATGCGGTCGTGGGGCAGCGGTACGCCGATCACGCCGGTCGAGGCGGTGAAGACGCGCTCCTCGGGCAGGCCGGTGGCGGCGGAGACGGCCGCGCAGATGGCCGCGACCGAACCGTCCCCGGCACGGCCCGTGAACGCATTGGAGTTGCCTGAGTTCACGAGGATCGCGGCACCTTCGCCGCCCTCGCCCGCCAGTTTGGCCTGGCAATCGAGGACCGGCGCGGAGCGCGTCGCCGAGCGCGTGAAGACCCCCGCCACGACCGAGCCCGGATCGAGCACGGCCAGCATCACGTCATTGCGGTTCTTGTATTTCACCCCTGCCGCAACGGCAGACAGGCGTACGCCCGCGATGACGGGAAGGTCCGGAAAGGTTTCCGGGGCAAGCGGGGACTTCGGCGGCATTCTCTCAGTTCTCCAGTAGCTGCGTCTCGGACAGGATAGACGGATCGACGGTGCCCTGCGGCATCCGTGTGATGTCCATCTGCCGCATCAGCGAGTCGATGTGTTCTTCTACCTTGTCCTGCTGGATCTTCTGCACGATTTCCGCACGCACGGCCTCAAGCGGCGGCGCCTCCTGGGTCCGCGTCTCGTTCAGCTTGATCACGTGCCAGCCGAACTGGGTTTCCACCGGGCCGGTGACATCGCCGGGTGCCAGCGATTCGACCGCGACCTGGAACGGCTCAACCATCATCCCGGCGCCGAACCAGCCCAGAGAGCCGCCGTTGGGACCGGAGGGACCGGTCGACTTCTCGCGCGCGACGGTGGCGAAGTCGGCACCGCCCTTGACCTCGGCCAGAACCTCTTCGGCAGCTTCCTTCGTCTCCAGCAGGATGTGCGAGGCGTTGTATTCCTTGCCCTGATCCACGTCGACGAAATCGCGCTGGTAGACGGCTTGCACCTCATCCTCCGTCACGGCGCGCTCGGCCACCGTGGTGATCGCGACGGCCGCCATCAGCGAGCGGCGTTCGTTCTCCATGGACAGCCGCACGAGGTCGGTTTCCTCCGCGTCCTTGGACTGCGACAGGACCTCCTGCTGGATCAGCTGCTGCAGAAGACCGTCCCAGAGCTGGGCGTCGGGGATCTGCTGGTACTGCTGCGGCAGGCTGGCCTTGGCGACCATCATGTGACCGACCGTGATGTCGGTGCCGCCGACCGTCGCCACAACCTGTGCGAGATCTTCGGCGGTAAGGGCAGCGCCATCGGGCGCGGTCTCTTCGGGGGCGGCGCCTTCGGCCACCGCGCCGTCTTCGTGCCCCGCAGCGTCGGTCGAATGGTCTTCGGTCGTGGTTTCCTGTCCGTGTCCGGCGCTTTCCGCCGCTGCGGGCAACGCCAGCGTCAGCGCGAGAAGCGCGGTGCTGAGCGTGAGTGTGACCCGACTTTGCGTGGTTTTAGACATACCGTCCTCCTGATGCCTGTCCCGTGATAGCGGGCGGCGTTGACACTTTCCGGCCTGCCGACTACATGCCGCAAGGGCCCTGCGTGGCCGGTCTCCTGGCCTGTCATATGGGCTCGGTACGAGGCGGGCAAGCAGATGCCGCACACGAAACCGGGAACAGGTAACCAGGCATGTTGGGAAAAATCGCGCGCAAGGTGTTCGGAACGCCGAACGACCGCAAGATCAAGACCACCCGCCCGCTGGTGGAGAAGATCAACGCGCTGGAGCCCGAGTTCGAAAAGCTCGACGACGCCGGCCTGATCGCAAAAACCGAAGAATTCAAGGAACGCGTGGCCAAGGGCGAAAGCCTTGACCAAATCCTCCCCGAAGCCTTCGCCAACTGCCGCGAGGCCGCGAAGCGGGCGCTTGGCCTGCGTGCCTTCGACGTGCAGCTCATGGGCGGCATCTTCCTGCACCAAGGCAACATCTCGGAGATGAAGACCGGCGAGGGCAAGACGCTGGTCGCCACCTTCCCCGCCTATCTGAACGCTCTGACCGGGCGCGGCGTGCACATCGTGACTGTGAACGACTATCTGGCCACGCGCGATGCCGAGTGGATGTCGAAAGTCTACACGGCGCTCGGCATGACCTGTGGCACCGTCTACCCCCGCCAGCCCGAGGAAGAGAAGGCGCAGGCCTATGCCTGCGACATCACCTACGCCACGAACAATGAGCTGGGTTTCGACTACCTCCGCGACAACATGAAGTCGGAGCTGGACCAGATCCATCAGCGCGACCATTACTACGCCATCGTCGACGAGGTGGACTCGATCCTCATCGACGAGGCGCGGACGCCGCTGATCATCTCCGGCCCGTCCGAGGACCGGTCCGAGCTTTACATCTCCGTCGACAAGCTGATCCCCGAACTGGTGGAAGAGCATTACGAGGTCGACGAGAAGACCCGAAACGTGACCTTCACCGACGAAGGCAACGAGTACCTCGAAGAGCACCTGCACGCCCGGGGCCTGCTGCCCGAGGGCCAGACGCTCTACGATCCGGAATCCACGACCGTCGTGCACCACGTCAACCAGGCGATCCGCGCGCACAAGCTGTTCCAGAAGGACAAGGACTACATCGTCCGCGACGGCGAGGTCGTGCTGATCGACGAGTTCACCGGCCGTATGATGGCCGGTCGACGCCTGTCGGACGGCCTGCATCAGGCGATTGAGGCCAAGGAAGGGCTGGAGATAAAACCGGAGAACGTCACGCTGGCGTCGGTGACCTTCCAGAACTATTTCCGCCTGTACGACAAGCTCGGCGGTATGACCGGTACGGCGCTGACCGAGGCCGACGAGTTCATGGAGATCTACGGCCTGGGTGTCGTGGAGGTTCCGACCAACCGGCCCATCGCCCGGATCGACGACGACGACAAGGTGTTCCGCACCGCGCGTGAAAAATACGCTGCCATCGTCGAGGAGATCGGCGAGGCGCACAAGAAGGGCCAACCGGTTCTCGTCGGCACCACCTCCATCGACAAGTCCGAGATGTTGAGCAGCCTGCTCCAGCAAGCCGGACTGCCGCACAACGTTCTGAACGCCCGCCAGCACGAGCAGGAGGCGCAGATCGTCGCCGACGCCGGCAAGCTGGGCGCGGTGACCATCGCGACGAACATGGCGGGCCGCGGCACCGACATCAAGCTGGGTGGCAACGTCGAGTTCAAGGTGATGGAGGCCATCGCTGCCAACCCCGAACGCCATCCCGACGAGATCCGCGCCGACATCGAGCAGGCCCATGCCGCCGACGAAGGCGCCGTGAAGGAGGCCGGCGGTCTCTTCGTTCTGGCGACCGAGCGTCACGAAAGCCGCCGTATCGACAACCAGCTTCGCGGCCGTTCGGGCCGTCAGGGCGACCCTGGCCGTTCCTCCTTCTATCTCTCGCTCGAAGACGACCTGATGCGTATCTTCGGCTCCGACCGCCTCGACAACGTGCTGGGCAAGCTCGGCATGAAGGAAGGAGAGGCGATCGTGCACCCCTGGGTGAACAAGTCTCTGGAGCGCGCGCAGGCCAAGGTCGAGGGCCGCAACTTCGACATCCGCAAGCAGCTTCTGAAATTCGACGACGTGCAGAACGACCAGCGGAAGGTGATCTTCGCACAGCGGCGCGAGATCATGGAGGCAAAGGACCTGTCGGAGATCGTCACCGACATGCGCCACGACATCATCGACGAGCTGGTCGATACCTATTGCCCGCCAAAGACCTACGCCGACCAGTGGAACAGCCAGGGGCTTTACGCCGCCTGCATCGAGAAGCTGGGCGTCGACGCGCCGGTCATGGCTTGGAGCGAAGAGGACGGCGTCGACCAGGACGTGGTCGCCGAACGCCTGCGCGAAGCCTCCGACAAGGTGATGGCCGAAAAGCAGGAGGCCTTCGGGCCGGAGACAATGCGCTCCATCGAAAAGCAGGTCCTCTTGCAGACCATCGACAAGAAGTGGCGCGAGCACCTTCTGACGCTGGAACATCTGCGGTCTGTCGTGGGCTTCCGTGGCTATGCGCAGCGCGACCCGCTGAACGAGTACAAGACCGAGGCCTTCCAGCTATTCCAGAACCTCCTTGAAGGTCTGCGCGAGACGGTGACCGAACAACTCGCGCAGGTTCGCCCAATGTCCGACGAAGAGCGTCAGAAGATGATGCAGGAGCTGCGCCAGCAGCAGGAGGCGATGCAACGCGCGCTCAAGGCCCGGGCCGACGCGGCCTCCGCGCAGGCCGCGCTGCCCGAAGACGGAGCGAGCGCGCCCGATGGTGCGGCGCCCGCCTTCGACGAAACCGATCCGGCGACCTGGGGCAACCCCGGACGCAACGATCCCTGCCCTTGCGGGTCCGGCAAGAAGTTCAAACATTGCCACGGCAGCCTGACCTGACCCGAGTCGCAAATGGTTAAGAAAGGGGTGTCCGTGTCCTGCGGGCACCCTTTCGTTTCAAGCGACATACCGTGACAATTCCTTAATTTTTTTGCCAAATAGGTGAAACGCCGCGATCTGTCCGCCTTGCAGCCCAAAGATGGCCACGTTTCCGAGCGATTTTCGTCCCCGACCCCAAAGGACAGGAGCCAAGGAATGTCCAAGCTGCTGGAACTGACGAAAAACCACAAGAAAAGCCTCGCGCTTGGCGGCATCACCCTGAGTTGTGCACTGGGGATCGGCTACATCATGCAATACGGGATGGCCCTGCCCGGACAACATCAGGCGCTCATCCCGACGATGGAAGAAATCGCAGTGACCGGTGTGACACCCACGTCCTCCGGCAACGTCGGCGCCGCGCGCTCGCCTATGGCAGAGGATACGGGCACCACCAGCCCGGCGCCCGCCGCCCTGGCGGATGCGCCCGCGCTTGCCATGATGACCGGCATCCCCGCGATAACGCCCCGCGCCGCGGAACCGAAGCCTGAGGCTCAATCCGTCATCACCCTGGCCGCCGCGGACGACAGCGCTCTGGAAAATATGGCCGCTCCGTCGCGGGCCCCCGCGCCCGTCGCAAGCTGCGGCGTCTCCATGACGGCGGAGGCCACCGCAGGCGCAATGGTCGACCTGACGCTCTCTGCGCCCTGCAACGGGTCCGAACGCGTGACCCTGCACCATCAGGGCATGATGTTCACGGATGTGACCGATGCCAGCGGCAACCTGGACGTGACCGTTCCCGCGCTGGCCGAAAACGCGCTCTTCATTGCCAGCTTCGCCTCCGGCGACGGTGCGACGGCCATGACCGAAGTGTCCTCCCTGCCCTTCTACGACCGTGTCGTGGTACAGTGGAAAGGCGATGCCGGTCTTGGCCTGCACGCCCGCGAATTCACCGAGGAGTATTTCGGCCCCGGCCACGTCTGGTCCGGCGCCGCTGGCGACCTCGGTGCCGCCGCGAAGGGGATCGGCGGCTTCATGACCGCACTTGGCCATTCCGATGCTCCCGATGCGCTGCGGGCAGAGGTGTATACCTTCCCCACCGGCACGGCACAGCGCGACGGCGACGTGCACCTGACGGTCGAGGCCGAGATCACCGCGACGAACTGCGACACGCCGGTCGAGGCGCAGACACTGGAACTGCGCGCCGATGCCAAGCTGCGGACCCGAAACCTGACGCTCGATATGCCCGACTGCGCAAGAACAGGTGACTTTCTGGTGTTGAAAAACCTTGTGGAAGACCTGACAATCGCCGCGAGGTAGCGGCTAGGCTGACGAGGACCTTCATGACGATCAGACGTGCGGCGGTTTTCGCCGCACTTTTCCTTTTCATGCAGGCCGCTTCGGCTTTTGCACAGGATATCGTGCTGCGGTCCCGCGACGGCTCCATCGAGTTGAGCGGCAACCTCTTGGGCTTCGACGGCGAGTTCTACCGCATCGACACCCAGTTCGGCGTGCTGACGGTGGACGGCTCCGGCGTCAGCTGCACCGGGATCGGGTGCCCCTCGCTTGTCGACTACGTGGCAGAGATCGAGGTGTCCGGCTCAGCCACCATCGGGCGCGTTCTCCTCCCCGCGTTGATCGAGGCCTTCGCCCTGCGCAATGCCATGTCGGCGGAACGAACGAACGTCGACGACACCCACTTTCGCTACGACCTGAGCAGCAACGGCACCGGCAAGATCGTGGGACGGTTCCATGTGCATGTCTCGAACACCGACGAGGGCTTTGCCGATCTCCTGGCCGACGATGCCGACATCGTCATGGCCCTGCGCGAAATCCGTCGGGAAGAGGCCCGCCGCGCGCGAGAAGTGGGACTGGGCGACCTGACCCTCTCCAATCGCTCGACCGTGCTTGCGTTGGACGCGGTGGTGCCGATTGTCGCCCCGGGCAACCCGGTCTCCTCCCTGTCGATGTCCGATCTCGTAGCCATCCTGTCCGGCAGCCAGTCGAACTGGCAGGTCTTTGGCGGACCCGACGCCCCGATCACCGTCCACATGCGCGACGAGGCGTCCGGGCTGGCGCAGGGCATCGAGGACAGGTTGCTCCAGCCCGCCCGCGCAAAACTCGGCCCTGCCGAGCGACACCGCTCCAACACGACACTGGCGGCGGCGGTGACGCGCGATCCCTTCGGTATCGGACTGGCCAGCTTCTCTGATGTCGGCAACGCCAAGGCGCTGGATCTGACCGGCCCCTGCGGCTTCCGGATGCGCGCTGCCCGCCGGACGGTGAAGACCGAGGACTACCCGCTGACCGCCCCTGCCTTTCTATACGTACCCGCCCGGCGGCTGCCGGCGTTGGCGCGCGACTTCCTGCGTTTCACCCGCAGCCCGCAGGCCCAGATCGTCATCCGCCGCGCCGGTTTCGTCGACCAGGCCGCCGAAGAGATCAGCGCCGACCTTCAGGGGGATCGCCTGTCGAATGCCATCCTCACGGCGCAAGGCGCAAACGGGCTGGCCACCTTGCAGCGTCTGACCGGCACTCTGGCGCCCATGCGCCGCCTGACGACCTCCTTCCGGTTCGAGACGGGCTCATCCAGGCTGGATGCGCAGTCGCGCTCGAACGTGTTGCAACTGGCGCATGACCTTGAGGCCGGGCGCTATGACGGACGCAAGCTGTTGTTCGTCGGCTTCTCCGACGGGGCGGGGCCGGCCGACGCCAATCTGGCCATCGCCCGCCGCCGCGCCGAGGCGGTGAAGTCCGCCGTGGAGGTCACCGCCGAGACCGCCGACCTGACCAGCTTCGAACTGGCGCTCGACGCCTTCGGAGAAGCGATGCCCATGGCCTGCGACGACACCTCTTGGGGGCGTCAGGTCAACCGGCGGGTCGAGGTGTGGGTGAAGTGACGCTCTGACAGGCCCTTAAAGCAGGCCCTCCGAGCGAAAGCTCAGCTCCCGCGATTTGCCGATCACGAGATGATCGTGCACCACGATGCCCATGACCTCTGCCGCCGCCTGTATCTGCACCGTCATGTCGATGTCCGCAGCCGATGGCGTCGGGTCGCCCGAGGGATGGTTGTGGACGAGGATCAGCGCCGAGGCGTTCAGTTCCAGCGCCCGCTTGACCACTTCGCGCGGGTAGACAGGCACGTGATCCACGGTGCCGCGCGCCTGCCGCTCATCGGCGATCAGCACGTTCTTGCGGTCGAGGTACAGCACCCGGAACTGCTCGATCTCGCCGTGGGCCATGGCGGTCTGGCAATACGCCAGCAGCGCGTCCCAACTGGACAGCACCTGCTTCTGCATCACCCGCGACCGGGCCAGCCGATGCGCCGCCGCCTCAACGATTTTCAGCTCGCAGACAACCGCCTCCCCCACGCCGCTGACCTCTGCCAGACGGGTGGCGGGGGCCGACAGGACGCCGTTGAAGTCGCCGAACACCTCCAGCAACTGCCGCGCCACGGGTTTCACGTCGCGGCGCGGGATCGCCCGGAACAGCACCAGCTCCAGCATCTCGTAGTCCGGCAAGGCATCCGGTCCGCCCGCAAGAAACCGTTCCCTCAACCGGGCGCGATGGTCCTTGATATAGGAAGGCAGCTTGGCCGTAGGGGCAGTGACCGGCGCTTCCTCGTGATCGAAGAGCGCCGCCTGCGAGTCGGAGAAGGATCGCCCACGGGTCATGGCGCAAGGCTGCACCGTGGGCGATGAACAGACGGTTAACCGGTCTCCTCGACCTTGCCAGAGGCATCCCCATCCCGCGGATTGCGGCGATAGTAGGTGGCCACGCGCCAGACGTAGATCGCCACCAAGCCGATCACGACCGCTGTCGACACCGGATCGAGCCATTGGGACACCACGTCATACCCGCTTTCCAGCCAATACCCCGCCATCGTCAGCGCCGTTGTCCAGGCGAAGGTGCCGATCGCGCTGTAGGCCAGGAACTTGCCCCTGTGCATCCGGCGCACCCCGGCGGGCACGGAGATCAGCGTTCGAACGGTGGGGATCAGGCGCCCGATCAGAACGGCGCTGCCCTTGTGCCGGTCGAACCAGCCGTTCGCCCGGTCCAGCTCATCGGGAGAGATCGACAGCCAGCGCCCGTGTTTGCGAGACAGGCTGCACACCCGGTCGAACCCGATCTTGCGCGCCATCCAGTACCAGAGATACGCCCCGGCAAGCGACCCGATGCTGCCGGACACGATCACCAGCCAAAGCGACATGTCGCCTCGCGCGGCGTTGAACCCGGCCAACGGCATGATGAGTTCGGACGGGATCGGCGGGAACACGTTTTCCAGAAACATCAGCAAGGCGACGCCAAACGCACCCATGCTGTCGATAAGGCTCGTGATCCAGTCGAACATCCGCTTTTTCGCTCCCAGTGCCTCTGTGAAGGACTGTAGTCTGAACCCCGTGGCGTTTGAATTCGTTCCAAGTGCTTCGACTGACGACGATTTTCCGGTCAGGGCCTGTCTCGAACGAAAAGGGCGAGGTGGATGAACCACCCCGCCCCTCGTATCTTGCACAACCCCGGCGCCATGGCATGGCCGGAGCACCCTTTGCGGCTTCAGCCCTTCATCGAATCCCAGAAGTTCTTGACCGAACTGAAGAAGCTGGAACTTTCCGGGTTATTGTCCTCGGACAGCTCGTCGAATTCCTTCAGCAGTTCCTTCTGGCGCGCGGTCAGGTTGACGGGTGTTTCCACAGCAAGCTCGATGAACATGTCACCGGCCCCGCCGCCCCGGAGGGCAGGCATCCCCTTGCCGCGCAGACGCATCTGGCGCCCGGACTGCGACCCCGCCGGGATCTTCACGCGCGACCGCCCGCCGTCGATGGTCGGCACCTCGATGTCGCCGCCAAGCGCCGCCGCGGTGATCGACACCGGGACGCGACAGTGCAGTTCCGTGCCCTCACGCTCGAAGATCTTGTGCGACTCCACCTCGATAAAGATGTACAGGTCGCCCGGAGGGCCACCCCGCATCCCAGCCTCGCCTTCGCCGGCCAGCCGGATCCGCGTGCCCGTCTCCACCCCGGCGGGGATGTTGACCGACAGCGCCCGGTCCTTCTGGACGCGGCCCGCACCATGGCAATTGCCACAGGGGTTCTTGACGATCTGCCCCATGCCCGAACACGTCGGGCATGTCCGTTCGACCGTGAAGAACCCTTGCGTCGCGCGCACCTTGCCCATCCCCGAACAGGTCGGGCAGGTGGTGGGTTCGGAGCCGCCCTCCGAGCCGGTGCCGTTGCAGACACCGCACTGGACGGACGTCGGCACGTTGATCGTCTTGGCCATGCCGTTGAAGGCGTCTTCGAGACTGATCCGCAGGTTGTAACGCAGGTCGGCGCCGCGCGCTGCGCGCTGGCGTCCCCCCTGACGTCCGCCCATGAAGTCGCCGAACAGATCGTCGAACACATCCGAAAAGGCGCTGGCGAAATCCGCGTTTCCTTGCGCACCGCCACCGGGACGCGGTCCGCCTCCCATGCCGCCTTCAAAGGCCGCATGTCCGAAACGGTCGTACGCAGCCTTCCTGTCGGCGTCCTTCAGGACGTCGTAGGCTTCGTTCACTTCCTTGAATTGTGCTTCGCTGTCAGGATCGTCCTTGTTGCGATCCGGGTGCAGCTGCTTGGCCTTGGCCCGGTAGGCCTTCTTCAGCTCTTCCGCAGAGGCGCCCTTCTTGACCCCGAGCACGTCGTAATAGTCACGCTTGGACATTCAAGTCCTCCTCTCGGCCCGAACAGTCTGACCCTCGGTCAGAACGAAGGGGCCGGCCCGGCATCCGGACCGGCCCCTCCTGTGTTTCCGGGCGCGTGCCTCAGGCCCGCTTGTTGTCGTCAAGATCCTCGAAATCGGCATCGACGATATTGTCGTCGGCCGACGTGTTGCCACCGGTGTCGCCACCCATGTCCACGTCGTCGCTGCCGCCGTCGGCCTGCGCCTTGTAGATCGCCTCGCCAAGACGCATCGCCGCTTCGGTGACGTTCTGGATGCCCGACTTCAGCTTGTCAGCTGCAACGTCGTCCTTCTCCAGATCGTCTTTCAGCGCGGCAACCGCCAGCTCGATGGCTTCGATGGTCGACGGATCGACCTTGTCGCCATGCTCCTCGATCGACTTCTCGGTCGAGTGGATGAGGCTTTCCGCCTGGTTCTTCGCCTCGACAAGCTCCTTGCGGGCCTTGTCGCCTTCGGCGTTTTCCTCGGCTTCGCGGACCATCCGGTCGATGTCCTCATCCGACAGACCGCCAGACGCCTGGATCGTGATCTTCTGTTCCTTGTTGGTGCCCTTGTCCTTGGCACCGACGGACACGATGCCGTTGGCGTCGATGTCGAAGGTCACTTCGATCTGCGGCATGCCGCGCGGTGCCGGCGGGATATCCTCGAGGTTGAACTGGCCGAGCATCTTGTTGTCGGCAGCCATCTCGCGTTCACCCTGGAACACGCGGATCGTCACGGCGTTCTGGTTGTCCTCTGCGGTCGAGAAGACCTGGGACTTCTTCGTCGGGATCGTCGTGTTGCGGTCGATCAGGCGGGTGAACACGCCACCCAGCGTTTCGATACCCAGCGACAGCGGCGTCACGTCGAGCAGAACCACGTCCTTGACGTCACCCTGCAGAACACCGGCCTGGATGGCGGCGCCCATGGCGACGACTTCGTCCGGGTTCACGCCCTTGTGCGGCTCCTTGCCGAAGAACTTGGTCACTTCTTCCATGACCTTCGGCATACGGGTCTGACCGCCGACCAGAACGACCTCGTCGATGTCGGAGGTGGTCAGGCCCGCGTCCTTCAGGGCCGCCTGACACGGCTTGATCGACGCCTTGATGAGATCGCCGACGAGGCTTTCCAGCTTCGCGCGGGTCAGCTTCATCACGAGGTGCAGCGGCGTGCCGCCGGAGCCCATCGAGATGAACGGCTGGTTGATCTCGGTCTGCGTCGCGGACGACAGCTCGATCTTCGCCTTCTCGGCCGCTTCCTTCAGACGCTGGAGCGCCATCTTGTCCTTGCGGAGGTCGACGGAGTGCTCTTTCTTGAACTCGTCCGCGAGGTAGTTGACGATCCGCATGTCGAAGTCTTCACCGCCGAGGAACGTGTCGCCGTTGGTAGATTTCACTTCGAACAGGCCGTCATCGATCTCCAGGATGGTCACGTCGAAGGTGCCGCCGCCGAGGTCATACACGGCAATGGTCTTCGCATCCTTCTTGTCCAGACCATAGGCCAGCGCGGCCGCCGTCGGCTCGTTGATGATGCGCAGCACTTCGAGGCCGGCGATCTTGCCCGCGTCCTTCGTCGCCTGACGCTGAGCGTCGTTGAAGTACGCCGGAACGGTGATGACCGCCTGCGTGACTTCCTCGCCCAGATAGGACTCGGCGGTCTCTTTCATCTTCTGCAGCGTGTACGCAGAGATCTGGCTGGGCGAATACTTCTCGCCGCGGATCTCGACCCATGCGTCGCCGTTGCCGCCGTCGACGATCTTGTACGGAACGATGTCCTTGTCCTTCGTCACCTCGGCGTCGGTGGTGCGACGGCCGATCAGGCGCTTCACGGCAAAGACGGTGTTCTCCGGGTTCGTCACCGCCTGACGCTTCGCGGGCTGGCCGACCAGCCGCTCGTCTTCGGTGAAACCAACGATCGAAGGCGTCGTCCGCGCGCCTTCGGCATTTTCGATCACCCGGGCCTGGCTGCCATCCATGATGGCGACGCAGGAGTTGGTGGTCCCGAGGTCGATGCCAATTACCTTACCCATGTCTTCGATCCCTTTATCAAGTTCAGGCGATACCGCGAGGCCCTGGACCCGTTTCGGCATCCGCGCCCCGCATTGGTTGACGCGGGCGGTGGCCCCGCCAGCGCGTTCGGAGGGTATATAAGGAGGCCCTCCCCCTTTGCCAAGCGTCCGCGACGGGCCAATTTGCGTGGATTCGGGCCTTGTGGGGCGATGAATACGCGACAAATCCTTGGCAGACCGTTTTCAAGGCGCCAGATGTGACGCATGGATCGCATTTCCCACCAAGGTTTCGAGATTTTCCCCGCAGCCCTCGATCGCACCACGCAGGAACGGGTTGTGGCCGATGTCCGCAAGGTGCTGGAACAGGCCCCGCTTTTCCGGCCCCGCACGCGGCGCGGCCCGATGTCGGTGCGGATGAGCGCGGCAGGCCGGTTCGGCTGGATCAGCGACACCAAAGGCTACCGCTACGAGGAAACGCACCCGAACGGCACCGCCTGGCCCGCGATCCCCGACAGCATCATGGCGCTCTGGGACACATACGCCGACAGTCCGCGCCCGCCGGAATGCTGCCTTATCAACTGGTACGCCGAAGACGCGCGCATGGGTCTGCACCAGGACGTGGACGAACAGGATTACGACTGCCCAGTGCTCTCGGTCTCGCTGGGGGACGACGCGCTTTTCCGCATGGGCGGAGAAAACCGCCGCGACCCCACACGCTCCGTCTGGCTGGCGTCCGGCGACCTCGTGCTGCTGACCGGCCCGTCCCGCCGGGCGTTCCACGGCATCGACCGGCTGCGCCCCGGCACCTCGACGCTCTTTCCCGATGGCGGACGACTCAACCTGACCCTGCGCGTCGTCACCTGAACCGTCACGGGCCGTGGCTTGGAGGGTGGGCCGCTGGTGCCCGAAGGGCCGCCAGTCGGGGCGCCCGTAAAGCGGCGGCTCAATCGCCCAGCGTGCAGCAGCCGGACAGCACCCGCCGATCCCCGCCCGACAGCACCACCGACACGTCCAGCCCGAACGCCCGGTCCGACATGCCGTCGTTGCAGGCGGCGCGCTGGATGATTGCCGCAACCGCACCCTCCGGACCACTGCCATCGACCAGGTATTTCTCCAGCGCAGCGGGCATGCGGCGCAGTTCACCGACCTCATAGGCTGCGCCGTCCATATTCTCCGGCGAGGTCAGGACGGCTTCGGCACCGGGTGCGATCTTCAGGCTCCAGAACGGCTCTGTCCCGAAACAGCGCAGCGCGCCAGCCTCGGCCAACGTGCCGCCCGGCTCCGCCTCCAGGAACCGGAGGGACGCCCAGCCCGCCCGCTCGCCCGCGTTGACCAGCCCCCAGCCGCCCTCCGTCCGCACAACGCCGACCCCCGTGGCATCCGGCGCAAGGGTGCCCACGATCTCGGTTTGCGCCGAAGGGCCCGCCCGCACGTTCAGCACGTCGTCCGCAGCCACGCCGGTCACCCTGTGCAACGCCGGAAGCGTCCCGTCCTGCGCCACGGCGGCGACCGCCGTCCAGAAAGTCACCAAAATTGCCAGAATTGCACGCATCGTCCCTGCCTTCCCGTGGCCGGGGCGCGTCCGTCCTCAGCGCCGCGCGCCCCAGGAAACCGAGGCATGTTTGCGGGTGTAGAACTCCCCCATCAGCCCGATCATCACCAGGACGATAGACAGGTAGAAGGCGTATTCCCAGCTTGAATTGCGCGGCACATAGTTGACGAAGGCATAGCCGCGCGACTGGTCGATGGTGTGGAACAGCGGGTTCCAGTCGAACATCACCAGCATGTAGCCCGGCAGCGTGTTGGCCACGAACATCTTGCCCGACGCAATCATGTTCGCCCGCTGGTAAACCGTGGACAGGATGCTGACAGGCGTCGGGAACCATGGCTTGACCGCCAGCACCACCATGCCGATCGCCGCCCCCGAGAACCACGACAGCAGCAGCATCGCCAGGCACCCGATCGGATCGTAGATCTCCTGCATGACGAAGGGATTGAAGGCCACGTCGTAGACGAAGAGGATCGCGAACAACGACAGCACCTGGATATAGAGTGTCGAAACCATGGCTGCGGCGATGGCGATGGCGGTGTTCATCGGCGCGTGCTGCATCATCGGGCTGGCCGGCCCCTCCGATCCGGCGACCGCGCCCATCGTCTTGGTGTGCGTCATGTAGAGGAAGACGCCCGTCATGATGTAGATCATGAAGTCGCCCCTCAGCGCCGCGCTGCGCATCCCCATGATCTTGAACATGAAATAGAAGGCCAGCACGAAGATGATCGACTGCAGCATGTTCATGAAGATGGCCATGAAGGCGTTGCCATGCGCCTTCCGCACCGCGCGAACCGAGTTGTGGTAAACCAGTTCTGCGATGTTCAGCGCCGAGCCCAGGCTGGACTTCGGTCGCGTCGTTGATTGAAACATAGGCCTGCTCCGTGATGCGCGTGCATTTTGCAGCGCTCTGCTCTGCCATATCCTGCGGCATCCTTGCCGTTCTTTGTAAACGGCAGCATAAGGCCAGTAGCGTTGCAAATCAATAAATCGCCGCCGGACGCGGGGCCGTGCGCGAAAGGAGCTTTCCATGAACTATTCGGAACTGATGAACGTCATGCGCCGTCTCGCCCTCGAAGCGGGCGACAAGATCATGGAAATCTACGACTCGCCCGATTTCGAGGTGAAGACGAAATCCGACGCCTCCCCCGTGACAGAGGCCGACGAGGCCGCCGATGCCCTGATCTCTGCCGGCCTGCGCGAGGTCTTCCCCGATGTCGCGCTCGTGACCGAGGAACAGGCCGACTCTCATGACACGTCGGCCATGACCTTCCTGATCGTCGATCCGCTGGACGGCACCAAGGAGTTCATCAAGCGGCGCGGCGACTTCACCGTGAACATCGCGCTGGTCGAGGACGGCGTGCCGACCCGCGGCGTGGTCTATGCCCCCGCCAAGGGCCGCATGTTCTACACCAATTCCGTCGGCCACTCGGTCGAGGAGATCGGCCCCTTCGACCCGGCCACCCCCGGCGAGACCAAGCAGATCCGCGTGACCGAACCGAGCAACGACTCCCTGATGGTCGTGGCGTCGAAATCGCACCGCGATCAGGCCACCGACGACTACATCGCGCTCTACAACGTCAAGGACATGACCTCTGCGGGCTCTTCTCTGAAGTTCTGCCTTGTTGCCACCGGCGAGGCGGACCTCTACCCGCGTCTCGGCCGCACGATGGAATGGGATACCGCAGCCGGTCACGCCGTTCTGGCGGGCGCCGGTGGCCGGGTCGTGCGTTTCGACGACCACTCGCCCCTGTCCTACGGCAAGGACGGCTTCGCCAACCCGTTCTTCATCGCCTACGCGCCCGGGGTCGACCTGAAGAAGGGCTGAACATGGTCCTGCCGGTCAGCATCGTGGTGGTCAGCAGGCACCGGCCCGCGGCCCTCATGCGGTGCCTGACCGGCATCTCGCAGCTCGACTATCCCAGCTACGAAGTCATCGTCGTCGCCTGCCCTGACGGGCTGGCGGCGCTGGCGCGGCGCCCCGACGCAGACCAGATCAAGCAGGTCGCCTACGACGAACCGAACATCTCGGCGGCCCGCAACCTCGGGATTTCCCGTGCCGCCGGAGAAGTGGTCGCCTTCATCGACGACGACGCCGTGCCCGAACCGCTCTGGCTGACCCATCTCGCCGCTCCGTTCGAGACCGCGGACATCGCTGCCGCCGGGGGCTTCGTGATAGGGCGCAACGGCATCACCTTTCAGTGGACCGCCCGCACGGCGGATGCCACCGGTCAGGCCACGCCGCTCGACGTGTCGGATATGCAACCCACCGTACTGCACCCCACCCCCGACCGCGCGATCAAGACCGAGGGCACCAACATGGCACTGCGCCGTGACGTGCTGGCACAGATGGGCGGCTTCGACCCGGCCTTCCGCTACTTTCTCGACGAAACCGACGTGAACCTGCGGCTGGCGCAGCGCGGGCTGGCCACCGCCATCGTCCCTCTGGCGCAGGTGCATCACGGATTCGCTGAAAGCGCCAGCCGCGCCTCCGACCGCACCCCGCGCGACCTGACCGAGATCGGCGCCTCGCAACAGGCGTTCCTGCGCAAGCACTGCCCGTCGAACGCGCGAGCCGCCGCGTGGGACGGCTTTGTCCACGACCAGCGCAAGCGCCTTCTGGGCTACATGCAGCGCGGTCCGCTCGATCCGATGGGCGTCCGCCGCCTCATGCGCGGGCTGGAGCGGGGCGGTCGCGACGGCGCGGAACGCATCCTTGAGCGCTGCCCCGAGATCCCCCGTGCCGCGCAAGGCTTCCTGCCCTATCCCGGGCGGCCCGGCGCGCCACGTGTCAGGCTGTCTGGCCGGACATGGCAGGCCGCGCAACTCCGCCGGACGGCAGCCGAAAAAGCCGCCCAGGGGGCCATCGTTTCTCTCTACATCCTCAGCCCCGGCGCCCGATTTCACCGTGTGAGGTTCACCGATACGGGTGTCTGGGAGCAGACCGGCGGGCTCTTTGGACGTAGCGTCAGGAAGGGGCCCTTATGGCAACCATGGAGCCATCAACGCAGGGTTGACTCGGAAGTGCTGCGGACACAAAAGGTTCGTGGTTAATGTGCCCATTTATTGGTGCAACCACACGAAATGTGCCATAACTTGGGGCCGAGCCACTGGCATTTTGACTGGTTAAGCGCGATGGTCCGGTCAGCTACACGACACCGATTTCAAAATGACCATCCGATAGCAAAATAAAGGAGCATCCGGATGCCCAAAAAGGTCACCAAAGCAATTTTCCCGGTTGCAGGCCTCGGAACCCGTTTCCTTCCGGCGACGAAATCCGTCCCGAAAGAGATCATGACGCTCGTGGACCGTCCGCTGGTCCAGTACGCAATCGACGAAGCCCGTGCCGCAGGCATCAAGGAGTTCATCTTTGTCACGTCCCGCGGGAAGGGCGCGCTCGAAGACTACTTCGACCACGCCCCGCAACTTGAGCAGGAGCTGAAGAAAAAGGGCAAGGACGATCTGCTGAGCATCCTCAAGTCCACCAACATGGACTCGGGCGAGATCGCCTACATCCGCCAGCACAAGGCGCTCGGCCTCGGCCACGCGATCTGGTGCGCGCGCAAACTGGTCGGCAACGAGCCTTTCGCCGTGATGCTGCCCGATGACGTGATCGCCTCTGAAAAGCCCTGCCTCCAGCAGATGGTCGAGGCCTACGAGGAAACCGGCGGCAACATGGTCGCGGCGATGGAAGTCCCGCAGGAGAAGACCAAAGCCTACGGTGTGCTCGACGTCGCGGAAGACATGGGCTCCATGGTCAAGGTGAAGGGCATGGTCGAAAAGCCGGAGCCGAAGGACGCCCCATCCAACCTTGCCGTGATCGGCCGCTACATCCTGTCGCCGCAGATCTTCAAGAACCTCAACTCGAAGCAGGCCGGCGCCGGCGGCGAGATCCAGCTTACCGACGCGATCGCTCAGGAAATCGACAAGGAGGACGGCGGCGTCTACGGCTTCCGCTTCCGTGGCCAGCGCTTCGACTGCGGCTCCAAGGCGGGCTTCCTGCAGGCGACCGTCGCCTTTGGCCTCGCCCGCGACGACCTCCGAGATGAACTGGAAGGCTATCTCCAGGAACTGATGTCCACTCGCAAGGCGGCAGAATAGGACAGTGACTAACGTTCTGGTTACCGGCGGAGCCGGGTACATCGGCAGCCATGCCTGCAAGGCGCTGAAGGCTGCGGGCTATACACCTGTCACTTATGACAATCTCGTCACCGGCTGGCAGGACGCGGTGAAGTTCGGCCCCTTCGAACAGGGCGACCTGATGGACCGCGCCCGACTGGACGAGGTGTTCCGCAAATACGAACCCGCAGCCGTCATGCACTTCGCGGCACTCAGCCAGGTGGGCGAGGCCATGGCCAAGCCCGGCATGTACTGGCGCAACAATGTCTGCGGCTCACTGACCCTGATCGAGGCGGCGGTCGAAGCCGGCTGCCTCGACTTCGTGTTCTCCTCCACCTGCGCGACCTACGGCGAACACGACAACGTCGTGCTCGACGAAAACACGCCGCAGGAACCGCTGAACGCCTACGGTGCGTCGAAGCGCGCGGTCGAGGACATCCTGCGCGACTTCGGTGCCGCCTACGGGCTGCGCCACGTCATCTTCCGCTACTTCAACGTGGCGGGCGGCGACCCGGAGGGCGAAATCGGCGAACACCATCGTCCCGAAACCCACCTGATCCCCGTCATGCTGGAAGCCGTCGACGGCAAGCGCCCGGCTTTGACGGTGAACGGCACCGACTACGACACGCCGGACGGCACCTGCATCCGCGACTACGTGCATGTCTGCGACCTCGTGGACGCGCACGTGCTGGGGCTGAAGTGGCTCAAGGACGGCAAGGGCAGCCGGGTGTTCAACCTGGGCACCGGCAAGGGGTTCTCGGTGCGCGAGGTCATCACCGCCGCGGGCACCGTCACCAACGCCGAAGTCCCCTGTTCGGAGGGGCCGCGCCGTGCCGGCGATGCGACGAAGCTGGTCTCCGGCTCCGTTCGCGCCCACGAAGAGCTGGAATGGGTGGCCCACCGGTCCACGATGCCCCAGATGATCGCGGATGCATGGCGCTGGCACAGGAACGGGCACTACGATAAATAAATTGGGGCGCGCTCAGGCGCCCCGGTTCAAAGGCAAATAATGACAAGACTGCTCGACCTGACGCGGTTGATCGCGCGGGCCGGTTTCCGCACCACCGGCATCGACCGCGTCATATACTGTTACCTCGATCATTTCGTTCGGGATACGTCAGTGCCGCTGTTCGGCATCGTCCGCACGGCAGCGGGCTACATCCTGTTGGACCGATCCGGTTGCGCGGACCTGCGTGACCGGATCCGGGACAACCGTTGGGGCAAGCCCGATCTGCTGTCGCGCATCCGGCGCAAGTACAAACCCAACCTCGCCGCCGCCGAGTCCGACATGCGCCGCGCGGCCCTTGCCCGCTCCCCGGCACGGGGGCTTGAACGGATGCTGAAGAAACGCGTCGGGACCGGGATGCAGTACTTCAACTTGGGACAGAAGGCCCCGACCCGGCGCCTTCTCGACACGCTCAAGACGCTCGACGGCAAGATCATCACGATGATCTACGACACGATACCGCTCGATCATCCGGAATTCTGCGTGGGCAGGGTCACCGAAATGTTCGACGATTTCTTTCAGCGCATGATGAAATACTCGGACATCACCATCTGCATTTCCGAGTTCACGCGACAGAACGTGCTCCGGCACGCGGCACCGTTCACACCCCGGACGGTGACCGCGCACCTGGGTGTCGAAATTGACCTGCCCGACATCCGGCCCGCCACGCCGCCGGGCGGCAGACCTTATTTCGTCATCCTGTCCACCATCGAGGTCCGAAAGAACCATCGCCTGCTGCTCGATATCTGGCCGGAAATTCCGGAGGCCGATCTCGTGATCGTCGGGCGGCGCGGCTGGGGCGTGGATGAGCTTTTCGAACGGCTGGACGCGCGCCCCCCCCATGTCTTCGAATACAACAATGCCAGTGACGAAGAGGCCTTCAGCCTCGTGAAGGGGTCGACCGGAATGCTCTTCCCCTCGTTCAACGAAGGATACGGCCTGCCGCCGATGGAAGCCGCCGTGATGGGGGTGCCCGTGATCTGCAACGATCTTCCGATCTTCCGCGAGATTCTGGGAGACTACCCCGTTTACGCGGACGTCAATGACCGTTATCTGTGGATAAAGGCGATCAGGAAGCTGGCACAAGACCACAAGGCAGGCGTCGCGACGCAGCCCCCCATGGAACCCCCGACGTGGGACGACCATTTCAAGGCAGTCTTAAGGCACCTCTGATAGCCGGAGCAGAGGCATTCGACCGGGACCCCGGGCGATGAGAAGGGCAAGACACGTTGGGTGCTTGGCAGTCATACAAGATGCGGCTGCGGAGGCGACGCTGCCGCATTCGCGCGTTCAGGAAACGCCGCGAGCTGAGACCCGTTGCCGACCGCACATCCGACATCCGCCCGTCCGACCTGCTGGTGTTCTCCACCCAGCGCAACGAGGGCGTGCGCCTGCCATACTTCCTGCAGTATTACCGCGACATGGGAGTGAACCACTTCCTCTTCGTGGACAACGACAGCGACGACGGTTCGCTCGACTACCTGAGCCGCCAGCCGGACGTGTCTGTCTGGGCGACCCGGGCCAGCTACAAGCGGTCGCGCTTCGGCGTCGACTGGATGAACTGGCTCCTGATGAAATACGGGCACGACCACTGGTGCCTGACCGTCGATCCGGACGAGCTGTTCCTGTACCCGTTCTGCGACACCCGGCCCCTGCGCGCGCTGACCGACTGGCTCGACGCCTCCTCGATCAAGTCGTTCTCGGCCATGCTGCTCGACATGTATCCAAAGGGGCGGATCGACCTGCATCCCTACAGCGCCGGGCAGGACCCGCTTGAGATCGCGAACTGGTTCGACGCCGGGAACTACACGATCTCCAAGAACGCACAGTTCGGCAACCTCTGGATCCAGGGCGGCCCGCGGGCCCGCATGTTCTTTACCGCGATGCCGGACGCCGCGCCGGCGCTGAACAAGATCCCGCTGGTCCGTTGGAACCGGCGCTATACCTACATGTCCTCCACCCACAACCTGCTGCCGCGCGGGCTGAACCTGATCTACGACGAATGGGGCGGCGAAAAGGCCTCGGGCGTGCTCTTGCATACCAAGTTCCTCGACACCTTCGGCAAGAAAGCCGAGGAGGAGCTTGATCGCCGTCAGCACTACGGGGCGTCCCGGGAATACATCGCCTATGCGGACGGCGTGAAGGACAATCCCGACCTCTGGTGCAAGTGGTCGGAGAAATACATCAACTGGCGCCAGCTCGAAATCCTCGGCATCATGTCCAAGGGGAACTGGGCATGAGCGTCGGCATCGTGATGCTGGTCCACACCGCCTTCGACCGCGCCGAACAGATGGCGCTGCACTGGGCGAAGGGCGGCTGCCCGGTGGTCATCCACGTCGACAGCGCCGTACCGCGTGCCAGCTACGACGCCTTCCGCGCGCGCCTGTCGCAGACGCCCGGCATCCTGTTCTCCAAGCGCCACCGCTGCGAATGGGGCACCTGGGGGCTGGTCGCCGCCGCGCAGGACGCGTCCGAACTCATGCTGAAAAGCTTCGAGGAGGTGCGCCATGTCTACCTTGCATCGGGGTCCTGCCTGCCGCTCCGCCCGGTGGAGGAACTGACCAGCTACCTCGCCGAACGCCCCCGCACAGACTTCATCGAAAGCGCCACGACCGCCGATGTGCCATGGACCGTCGGCGGGCTGGACCACGAACGCTTCACGCTGCATTTCCCCTTCTCCTGGCGCAAGAACCGGATGCTCTTCGACAACTTCGTCGAACTGCAGCGCATGGTCGGCTACAAGCGCCGCATTCCCAACGGCATCGTCCCGCACATGGGGTCGCAATGGTGGTGCCTGACACGGCAAACGCTGTCCGCCATCCTCGGCGATCCCGAGCGGCGCCGGTACGATGCCTACTTCCGGCACGTCTGGATCCCGGACGAAAGCTACTTCCAGACGCTTGCGCGGGTCTACTCCACGCAGATCGAAAGCCGCTCGCTCACGCTGTCGAAGTTCGACTTTCAGGGCAAGCCGCACATCTTCTACGACGACCACCTGCAACTCTTGCGCCGCTCCGACTGCTTCGTCGCGCGCAAGATATGGCCGCACGCCGACCGGTTGTACGACGCCTTCCTCACCGACCCCAACCGCGCCATGTCGCGACAGGAACCGAACCCCGGCAAGATCGACCGCATCTTCGCCAAGGCGGTGGACCGACGGACCCGCGGGCGTCCCGGCCTCTACATGCAGTCGCGCTTCCCTAACTACGGCTGGGAAAACGGCGTCACCGCCGGCAAGTACTCCGTGTTCCAGGGCTTTTCCGAGCTGTTCATCGACTTCGAGCAATGGTTGGCCCGCGCCACCGGCGCGCAGGTGCACGGCCACCTCTACGCCCCCGAAAGGGCCGAGTTCACGGGCGGGCAGACGCTGATCAACGGCGCCCTTTCCGACAATGCGAAGCTGCGCGACGCCAACCCCCGCGCGTTCCTCACCAACCTGATCTGGAATACGCGCGGCGAACGGCAGTGCTTCCAGTACGGGCCCCGCGACAACCCGGAGATCCTCTGGCCGGTCTCCCGCGACCCCAACGCCCAGATCTCGGTGATCTCCGGCGCCTGGGCCGTGCCGCTCTTCAAGTCCAACGCCAACTTCGCCGACATCCGGGCAGAGGCCGCGCGCCTCCAGAAGGTCGAAAGCAAGATGCTCGACACCCTGCGCAGCCCGGACGTGAAGGCCCGCATCCGCATCTGGTCCATGGCCGAATTCATCGAAAGCCCGATGGAGCCGCTGCAGGTCATCATCGACGAGATCGGCCAGAAGTCCCTGCGCCGCCTGGCCGAAGCCCCGCGCCTCGAAGACCTGACCGGCTTCGGCCAGTTCCTCCAGAACCTCAAGAACCAGGGCATGCACCCCTACCTGATGGGCGACTTCCCCGTCGATCCCGCCCCGCGCAACACCCGGGGCAACACGCGCAAACCCTACCTCGTAAAGAAATAACCCATGCCCAAATTCGATTGCTTCGTTGTCTTCGCCGAAATGCGCACCGGCTCCAATTTCCTCGAGGCCAACCTCAACGCCTTCGACGGGCTGTCCTGCCTCGGCGAAGCGTTCAACCCGCATTTCATCGGCTACCCCAACGCCGAGGACGTGCTGGGGATCGTGCAGTCGGAACGCGACCGCGACCCGGAATGCCTGCTCACCCAGATCCGTGTGGCGACACCGGGCGGGCTGGGCGGGTTCCGCTATTTCCACGACCACGACCCGCGCATTCTCGACACGCTGCTGACCGACCCGAAGATCGCCAAGATCGTGCTGACGCGGAACCCGGTGGAAAGCTACGTGTCGTGGAAGATCGCCCGCGCCACCGGCCAGTGGAAACTGACCAACGTCAAGAAGCGCAAGGAGGCCAAGGCTCACTTCGACGCCCGAGAGTTCGAGGCCCATGTGAACGGCCTCCAGGCCTTTCAGGTGAAGATCCTGAACACCCTGCAAACGACGGCGCAGACCGCCTTCTACGTCGGCTACGAAGACCTGCAGGACGTCTCGGTGATGAACGGGCTGGCACGCTGGCTGGGCTGCTCCGCGCAGCTCGACAGCCTGAACACCGCGCTGAAACGGCAAAACCCCGAACCCCTGTCCGAAAAGGTCGAGAACTTCGACGAGATGCAGAAGGCACTCTCCCGCCAGGATACGTTCAACCTGACCCGCACACCGAACTTCGAGCCCCGCCGCGGCCCGGTAGTGCCCGGCTACCTGGCCTGCGCGAAAACGCCGCTCCTCTACATGCCGATCCGATCCGGCCCGGAACCCATGGTCACGCAATGGATGGCCGCGCTCGATGGCGTGAACACCGGGCAGCTCGCGG